>JAKQNG010000060.1 GCA_029565915.1 Deltaproteobacteria bacterium
TTCTCAAGAGTCACGGTCTGGATGCCCTGCCAGGAGGAGACGAACAACGTGCGCCCGGTGACCGGCGTCTCATCATTGCGGACCACGGTGGCGGTGACCGTATCGCCATCCCGATACGCCTGCTTGTCTGTTTCAAGGGTGTGCCAGACGGAACCGGGATAGCCGTAGCCCCGTTCGGAGAACCAGATATTGTATTCCATGGGATGGTTGTCGCCATCCACGGTTTCGATCTTCGCGGAGAAAGACCCTTCGGTGCCGGCGGGAATGTCGTACACGAACACCGCGCGGCCATCCTTGTCGGAGGTGAAGGTGCCGGTCTTCCAGGTTTCCCGTTTTTCCCGGTATTCATATCGGGGAATGACGACCTTGTTCACAAAATCGTATTCCTCACCCCTTTCCACGCGTTCCCAGGTGGTGCGGGTGATGGTGGCGCGGAACACCTGGCCGGCTTTGGCCGGGCCGCGGAAATCCGGGGTTTCTGAATTGTAGGGGCGTGTGTTTCCATACAATTCCGGAGGCGTTTGGACGTCTGTTTCGGCATTCGCCTGGTTGAGCGGATCCAGATCCACCAGATGGACGTCCGCGATGATGCGACCCACACGGTCGATATCGCGATTTGCGTTGGGATTCGCCTGCCCGGCGGATTCGCCCGCAGCCTTTTCAGGCGTCATGACGCCGTTTTGCACAGGGTTCAGGTTGGAAAAGTCGTCGGCGTCCGCCTTCGGCACAATGTCGCCGGCAGTGTCCACCCAGACATCGTTGAGGAACACCTGTACCTGCGCGGACGCGGTGACCTCGCCGGTTTCCGGCAGCTCCGCGGTGGCGTACAGCGAGGTCCACCACTGGCCTTGTTGTCCCTCGAAGAATTTTGCCTGATAGGAAATGGTCAGGTTGCCGTCAATGTCCGTTTTTCCTTCGCCCTCGCGGAACCCGTCCGGCTCCTGCAGATTGTAGCGGATGGACTGGTTGGCGACCGGCGTGCCGTCAAAGAAGGCGGCCTGAACGGTGAAGTTCACGGTCTCACCGGGTTTGATGGCCTTTTTGTCCGCGGTGGCGGTGATTTGCCAGGCGGGCTTCACATAGTTTTCCACGGAGAAGCCGGAGACGGAGATGACATCGTCTCCCTGCTTCACGGACAGGGTGTAATAGCCGGTTTCCAGATTGGGCAGGCTGAGGCTGCCGTCCCACACGCCGTTTTCAACCGGCAGGGACAGGGTCATCAGCGGCTTTTGCAGCATGGGGAACCAGTAGCTGGAACGGGTGTCCATCCACGGATACATCCAGCCGCCCTGGGCCAGCTCCACGGTGACGGCCTGCGGGGAAACACCGGTGGCGCGATGACGCGCGAAGCCCCAGAAATGGACGGTGTCCGTGGGTTTGTAGAGGGTGCGGTCCAGCCCGGCATAGCGCCAGTAGTTGCCCTCCTCTGTCCTGGACGGCCAGATGGAACGGCCGCTGGTGCCATTGCCGGTGATGGACGGGTATCCGCTGTTGTAGACGGACACATCGCCATTGTCATGCCGGAGCAGGTAGTATTCCGGCAGGGACTGTTTTTCCTCGGGGACGGGAATGCGCATCAGCGTGGCCAACCCGCCGGCATCGGTTGTGTCGGAAGCGCCGGTGGAGAGGCTTTCCACGGTGAAATCGCGGAGGGGTTCGCCGGTCTTGAGGCTGTTGAGCCAGAAAACCGTTTTGTCCTTGTCCTCGATGAACCAGGCGGCGGTATCGGTGACCTGCAGCAATGCCTGTGCCTTCAAGGGTTCCTCTGTGGCACCGGCCTGCA
>JAKQNG010000101.1 GCA_029565915.1 Deltaproteobacteria bacterium
GCAGACGCGGGGGTCGGGCCGGAAGAGGAACTGGCGGTCAACGGTGCGCTGCGTGCTGGCAATGACGTGGTCGGAACGGATCCATCGTGGACGCATACCCATGGGACACCTCCTCGATGTGTATTTCGGCCGTTTGGCGGAAATTGTGCCAAAAAAATGATCCGCCCCTGAAAAAACATCACTCCCAGCGATATGGAACGGTCTTTGCGGGATGGCGGAAGTCCGCTAGGCTGGAGTGATGAAACGGTTGCTTTCTGCGGTTCTCCTGTGCTTCCTGGCGACTTCCTGCGGGGACGGAACATCTGTTAAAACCAGTGTCGCGGCGCCAGTCGGGAAAAGCGCCTCCCCGAACGGGCCGCCCCTGCAACTCGTGCTGCTCGGCACGGGCACACCGATTCCGGAAACGGCTTCCAGTGGACCGGCCGCAGCGATTATCGCCGGCGATCAGGCGCTGCTGGTGGATGCCGGTGCGGGCGTGGTCCGGCGGGCACAGGCGGCCTATGAGCGGGGCATTTCCGCCCTGCGACCCGATGCTCTTGGCATCATCTTTCTCACACACCTGCATTCCGACCACACGCTGGGGCTTCCGGACGTGCTGTTCACTCCGTGGATCATCGGTCGCCGGGGCGGTGTTGACGTATTCGGTCCGCAAGGAACGCGTACGATGGTCGACCACCTGCTGGCGGCCTGGCAACAGGATATCCATGTCCGCGAAACGGCGGAGTCCCAGGAGTCGGTGGCCTCTTCAGTGCGCGTCCACGAAATCCGCGAAGGCATCGTGTATTCGCGAAATGGTGTGACCGTGAGGGCCTTTCGCGTTTCCCACGGCGATTTTCCCCACGCCTTCGGTTTCCGGTTCGATTCCGGCAGGGACGAGATTGTCATCTCCGGTGACACAGCACCTGACGATCGTATCGCGCGGATGTGCGACGGCTGCGATATCCTGCTGCACGAAGTGTACTGCGAACAGGGCTTTCGAAAAGGTCCTCCCGACTGGCAGAAATACCACGCGGCGTTTCACACGTCCGGCGTTCAGCTCGCCCGCATCGCAATGGAGGCGCGGCCAGGGAAACTGGTTTTGACCCACCTGCTCCGGTTCGGCTGTACGGACGCCATGCTGCAGGACGAAGTGACCGCCGGTTATGACGGCGAGGTAGTTCTCGGCCATGACCTGGACGTGGTGACCATCGATTCCGCCTCTGTTATTCGATGATGCGCACTTCCGTGCGGCGGTTTTTTGCGCGGCCCGCTTCGGTCCGGTTGTCGGCCACGGGTTTCATGTCGCCGAAGCCGGTGACCGCGATGCGGTGTTCGTCGATGCCCTGACTGACGATGTATGCCCGCACAGCCTTTGCCCGTTCCTCGGAGAGGAGCAGGTTGGCTTCTGGATCACCCTGATTGTCCGTGTGCCCCGACAGCTCGATGTGGATGCGCGGCTTCGTCTTCATGTATTCGATGAGAGGGCTGAGTTTTTTGTGGGACACGGGTTTCAGCACCGCAGTGCCGGTATTGAACTGAACGCCTTCGAGGACGAACTCCTTTCGAACCACTGCAGTGTAGGTCATGGTGAGGCTGTAGCGCTGCTCGGGACGCTCGTCGATTTCGAAGCGCTCCGCGTGGTCGGAGACGTCGCCGGAAAGGGACAGGAAAGTGATGTCGTAGACGGCTCGCGTGGGAACGATGAGAAACACCTTTCCCTCATTGTCGGACACCTCCGTCGAAAAGGGTTTGCCATTGCGTGAAACGGAAATGACCACTCCGCTCATCGCTTTGTTCTGGCGGTCGGCAATGGTGATGAGGATGAGTGCTTCTTCGGGTTGCAGTTCCAGCATCATCAGTTCTTCGTTGAAGTCCGGCTCCTGAGCCCGCGTGATGGCCGGCAGAACGATCAGCAGGGCCGCTGCACAGATGGGAAGGAATCGCATGGTTGTCCTCCTTGACAGGTTGGTCTGTTGATTAGATGCGCCAGCCGCCGGAAAATTCGAGAAGTTGCGCGAAGAACGGGTCACGACGGTGGTCAGAGGGATACGGCGAACTGGCCCCGGTCGAGCAGGACGCCGATGAGATGGGCCTCTTCTTCGGACAGGTCCCGATCGTGACTGCTCCACTCCCGGCTGCTGGCGTCAAGCACCAGCCAGAGCAGGGCGGTACCCTGTCTCGGGCGGACGGGCACGCTGAGCATGGCGGTTGCGGGTTCGGTCAGGTCCCGGGCCCACAGGGCGTTCCACTCGTCGCTCTGGAAGAGGGAGGACCGGCGGAACTTGGACAGGGTGAGGGCACCGTCAAAGGTGCCGTGGGCTTCGACAATCTTTTTCACGCCGTCCCCGAGGAGGGAATCGCCGATTGTCAGGGTGCCCCAGTTGCCGGTCAGGTGGCGAAGGACGGGAAACCCTTCTGAAATGGTCAGCAGCGCCGTGCGATCAACCTGAAAGTCCTCGGCGACGGACCGGAAGAATCGCAGGTCCCGTTCCGGTCCCGGCGCATCGTAAAAGAGAATTTCGTGAAGTTCGAGGAGGGCGGCCACCCGCCGATCCGCATATCGGCGGAATTGACCCCTCCTGTTGTGTTCTTCGGTCATGTGCCGACAGACTACTTGAAAATCACACCCATTGGAAATTTTTCGGAACAATGAGGGAGAGAAGGCGCGGGAGCACGTCGATGGTGTAGTGGTCTGCGAGGACGAATTCCTCCCCGTCCCGCTGGGCCGGCAGTCGACGGTCCACCTGGGGGCGCAGGATCTGAATCCGCGCATGGGCGCCTTTGAAGTGGGGTGCATGGGAGATGCCGATACGGTTCAACATCTCCTCCCGCACGGGAACCTTCCGGTGCCGCAGAATGATTTTACTGGTCCAGTCCCGCAGTCCCCTGAACGGCGCGATTTCCACCATGCCGTCACTGGCGGAGGCGTCCGGATCCACAATCCACTCGCCGGCATAAATCAGCGTGTTGCTGATGATCAGGTCCGAGAGGTGGTCACAGAAGTGGGTGACCCCGTCCACTTCGATTTCGGCGCTGAAGCGATCTCCCGTGAGCCAGTTCATGGCGAACTCCTGAATGGCCGCGCGAACGTAGACGGCCTGGTCCCGGTACATGTCCCGGATGACGGGCAGGCGCTCGACGGTTTCCTTGTCCTTGTTGCGCACGGCCAGGATGGCGGCGGACAGGCCCCATCCGAGGGAGTCGAAGAAATAGTCCGTGGACAGGACGGCGCCGCTGTCGTCGAAGGCGGTGACTTGTCCCACGTCGAGGGGCGTCGTGTGTCCCTTCAGGATGATGTCGATGTTCTGGGGCAGGGCCTCCTCGTCGGAAGAAATGCCGAAGGACTTGCCCTGATCGTTTGCGGTGCCCGATGGCAGCATGCCCATGCGCACACAGCCGGGACAGTGGGATGTGACGATGCCCGTGGCCACCTCGTAGAACGTGCCGTCTCCGCCCATGTACACCAGCGTGCGGAAGCCTTCCTCGTCGATGGCATCCCGGACCATGTTCACGGTGCGGCCGCCGGGCAGGGTGGGGTGGAACAGGTGGGGAATCCCTTTGCGGTCCAGCAGATCCCGGGCGATCTGGATGCGTCGCGCCGCCTTGCCGCTGTGGGACGTGGGATTGCCCACCAGGAGGAGCGGTCGCTCCGGCACCGTCGGGGGAATGGAGGAAGGGTCGCTCATGATGCGGGGATTGTATGTCTTTCGCAGAAAAATGCCACAAGGAGGACATTCGCGATTCCGGCAATTTGCCGCCGCCGCGCCCTTTCTTTCCGCCGTCGCGCACCCCTTCCGCGGTGGGCGGAATCATTCAGAAATTTAAAAAAGTGAAGCGCCGGAAATTTTTTTGGCACAATCCGGCCCGAAGCGGCCGAAAGAGAGGGTGAAACTTTTTTGTAAAAAAGGAGCACCCTCTTGAGCACCCTGCGCATCCTTGAACGGGACGCCATCCACTTTGTCACCAACCGCACCGAGCACCAGTTGTTTCTGCTGCTGCCCACAAAGGCCATCAACGAACTCGTGCTCCAATGGCTCGCCCGCGCAAAAGAAGAAAAGGGCCGGGGCATCGAGATTTTCGCGTTCGTCGTTCTATCGAATCACTTTCACATGCTGCTGCGCGACACAAAGGGCGAGCTCGCTGCGTTCATGGATTACTTTCAGGGATGTCTCGCCACGGCGGTCAACAAACACTGGGGCCGCGAGGGCACGTTCTGGCAGCGCCGCTACGACGACGAGGTGGTCAAAGGCAACGCCGAATTCTGGAACCGCTACGCGTACCTGCTGGCGAATCCCGTAAAATCCGGGCTCGTGGGCGTGCCGTCCCATTGGCGGGGCGTGTCGTCCCTGTCGTACCTGCTCGACCACAAGCCCGTGGAAGTGAAGGGCCTGCGCTGGGGTGACTACAACGAAGCACGTCGCTGGAAGAAGAACGTGAGAAAAGAAGACTTCGAATGCACGTGGTCGTTTGCGCTGACGCCGCCGCCGGAATTCGAGAAAAAGCCCCACGCAAAGCTGGTGGCATTTGTGACGCAGCTGCTGCAGTCCGCGTGCGCGAAATACCGCGCGGACCGGATGTGGAAGGCGCCCCTGGGCATGCAACGCGTGCTGCAGCAGAGCCCGTTTTCGTCGCCGAAGAAGGTGGAGAAAAAACCGCG
>JAKQNG010000113.1 GCA_029565915.1 Deltaproteobacteria bacterium
GGTCTGCGCTGTGACGAAAAACTGCTCACCTGCCCGCCTCCTGCCCCGTCGAATTGTTCACGAATTGCGCTTCGAACACCCCGCCCGCCCCGGCAAACCGGATCAATTCATCCGAAAATCCTCCGCCGCCAACCTCCGCAAAACATCACTCCCAGCAATGGTGGACTGCTCAGAGGGTGACAATCAGGTAGAGCTTGGCCGTGTACATGAGGTCCCGGTTCACGTTGGGGGTGACGAATTCCTCTCCTTCCTGCCGGTCCGTTTCAAAGAAGAAGAAGAGCGCACCGTTGGCTTCCAGAGAGGGAACGATGAGGAAGGTGGGTTTGAACTTGAACGGCGCCCACTTGAACGACACGGACAGGGTGCCCTGCAGGTAGCCGATGAGCCAGTCCTGAGGCGCCACCTCGTTGAGGGTGAGGTCCTTTGTGAGCCTGGACGCGCCGAGCCCAACTGGGTGTTGATGGCAATGTAGGGACGGTTCACGCCGCCGCCGAATTTCGTGCCCAGCGCCAGTCCGCCGCCGTAGAAGCGCCCCGTAAAGAGGAGCTCTTCGAGCACGGTGGAGCCGATGGTCACCTGGTACGGTTTGACATAGGACAGGTAGCCCAGGCCGAAGAAAATGGGCGGTTTCTTTCCCTTTGTGTCCTCCGTGACCGGCGACGGATTCTTTGATGGGTAATACGTGACGCCGAGCACGGCGGTCTCCATGCTGGAAATCATGCTGAACCGGGTGCGGTAGTCCGTACATTCCTCGTCCGCGTCGGACCCGAACTTCACGATGCACACGCCCTCGTCGCTCTTCGAACGGGCGTTGGTCTGGAATGCCCTTGTTTCGTAACGGACCGACGGCTCTCAGGCCTTGGCGATGGGCACGCCCAGCTCCATCAGGAACCAGGCGGCCTTGAGGGCCCAGGAACCGTATTTCGCCGCGTCCGATCGGTAGGGCAGCCGGGGTGGGGAGGCGCCGTTGGACTCGTAGTAACCTTTCTTCAGGTTCACGTATTTGAAGAAACGGCCCTTCATGTCGACGGACCAGGTGAAGTAGCTCGCCATCTTCGATTCCAGGGTGGGGTACTGCTGGGGGACCCATCCGTGGTAGCCGCCGCCCACGGCGGGATCGAGCTGGATGTACTCGTGCAGCACCCGCTTCGGCAGCTTTTCTTCGGGCGGAATCTCCTTCTCGGGTTCGCTGGAATCGAAATGGAGGGTCTTTCCCTTTTCCGGTTTCGCGGTGGGTTCCGTTTTCTCCGGTTCATTCTTTTCGTCGGCCGTCTTCGGTGGACCTTCCGATTTCTCTGATGCGGCGCTCTTTTCCTTGCTGTCCGCCTCTTTTTTCTGCGCCTTCTTTTCTTCCTTCTTTTCTTTTTTTGCCTTTGCCTTTTCTTTTTCCTTTTCGAGGCCGTCATCTACGGTGGTGTTCACCAGATCGCGGACCGACTGGGCAGCGGAAGACAATGGCATCAGCAGGGCAACAAGGGAAAAAAGAAGCATGAGGAGATGGGTGGGTTGATGCATGACAATCTCTTTGACTTTTATTCTAGCGCGTCGTTCCAATCAGGCAACCGGCATATTCGCAGCCCCGCGCTGTTTGGACGAGGTAAACATGAAATCGATTCTGTTTGTGGTGCTGTCGCTTCTGTCCCTGGCCGGTTGCGCAAAGACGGACGATGAAGCGGAAATCCGTAGAATCGTTGCCACCGGAGTGACCCTGGCAGAGGCGCGGGACGTGAAAGGGCTTCTCTCTTTGACCACCGACAGGTTCACGGCCCATCCGGGTGCCAGGGACCGCCGGGAAGTGAGCCTCACTCTGCTCATGGCCTTCCGGCAGTACGGGAAGTTCACCATTTCCCACCCGGCCTATGACGTGGAGCTCTTTACCGATGCAGGGGAGGCTTCGGTGAATCTCCCGTTTATCATCCTGCGGGAGGGAAAGGACGTTCCCGGTGTGCGCGAGCTGGTGAACAGTCCGCAGGAATGGGTACAGCAGGCCGCGCAGGTGGCCGATCCATATTATCTGTCGCTGTCGTTTGCAAAGGACGACGGCACCTGGAAAGTGTCCGCCGCCACTCTTCGCGGCATCCGGAGCGCGGGGTTCTGATGGCGGAACGAACGATTTTCGGACATCCGCGGGGACTCGCCACCCTCTTTGTGGTGGAGATGTGGGAGCGGTTTTCCTATTACGGCATGCGGGCCCTGCTGGTGCCTTACCTGGTGTTCGATGTGCTGCGGGACAACGCCGCGTTCTCGGGGCGGGGGTGGCCGGAGGCCGATGCCATGCACCTCTACGGAGCCTACACGGGTCTCGCCTATTTTTTCCCGCTCATCGGCGGCGTCATCGCAGACCGCCTCATCGGCACCCATCGATCCATGATTGCCGGCGCGGTGGCCATCGCCCTGGGACACACCGTGCTCGCCGTTTCGGGACTGGGCGCCCTGGCATACAGTGACGCGGGCATGGCCGTCTTCATCGCCGGTCTCGCCCTCATCGTGCTGGGCACGGGCCACTTCAAGCCCTGCGTCTCTGTCATGGTGGGCCAGCTCTATGCCGAACACGATGCCCGGCGGGACGGCGGCTTTTCCATTTTTTACATGGGCATCAACGTGGGGGCGGCCCTGTCCGCCTTCGTGTGTGGCACCCTGGGCGAAAAGGTGGGCTGGCACTACGGGTTCGGCGCCGCGGCCGTGGGCATGGTGCTGGGGCTGTGTGTCTATCTGTGGGGACGTCCCCGCACACTGGCGGGCATCGGTATGCCGCCGGAGGGTGCACGGAACCTGGTGCCCCATTTCATCGGCGTTGCCCTGCTGCTCTCCTTTTTTGCCGGCCTGTTTCATTTTGCCGGAGGGCCGGGTCTGCTGGCGCGCATCGGAACGGCGGTGCTGGCCGCGGTTCCCGGCACTGTTGTGACGGTGTTGGCGCTCGCGACCCTGCTGGCCCTGTGCATCGTCTTTGTGCGCATGCAGCAGCCTGCCGATCGGGGCCCCGTGTTCACCGTTCTGTGCTTCATCTTTTTCAACGCACTGTTCTGGATGGGCTTCGAACAGGCGGGCTCCACCCTCAACCTGTTTGCGCGGGACAATACCGACCGGATGGTCGGCGGATGGGAGATGCCCTTCACCTGGTTCCAGTCCATCAACCCCATCCTCATCATCCTGCTGGCGCCCCTGTTTGCAATGATGTGGAGCGCCCTTGGACGGCGCAATATGAACCCCACCCAGTCCCTGAAAATCGCGATGGGACTGTTTCTCCTGGGCGCCGGATACTGTGTGATGGTCGCCGCGGGCGCCCTGGCCGCAAAAGGCGTTAAAGTGGGGATCATCTGGCTCTCGGCCACCTATGCGTTGCACACCATGGGCGAACTCTGCCTCTCGCCCACGGGGCTGTCGTTTGTGACTCGGGTGGCCCCCGCGAAGTGGGTGTCATTCCTCATGGGCATCTGGTTTCTCTCCAGCGTGGTGGCCAACGTGGGCGGCGGCGTGGTGGCGGGATTTTTGCGGCGCATCGAGAGCGGCGAAGTGCGCCTGTCGTTCTTCGGCCTGCGGTTCGGCGGGCAGGGGGACTACTTTGCGCTGTTCGTGGTGTCCACCTTCGCCCTGGCCGCGGTGGCGCTGGCGTTCACGCCGGTGTTCCGCAAGCTGCTCCACGGACGCGAATAGACAACGGCAGAGGCGTCTCCCGAATAAACGGGGAGGAATAGAGGAGTGGACTACTGCGGGAGCTGCATGCCCTGCATGCCCTGCATCTGGAGCTGCTGCAGCACTTCGGGGGGAATATCGCCCATGTCGCCTTCGGGTTCGGCGGGCTCGCTTTCCCCTTCGGCCGGCGGTTCCTTGAGGAAGTTGTCCACCACGCTGTCCACGGCGCTGTCCACCGAATAGGCGGAGACGCGCACGATAAAGTCGTTGTCGGCGGCTTTGATAATGCGATGGTTGTCGAGCTTGGCGCCCACGGTGTAGGTGATGCGGAAGGGCTTGTCGTCCTTTGTTCCCGAAAGGGTGACCACTGTGGTGTTGTCGAGGCCGTGTTCCTTTTTCGCGGTTCTGCCCACGGGCTCGGCGATGGTGATGGACGCCAGCTTGCGGACGAGGCTGGCGATCGCCTGTTCATCCGGCACCTTGACGGCGGCGGTATCCTTTTTGGTCGCGGGTGCCACAGGTGCTGCTTCCATGCCGGGAATGGTCCACTTGCCGTCCTGCTTTTTGAACTGCAGCTGTCCCTTCGGGTTGGTCACGGTGACTTCCGACAGCATCCCTTCCTCCGCATCCACGTACTTTGTTTCGATGTAGGCGTTGGACCGGGAATTGATATCCCAGACCGACAGGCCCGGCGCCTCGTAGACATCGTTGCTGCCGTCCATCCGCACGCAGGCCGTGGAACGTCCGCCGCGACCGACAAAGAAGGTTGTCTTTTTACTGCCCGCGGTCACCGTGATTTTTCGATCAAAGGCGTCCTTCGCCACGTTCAGCTTGACGTGGCTCGCTGCCGTGGTGGCAATGGGCGCATCCACCTTGATGCCGTCCATCAGGGCGAGCAGCTTGTCGACGGGTTCCTGCTTGACCGGGAAATCGTCCGCCGTGGCCAGCGACCAGCCTTTGTCTTTCCGGGTCAGGCGAATGGGCTCCTGTTCGTCTTCGCCCTGAATGGCTGTAATGTCGACAGCCGTGATGTCCGCCTGTGCGACGGAAAGGAATTTTGTCTTTTTCACTTCCACCGGCGGCCGGTGGAGCAGGGCCCACGCGGCAACCGCCAGCAGTACCTGAATGCCCAGTACAATGAGCAATGTCCTGTTCAGCTTGTTCATTTTCCACCCTCCGTTGCGGCAATGGACTTCGCGTTGCGCCGGCGTCCCCGGGAGCCGGCCACCAGTGCGCCAAGAGCAATCAGGATGAACAGATACTGGGCCATTTCCCAGATGCCGGTTTTTTTGTCATCCATGGGTTTCAGGGTTCGCGCCAGTGTGCCGCTGGTGCGGATTTCCAACAGGTCCGTGTCAGCCACCGCCCAGTCGATGAGGTTGCGGGCGAACTGGAAGTTGGACGCGTACATGTTGCCGGTAACCTGTTCGCCCACGCCGGCGGTCAGGTCCGAGAGAATTTCCGAAGAGCCGATGACCGCCAGTCGCGCGCCGGCAGCGGCTTCCTTGAGCGTGCGTCCGGTGAGGTCCTTTTCTTTCTGCGCGGCGGCGTCGCCATCGGCCGCGTCCGGTTGCGGCGCAGCGCCGGTGTCCTTGAAGAGGGGAGAGGGCTTGTCGGCAAAATAGCTGGTGAAGCGACCTTCGAGGGCCGCGGCCAGGGCATACTGCTTTGTCTGGTCCGGCGCCGCGAATTCCACGGCGGCGGTTTCCATGGAGGTGGGCAGGATTTCCGGCGCGTCGCGGGTCCAGGCCTGATCGGTGGTGCGCAGCAGTACCTCGGCCTTCACGTCCTTTCGTTTTTCCACCTCAATGGGGGAACCCCAGTTGAAGATGATGTTCTGAAGGCCCGAGACGGCGATGTGATCTTCCTGGAAGCCCTCTTTGCGCACGTCGGGGAAGAACGGGTAATCCATCATCTGCACCTTGCGCATGACAAACATGCCGCGGCGTTCCTGCACGGGCACCGGGAAGCTCGCGTTCTGCGCGTCCATGACAAAGCCGTCCTGAACCGCGACGCCCCAGGTCTTCAGCATCTCCTTCAGTCCCGATTCGTCGTCCACGCCGGAGATGCCCGCCTGATCCACCTGGATGAACTTGTCGCCGGCCAGGGCAATGACCGCACCGCCGCCCATGAGGTACTGGTCGATGGCGAACTTCTGTTCGTCCGTCATGGGCCCGGTTTTGGCGACGATCAGCACGTCGATGTCCCCGGGCACCCGGCCGTCGGCCAGCTCCACCCGCTGCACCTTGAACTCCTGGGACAGGTGCTGTTCCAGATTCTGGAATTCGGGGCGTTCCTGGGGCGGTTGCATCTGGGGCGGCATGTTCGGGTTCTGCTGGGGAGGTGCCGGTTTCTTGGTGAAAATGCCGATGGTCTTCATGAAGCCCGGGGTACTGCGCTTGAACGCGCCTTCGATGGCGCTCTGGATGGCGGCTTCCGTGGGTTCGCCCTGCAGGACGATCCGCTGGGCCTTGTCGCCGGTTTCGAGCAGCAGGTGTAAAAAGAAGGTCTGTTCGGCAAAGATGTCCGTGGCCATGGGCTGGAATCCCCATTTTTCGACGGCTTCCTGCTTGCGTGCGGGGGTTGCGTCCAGATCGACCTGCTCAAAGCGGAATTTGCCGCCGCTCTTCTTTTCGAGTTCCTGCGCCGCTTTCTGCACGTATTCGGGAATCTTCTTCGCGTCTTCGGGCAGGGAAGAAGGGGTGACAAAGAAGGTGAGCTTCGAGGCGTCCTTCATGTTGGCAAACACCGATTCGATGGAGAGGAATCCGCTGCTGACCTTCTTGATGGCCTTTGTGATGTCGTATTCAAGATTGCGCAGCCGCACTTTTACGTCGTCCGCGTTCTGGTCCACTTCGACGAGTTCGTCGATGGAGAGCACCGCGTATTCGTCGCCGTATTTCACGAGGATGTGGAAGTAGGCATTCACCACCGACTGCTGGTGCCGCGCGGCCACGCGGAAGGGCAGGGGCTTGATGTTGTACGACTGGGCGATTTCCTGCTCCAGCTCTTCGTCGGCGTTGGGGTTTTCGAATCGGACGGAGACTTTTCCGCCGCCTGCATTTTCGTACTCGGAGAGGAAGTCCCGGATGCCGGGAACCAGCGGCGCGAGAAGGGGATGGGTCTTGTCCGAAAAATAGCCGGCGATGAGCACGGGCTCCGCGAGGGAGTCGAGGATTTTTTCGGTGGAGTCGCTGATGGAGAACTGGCCCTCCTCGGTGAGGTCGGCCCGGGCCGCGCCGATGGGCGCCAGCCACACGTTGGCGGCGATCATGTTGGCGCCCAGCAGCACCATGGTCAGCATCCGTGCGAGGGCGCGACTGCGGCCCGCCGTTGCCACCGTGTCCACCCGCTTCATGTCGATGAAGTGGATGTTCAGTGCGACAAAGAATGCCGCCACGCTGACGTAATAGAAGATGTCCCGCAGGTCGAGGACGCCCCGCTCGATGTTGTAGAAGCGGCTGCCGGAACCCAGGGCCCGCAGGAATTCACCGGTATCGGTGCCCACAAACGACGTGACCGTGTTCGAACCCACGAGATAGAAGAGGGCGCCGATGACCGCAGTCAGCATCAGGGCCACAATCTGGTTGTTCGTGCGGGCGGACACGCACATGCCGATGGCCAGGTAGGTGGTGCCGAGGAACAGGGCCCCCACATAGCCGCCCACCACCGGTCCCGCATCGATGTCGCCCATGATGGACACCATGATGGGCAGGGGCAGGGTAAGCAGCAGTGCAATGGCGACCAGGACGATGCCGGCGAGCAGTTTGCCGAGCACCAGCGCCAGGGTGCTGACGGGCATGGTCATCAGGATTTCCAGAGTTCCCCCCGCCTGCTCCTCGCTCCAGGAGCGCATGCTGACCGCCGCCACCAGAAAGATGAGCAGGATGGGCAGCCACTCGAACATGGGTCGCACGTCCGCGATGTTGCGCGCAAAGAAGGTGGAGTAGGAAAAGAAGGTGAACAGGTTGGCGACGAGGAAAATCCCCAGGAAGATGAGCGCCACCGGTGACAGGAACCAGGCGCGCAGCTCTTTGGCGGTGATGATCTTTACAGCATTCATGCGGCTTTCTCCTTGTCGGTGCGGCGGCCGTGCTCCGTCATGAGGGAAGCGAAGGCCTTTTCGAGGCTGGGCGGCGCGGCGGTGACCTGGGCGGTGTTCCAGCCCTTTGCGGTCACGGCGCGGACCAGGTCGGCGACGGGGGCCTTGTCGCCTTTGAACGGGATGCTCCAGAGGCGATAGCCACTGTTCTGGCTGTCATTGCCCACGGCTTCGGGGGTGCCGAGGCCATCAATGGCGCTGGTGACGGTGGCGAGCTCCGCGGCGGTCGCCTTTTCTTCCAGAGAAATGGTCACGTGGCTGGAGGTGAGGAATTCGGAGAGGGGCGCGTCCTTGACCAGGGCGCCGTCAATCAGGATGAGCACCCGGTCGCACACGGCTTCGATTTCCTGCAGGATGTGGGTGGACAGGATCACTGTAGCCGTCTTTGCCAGCGATTTGATCAGGTGGCGGATTTCGACGATCTGCACCGGGTCGAGGCCGTTGGTGGGCTCGTCCAGAATGAGCACTTCCGGCTTGTGGACGATGGCCTGGCAGATGCCCACCCGCTGACGATAGCCCTTGGACAGGGTGCCGATGGGGCGGGTGAGGTAGTTCTCGATGCCCGTGGCCTTTACCGCTTCAAGGACCATTTCGCGCTGTTTTTCCAGCGGGATGTCCCGCAGGGCGGCCACCATCATCAGGTATTCCTGCACCAGCATTTCGGGATAGAGGGGCGCGTTTTCGGGCATGTAGCCCAGTCGGCGCTGGACGGCCGTGCGGTCGGTCACCACGTCCAGTCCCGCCAGCTCGATGCGGCCCGCGGATGGCTCCAGATACCCGGTGAGCATCTTCATGATGGTGGTCTTGCCGGCGCCGTTGCGTCCCAGAAGCCCCACGATTTCGCCTTTCCGGATTTCCAGATTGACGTCCCGGACCGCCTGTACGGCGCCGTAGGATTTTGAAAGGTCTGTCACTTTGATCATTCTTCTACCTCCCTCGGGGTACCGATTGACTGAAGATAAACGTCCGTTGAACAGAACGGGGGAAATCTTATTCCCGGAAGTGTGAATAAAATTCAAGGTCTTTCGATGCCGGGTGACGGGACGGAAAAATCGCGGTGTCGCTGGAATAAAATTGCTTGCGCGGCTGCGTGGCGCCCCGTAAGCTTTTTCAAGTCACTCGAACATCAACCGGTATGAAAGAGAGGTCATTTTATGAAGACAAAGATTTTTTTAGCTCTGATCGCGGCGTCCTTCCTGTTTGCCATGGGCTGCAACCGCATCGCCTGTGAACGGATGGAGGAATGCATGGAGGATTGGTACGGTGATTACTATGATATTGATTTTGACGTGGACGAGTGCGTCGATGACGCCAATGATGAAGACGCCGGCTGTGAAATCGCCTTCCGTAAGGCCATGCGCTGCCTCAATAAGGAGGACTGCGATATGGAGGAATGCAACGACGATTTTGAAGACATGGAAGACAAGTGCGACTGAGCGTCCCTCCGGCAGGTGCTTTTCTTACGGCCGGATCGGTCGCAGGTGCGTGACATACCAGTTCTTTCCCCAGTTGATCATCACACGGATATCGAATTTCTGATCGGGTTTTCCCGGCGCGGTGGCGACGCCCGTGTTTCCCGTACAGGACCAGTAGCCGATCCGGTTGGCCTCGGCGCCGGGTTTTTTCCAGCGGCAGACCCCCGGTGACAGGGATTTCAGCGTCCACTGCGCGCCCTTGAACCGGGCCGATTCCAGATCCACGTCTTCCAGGTACCAGCCGACCAGTTTGCGGTGGTACCGCGCCGGGTCCGGTGAATCCTTGACCAGGTTGAAGGCGTCCGCCGGAAAGAAGAACGGCAGGGCCGCGTCCCGTTTTCCTTCTCCGTACGCTTGAAGCAGCGCCGTGGCGCCGGTCCGGGCGGCATCGAAGGGCGGCATGTCGGTGCGGGCGGCGTTTTCGGGTGGAATGCCGTCAGGGACGGCCTCCGTGGAGGAAGGTGGCGCCGGGGCCTGCGGCGGTTCGTGACGGCCCACCATGAACGGGCAGGTGAAACCGCGGAAACAGGCGCCGAAGGCGGGCAGCCCGGCGTCCGGCACCAGCTTGCGCAGGCGGTCGACGATGCACGTTTCCACATCGGTTCCCTCAAAGGTACCCTTCGCCTGTGCGTTGACAAAGTGCCCGTCGCCGCTCACCGTGATGCGCATGGTGACCGGTTGTTCCAGGGGCCGGGGCGCGCAGTCAGCCAGCTTTTCACCGAGTTTGCCAAGGGCCTCCTGGACGCGCTCCACGTTGGGGAAATAGGGTTTTTCCGGATCGGTCCAGCGGGCCGGTTCGCGACAGGTGACGCCCGCCGCGCGCAGATCCTCCACCAGGGTCAGGCGGCTTTCGATGCCCTGCCGCAGCATCCGGTTGCCGTTGATTTTTTCAAGGATGTCGATGGCCTGCGCGAACAGGCGTTCCGCTTCCTTTACGCGGCCCATGCGCATCAGCACGGACGCCCGGTCGTCCAGCGACGAAGCGTGGATTTCGCTGCCCGCCACCACGAGATCCGCGGCCTGTTCGAACAGCCGCAGAGCCTGTCCGTTGTCGCCTTTCGACTTGGCGTCGTAGGCCTCCTTGATGATTTTCTGGTAGTCGCTGGGCCCGCCGTCCGGCGGAATGTCCGTGCCGGCTCCCGGTTCGCCGCAGGAGATGGCCCAGGCGCACAGGGCGAAAAACGCCCGCATCCATCCAGTTCTGTCCGTTGGTTTTTTTCGCATGTCGCTCTCCCTCAAAAAGCTGTCCGGGCGACACTATACGGGCTCGGGCTGCGCCTGACAACCGGCCGGATACTGGACAGGAGACCTTCCGGATTGCTACACCGGGACCATGTCCACCGTCCGCATCCGCCTGTGCCGACTCTGGTTCCTGGCCCTGTCGCCGGTTATCCTGCCGGCAAGCGGCGGGGCCGGCGCCCCGGACGGGTCTCTGCCGGATGGTCCCGTATGTGAGATGCCCGCGGAAGAAGACGACCTCCGACCGCCGGAAACCCGGCTGCAGGACAGTTATGGCGACAAAGCCGAAAAAGCCTGCGCCCGCTGGATGGCCCCGTCGCGGCGTCCGGGTGTCCAGCCACTGCTCACAACCCTGTACAACATTCATTCGAGGGAAGCCCTGCCGGTGTTCGATGGCGCCACGCCCGATCCGCAGCTCCTGCGATATTTTTTTCGCTGCCGGGGATTCAACGTGCAGACGGATCTCGATCCGCGCCTCCTTGCGGCAGTGCTGGCAGCCGCAAAGCACTTTGCCGCGCGGCGGACAACCATTATTTCCGGGTTCCGATCGCCCAAGTTCAACGACCTGCTGGCCAAGAAAGGTCGCCGGGTGGCGTCGGAAAGCCGCCACATGAAAGGGGAGGCGGTGGATTTCCGGCTGGACACCATCGATGCGGTGACGCTGGGAAAATGGCTGCGAGAAACCCACGACGGCGGCGTGGGGATTTACCCGCAGGACGATTTCGTGCATATCGATGTGGGAATGAAACGCGCCTGGTTTGGACAGTGAGATTGTCGCAATGACCGGAGATCGAAACACACACCGGAAATATTCTGCCGCTCAGGTGCTGGGCATCGCGACCATTGCCGCCCTCACCGGCGGCCTGTTCATCTGGTATCTGACCGCCGCGCGCGAAGGGCTGTGGCACATGCGAAAAGGCGAGGCGGCGCTGGTGGCACCGGATTTCGTGGCCGATGAAAAGACACTTCGCAGGGTGCCCGATTTTACGCTGCCCGATCGGGCCGGAACCCCCGTGAAACTGTCGGGGTTTTCGGGCGTCGATGTCCTCATCGTAAACATCTGGTCCGCCGGATGTCCGGCCTGCCGCGAGGAAATCCCTTCCCTCACGGAGCTCGATCGGCGCCTCTCCCACCGGGACGGCGTGGAGCTGCTCACCATTGCCATTGCGGACGGATGGGACGATGTGGCGTCGTATTTTCCCCAGGGCACCAATCTGCGGATTCTCTTTGACGGCGAAGACCGGGTGGGGAAGGGCGTGTTTCACACGGAGAAGTATCCCGAAACCTTCATCCTCGATCGGAACAGGAACATCCGTGCCCGGTTCGATGGTCTGCGGGAGTGGCATTCCGATGCGTTTGTGACCTGGGTGGCCTCATTCCGCCAGTAACCGTTCGATGATGCGCTCTTCCTTTATGAACGGGCCGACACTGGACAGCCCCAGTCGTTCGACGGCAATGTCCACGGCGGTGTCTGCATCGGCGTCCTCTGCGGCCAGAAGTCCCCGTCCGGCGGCCACCAGCGCCTCCAGTGGGATGAGTCCGATGAGCTCGGATCCGATGACGCGGGTTCCTTCTTTCCGGGCCAGGGACGCGCAGGAGAGGAACACTTCGTGGAGCGGGGCGCGGCGAAAATCTGTCACGTTCATGGTGACCTGCGCGCAGCCGTACGCGTCCATGAGCCAGCCGTCCGCCAGCAGGCCGTCAAAGAGCCCTCGCTGCCTTGTGCCCGGCACGCCGCTGGTGCGGATGGACCGGGCGATGCGGCGGGCGATGCGGACGTCCCGGGTGTCGAGGTTGAGGTTGAGGGCAATGAGGAACGGCCTGGCACCGATCTGCACGCTGCCGGCGGCGGCGGTCCGGGAGGTCCACTCAGACGGTCCGGTGTCCGGCGTCCATCCGGGACTGGAGAGTTTGTCCCGCAGGGCTTCGTACTGTCCCCTGCGCAGGAAGGACAGGTTCCGTCGCTGTGGCATCGTTGCGGCTTCCCCATACAGATAGCAGGGGATCTGCAGCTCCCGCCCGACCCGATCCGCCAGAGCCCGCGCCAGGGCGACGCAGGTGTCCATGTCTACGCCGCGAATCGGCACAAACGGGACCACGTCCACGGCTCCGTTTCGCACGTGGGCGCCTGTGTGGCGTCGCATGTCGATGAGCCGGATCGCTTCTGAAATCATGGAGAAAGCCGCATCGCCCACGGCGTCCGGCGGCCCCGCGAAAGTGAACACCGTCCGGTTCGCATCGGCCGAAGAATCCACGTGCAGCAGCCGCACGCAGCCGGCGCGGCAGATCGCTTCGGAAATCCGGGTGATGACATCGGGTCGGAGGCCTTCGCTCACGTTCGGAACGCATTCCACAATGGCGGCGGACCTGTCGCGTAACTCCATGAATTCACTCAATTCAGTCCGGTTTCAGCATCCGGTCTGGAAGGCCTTTGGATTTTAATAAACATAAACTTTACGGGTTGAACAGGCGTTTTTGTTCGTGGTAAGGTTCGACGTCACTTTTTCACCCATCGTCCGGGGCCGACACCCCTCTGTGAGGTTCAGATGTCCGAACTCGCGAATTTTCAACAGATTTTTGAACGTGATCCGACCAACCCGCAGGCTTTCAACAACGTGTGCATGGCCGCGGAGCGGGTGGGCGATTTCGAGTATCTCGCCGAACTGCTGAAATACCGGACCCAGATCACGCAGGATCAGCAGGAAATTGTTGAACTCTTTGCCCGGGCCGGTGAGGTGTATCTCGACAAGCTGAAGGATTTGACGCGAGGGGTGGAAGCCCTGCTGCAGGGCTACGAGCGGGATCGCTCTTTCGCAAACATCGCTGATCGGCTGGAAACCATTTATCGCGAAGCCGGCGACTACGAAGCCGCCCTGGCAATTCTTGAAGGACGCCTCGATGCGGTCACCCGGCAGGATCGGGACGGCACTCAGGGCGTGGTCCGATCAGATCTGCACCAGCGGGCCGGCGAGATCTGGGAGGACCGGCTGAAGGATCAGGAAAAGGCCCTGGGCCATTATCGGGAGGCCATCGAACTCGATAAGACCAATCTGCAGGCCCTCTACCGTTCCCGCGAAATCTACTACAAACAGGGAAAGTTCAAGAACGCGGCAAAGCTCTGCGAGCTGGAAGCCCGGGTCGAAAAGGACAATGGCCGCAAGGTGGCCCTGTACCGGGAGCTGGCCAGTATCCTGCTGACCAAGCTGAACGACCACGAGCAGGCGGTCACCGCGCTGAAGCGGGCACTGAAGGTGGATCAGACCGACGATGCGGTGAAGGCCGACCTCGCCAACGCGATTGCCCATTCGCCCATGGACCCGGCCAATGCGAAGGATCACAAGTGGGCGGCGGATTTTTTTGCCAAGGTGTCGGCCGCGACCCCCGGTGCCGAAGGGATGAAGCTGGCCTGCCAGGGGCTGCGCGCCTATCCCTCGAGCGACAAGGCGCTGGCGGCCGTGTCCGCCAAGGCCAAGGAATCCGGTGACTACGATTCGCTCATCGCTGCCTGCAAGGCCGCCTGCAGTGCCCTCTCCGACATCAACGAGCAGGCGCCGATTATCCGGGCGATTGTCCGCGGTTACCTGCACAAGGGTGCCCAGGCGGAGGCCCTGGCCTGGGGACAGAAAATCCTTGCCGTGGCCACGGAAAAGGATCTGGAACTCATTTCCCGGCTGAAGGAGACCTCCAACGTGTCGCCGTTGCCGTCTCTGACAGAGGACATCCCGCCGGCGTCCCATCCGGCTCCCGCCGCGGTTCCGCGGCATTCGGCCCCGCCGCCGCGGCCATCCATGCCGCCGGCACCGGCCCCCGTTGCCCGTGTGTCGGCACCGCCCGCCGCGCCGCCGGCCGCCCCTCCGGCAATGGACATGTCGGCGCCGCCTCCGGGCATGTCCACCGAAGAATGGGTGGCCAACCTGCACAAGGATGCCGAAAAAGCCCGGCGCGCCGGCGACGATGCCACCGCCGAGGAACGGATGCTGCAGGTGCTGGAGTACTTTCCCCACGATCAGAAGGCCACTACCTATCTGGAGCGTCGATTCCGCGCCCGCGAAGATTGGAACTCCCTGCGGGATCTGTTGATGAAATGTCTGGGCAGCCAGGAACTCCCCCCCGCCGTGCAGACCGTGCGCCTGCGGGAAGCGGCCCGGATTTCCGAAGAGCATCTGGGCGATCTCCATTCCGCCATCGACATCTGGAACAAAATCAAGGTGCACGACCCCAAGGTGCGCGACGCCAAGGACGCGCTCATGCGGCTGCTCACGGATACGGAGCGCTGGGATGAGCTGATTGAACTTCTTGTCGACGAGGCCCAGACCACCAAGAGCCGCACCAAGCAGGTGGAGGCATATCAGCGACTGGCGGAGATCTACCGCATCCGGCTGGGCAACGCGGCGAAGGCCGTGGAGGCTTACAACGCGGTGCTGGAGCTCGTTCCCGACGATCAGGCGTCCATGGATGCCCTGGACGAATTGTACCTGCGCGAACAGGACTATCCCTCGCTGATTTCGCTTCTTGATCGGCGGGCGGGCCTTGCAAAGGATCGCGACGAGCGCAAGTCCCACGTGCTGCGCGCGGCAGCTTTGTTGCGGGAACGCGTCGGCGATCTGGAAGCGGCTTACGTCAAAGCGAAAAGCGCTCTCGATTTCGCTCCCGGCAGCATGGATGCCATCGAGCTGATGGAAGTGGTGGATGAGGAGTCGGAAAAATGGACCCGGCTGGTGGAAACCCTGTACCTGAAGGCGAAGAGCACATCGGATACGGCGGATCGCATCGGCGTCTACCGGAAGATCGCAAACATCGCCACCGTCCGTCAGAACGACACCCACGGCGCCATCAAGGCGTGGAACCTGGTTCTGGAGATGGACAAACGGGATGTGGAGGCCCTCGAAACCCTGTCGTCGCTGTATGAAGACAGCGGTGAGTGGCAGAAACTGCTGGATGTGCTGCGGTTGCGGCTGGCAACCATCGAGGATCGCGGCGAAAAGATCGAGGTGTACAGGCGGATGGCGGTGGTGACCGAGGAGCGCCTCGGCAATGCGGATCTCGCCATGGAGGACTGGCGGCGGATTCTGGAAATCGATGAGGACGAAGAAGCCCTCGGCGCCCTGGGCCGCTATTACGAGCGGAAAGAGTCGTGGACGGAGCTGGTGGATGTGCTCGGTCGCCAGGCCCCACTCGCGCAGGATCACGCGGCCCGGTCGGATATCCTCTTCAAAAGGGCGGATGTTCTGTATCGGAAACTCGGTGACAAGGCCCGGGCGGTGGAGGAGCTGCGAAAAATCAACACGGAAGTCAATCCCGCCCACGTGCCCACCCTGGGCCTTCTGCGGGATGTGCTGGTTGAGCAGGGCAACTACGAAGAAGCCGTCGAAGTGCTCGAACAGCAGATCGGCTACAGCCAGGATCGGGAGGAACAGCGGGGATTCTACATCCTTCTGGGCGCCTGGTGCCGGGACGAGCTGAAGGATCTGAAGCGGTCCATGGATGCCTACGAAAAGGCCGCTGCCATGGATATTAATGACAACGATGTCCTCGACGCGCTGGACGGCGTGTTTGTGCAGATCGGGGAATGGGACAAGCTGCTGAAGATGATGTACGGCCGCTATCAGCGGTGCGAGGATCTGCAGGTCCGTTTCGACTATCTGACGCGGGGCGGGAAAATCTGCGAAGAAGAGTTGAAGGACAAGGCGCAGGCGTGGGTGTGGTACCGCCAGATTTTTGATCAGCTGCGGGATCACGAACGGGCTGTCGAAACCATGGAAGAGGCCGCCCATCGACTGGAGCTGTGGTCAGAGCTTATCGATGTATATGCAACGCTGATCAGGGAATCCGATTCCGAGTCGGATCAGGTGGAGTGGTGGATGAAGATTGCGGCGATTTTCGAGGACAAGCTCGACGATCCCTCAAATGCGCTGCAGGCGGTTCTCAAGGCCTTCGGTCTGGAGCCCGATCACGTGGAAATGCTCGACAGCGTTGATCGGCTGGCGGTGAAGGGCCAGGTGTGGGATCGGCTGGCAACGGTGTACAACGTTCTGGCCAAGCGGGCGCAGACGCCGGATGAGAAGGTGGAGCGTCATCTGCGCCATGCGAAGGTGCTGTACGAACAGGGGCATCAGGCCGCCATGGGCTTCGACGTCGCGCTGAAGGCGTTCGAGGTGGATCCCTCCAGCGAGGACATGCTGGCCATCGTTGAGGAAATCGGCAACGCGGCGGAGCGGTTTGACGATCTCGTACGGGTCTACAAGGTATGTGCAGACCGGGAATCGGATCAGACCCGCCGGATTTCGCTGTTAATGAAGGCCGCAGTTGTTTGCCGCGAAAAGATCGAGGATTCGGATTCCGCGGTGGAGCGGACGCTGGATGTGCTGGCCATCGCGCCCTTCGACGAAGATGTGGTGAAGCAGGTATGGGACA
>JAKQNG010000114.1 GCA_029565915.1 Deltaproteobacteria bacterium
TGCGAAATACCGCGCGGACCGGATGTGGAAGGCGCCGCTGGGCATGTCGCGGGTGCTGCAGCAGACCCCGTTTTCGTCGCCGAAGAAGGTGGAGAGGAAACCGCGGCAGCGATTCTTCTGTCTGGACAAAGGCCGCCTCGATGCACTCGAAGAAGCTTACCGCGCGTTTGCCGACAGCTACCGGGGCTGCATGGACGCATGGCGCAAGTGCCGCCGTCATCCGGGCCGGGCCGCGCAGATCGAATGGCCGCGGTGGAGCTATCCGCCCGGGTATCTCGTGCCCGTGGGATTCTGATCGCATCAATTCAACCGTTTGTGTCCGCGTTTGAAGCAACGCAAGGGCACTGCTGCATCCGCAGTTCGATAAAACGCCGCCGCCATCGATTGCTGCAAAAAAAATCGTCCGCCCCACCGACCCGGACACCGCCGGACAACGCGCGAAACCCGCCGCCGACAGAAAAATCACCCGCAGACAACTGCCTGCCGCCGCAGCGACGACCGCGCATGGACTTCGCCTGCGCCGATTCGCGAATGATTTCCACTTTCACGGACGGGGTGCGCGACGGCGAAGAAAGGCGCGACGGCGGACACGTGCTGGCGGTTTAAAAGGCGCATCGACCGTGAAATCATAGCCGTGTTCGATGGTGGAGCAAGTGACGGATCTGCGGTATGGTCCATCTCTGCGACGCCGGTGGGCGGCCGTCGCATTGCGGGAAGGTGACGATGTCATTTCTGGACTGGTTGACGGGCGGTACATTTGCTGCCAATCGCGATGAAGCGGATCGGTTGTTTGCGCAGAAAGAGTGGGGCGAGGCGCGACTCATCTACCAGCGGGCCCTCCGAAAGAGGAAGGACGCGGACGCGGGTGCGGTGGAGCGGGTGGAAAAGCGGGTGGATGAATGCCTGCGGGAGCTGGCGAAAATCCGGCTGTCGACGGCGCGTCGGTATCTGGCAAACGGGGAGAAGGAGGCAGCCCTTGAATGCCTGGAGGACGCGGCGCAGATTCACGGCGGCGCGGATACGGCGGCGGACATCGAATTGCTGAAAGAGGAAGTGGAAGGCGCCGTGCCTGCGGATCAGGCCCACGAGCTGGACGAAGAGGAGCTGATGGCGATTATTTCCGGCACCTGGTCCGTGCCCCAGGCCGAAGAGTTCGCCGACCTGCCGCCGGCCTTCATGGAAGGTCTGGTGGCCGCCCACGACGGGCGGATGGCGGAGGCCGCGTCCCTGCTGGAACAGGTTGTTGCGCAGACCCCGGGGTGCCGGTTTGCCCGGTTCGAGCTGGGACGGATGCAGATCGCGGCGGGCAAGACAGAGGAAGGTATCCGCTCCATCGACGCATTCCTGTCCGCCGTGGCGGACGACGGGGACGCGCTGGACGAGCGGGTGGCCGCCCACACGGTGATGGCGAAGGTCCGCATGGACGAAGGTGACAGCCGCGCGGCGGAAGAACACCTGATGGCCGCTTTCCGGGCGGCGCCGGACAACCATGTTCCCATGCTCAACCTGGGCGTGTTCCTGCGCGAAAAAGGAGAGCTGGAGCGGGCGAAGAAGGCCCTGCGCAACGCCATGGACACCATGGGCTCTATGCATCCGGACATGCGGGTGATGCGGGAGATGGGCCTCACCTGCCTCGCCTCCGGGGAGCGCGCTGAAGGCATCGGATATCTGGAAGCCTGCCTGGAGAGCTGCTGCCGCACGGGCTCCCACGACCAGTACGATCCGGAGGCGGCGGTGCCCCTGGCCCGGCTGTACGAGGAGGATGGGGAGCTGACAAAGGCCTCCGACATCTTCCGCCACCTGGCGGCCGGAGGGCACACGGGCGGGCATTTTGTCTACCATCTCGAATCGGCCCGGCTGCTGCTGGCGCAGAAGGCCGATGAAGAACTGGTCCGGCGCTATCTGGACCGGGCCGCGGCCCTGGCCCGCACCGGTGAGGAACGACAGGGAGTGGAACACCTCTGCGAGCAGATTGGTACATTCTGACCTGAGCCGTCCCGGGCCTTTCGATTCCACTGTATACTTCGACATGTATGGCAGATGCAGAACCCTGCAGTTCGATTTTAACGAAAGGTGACAGACTCATGAACAGGTATTCGATTTCGAGGCTTTCTTACGCGCTGGCCCTTGTGTTTCCTCTATTCTTTGCGGGCTGCGTGGGAACCGATGACGACGGTGGCAGCGTGCCCTACACGGAGGATTCCGACTCCCATTCCGAGGCGCAGGACGCGGAATTGTTCGAGTATGATTCCGACTACAATACGGGCGAGACGTTCGATTTCAATCTGGACGGGCTTCCGTTCCGCGGGGTGAACATGAGCGGCGCCGAGTGGGACGGCGGTGTGAAATGGCCGGATCGCCAGATCACCCGGGGCTACGTGTCGTTTCCCAACCACTTTCGCGGCTGGGGCCTGAACACGGTGCGGCTTCCCTTTAAATGGGAGCGCCTTCAGCCCCAATTGCGCGGCAGCTTCGACGAGCGGGAATGGAACCGTCTGAAGACCACGGTGTACACGCTGCGGGCGGATCGGGCGCGAATCATCATCGACTGCCACAACTACGCAAGGTTCAACGGCGTCACCATTCCCAATGGCCCCACCGACGCGGATCTCGCGGACCTGTGGACAAAGCTGGCCGTCGAATTCAAGAACTACCCGGAGGTCATGTTCGGCATCATGAACGAGCCCTATGACATGCCCACGGAAGACTGGGTCAGCGCAGCGAACGCGGCGATTGCCGCCATCCGGGCCACCGGGGCGCGCAACCTGATCTTTTTGAACGGCAACGCCTGGAGCGGCGCTCACAGCTGGTACGGCACCTGGTACGGCACCGCCAACGCGGAGGCCATGCTCGACATCGTCGATCCCCTGGGCAGCGACTACACGATTTTTGAAGCCCACCAGTATCTCAACGAGATGAGCAGCGACTGGGGTGACTGTGTCTGCTCGCAGTGGGAAATCCAGAACGATTGCACCAATGACACCGTGGGAGCCCACCGGATGCAGAATTTCACCTACTGGCTGCGGGAAAACGGCAAGAAGGGCTTCCTGGGTGAGTTCGGCGTGCAGGCGGACGCCACCTGCATGGCAGCCCTCGACGACATGCTCAACTACATTGAAGACAACGCGGATGTGTACGTGGGCTGGACCTGGTGGTCCGCCGGACCCGCCTGTGTCAACTGGCAGGCGCCCACGGATCCCTTCTGCTGGGGCGACTGGGAGGACGATCCGGACTTTGAGATTCCCGCCCAGATGCAGGCCCTCATCGACCACGTGGCCGACAATCCGGACATCTACGTCAATCCCTAGGGTTGTTTTCAGCTGACCTGAAGAATCATCAGAACTGAACGGCGGAGTTGAGCTGGGTGATGTTGCGTGCGTCGTAGCAGAACTTCACGCCGCCTTCGTCGATGCAGGCGTACTGGGCGGCTTCCCCGTCCCAGATATTGTCGGTTTCCGTGTTGCGGCAGTCCGCATCGGTTTCGCAGCTTTTCACGCAGGCCTTCGAATCGACGTCCGCCGAGCCCACGACGGTGGTGACCTGGGTGCTCGTGGAAATCATCACAGTGCCCGTCGGGCAGGTGGTCATGTCGGCGTAGGTGCCGAATTCGGCGCCCATGGTGCAGATCAGGGCCGCGGCGCCTTCTGCCGTGCAGTCCGTGGACTGGAGGGCGCAGTAGCCGTTGGCAAAATAGGTGTTTGTCGCGTTGTCCCCCGCGTAGCTGCGCAGGCAGACCACCACCGCGCCGGGGATATCCGTGGGCACGTCGTCACAGCCGACGGCGGGGCCGCCGTTGGGAATGGGCACATCCGTGTAGAGGGAATTGAAGCAGCCGTCGTCGATGCAGGAGCAGGCCGAACCGATGGTCTGGTCGGCGGTCGGATCCACGTTGATGGCCGTGTCCGTATCCGGCGTGGTGTCGCTGTCAGCGGAATCCGTATCGGTGTCGGTATCCGTGTCGGTGTCGGTGTCCGTGTCCGAATCGGTGTCGGTATCCGAGTCGGTGTCCGAGTCGGTGTCGGTGTCGGCATCGGTATCCGTGTCAGAATCGGTGTCGCTGTCCGTGTCCGCGTCGGTGTCGGCATCGGAATCGGTGTCCGCGTCGGAGCTGTCTCCGTCTCCGCCGCAGGCGCACAAGGTGAGGGCCGTCAGGGCAGCCAGGAACAGGGTGATGGTGGAAAGCATTCTGGTCATGGGTTTCATCCTTTGTTGAAGGGTTTACGGTGATCTTATTGACAGACCATGCTGGCCAGGGTTCCGCCCCAACTCACGTAGGTGCGGCTCGGCGAACGATTGGGAACGAGCATGAAGGGCATCTGGAACGTCTGGAGATCCGCACTGAACGTGAAGGGTTGCATCTGCTGCTCCCAGGTTTCGTCCTGCGGGTTGTCGCCATCGTCGAGATCTCCCATTCCACAGATGAATGAACCGGAATTGCACGTCACCACGCCCACACTGCGATAGGGCGCAAGGCATCCGGGTCCGGTGCCCACAACATCCGGTGTGAACGAGGTGTTCGAATTGTTATAGCCGGGCGGATAGGTGCAGGAGCCCCAGGTGAGGGTGGAGGTCCCGCCGAGCGTAATAGAACCGGTGGCCTGGGCTGTGGTATTGGTTGTCGCGCCGAGGGTGGGACTGAATGCATCCACGTCAGTCTCCACATCAGCGCCGGTTGTCGTGTGAAATTCCTGGACGTTGTGGTAGTACAGCACATCCACCGGACCAGCGTCCACATTCTGTCCGCCGTCGCTCGGGGTGCGCAGGATCAGCGTTCCCGGCCCGATGGCCCAGGTGCCGTCGCCCATTCCCAGCGTTGTATTCCGGATGCGGATATTCGTCCCTGTA
The DNA here is from genome assembly GCA_029565915.1 of Deltaproteobacteria bacterium. GTDB lineage: Bacteria > Myxococcota_A > Polyangia > JAAYKL01 > JAAYKL01 > JAKQNG01. The sequence goes on from JAKQNG010000114.1 coordinate 4,846, forward strand.
TAGGTTGTGCTGTCATTGCCGTTTCCGACCACCAGGTTGTAGGTGAGGATGCATTCCGTAGTGACCGCCTGGTCGCACAAATCGCCGTCCCAGCCGTCGTCGCAGTGGCAGGTGTAGGCGTTGACGCCGTCCACGCAGGTGCCATGGTTGTTGCAGTTGATGCCATCGCAGTCATCGGTCCATGTTTCACAGTTCGTGCCGGAGTAATCGACGGCGGAGCAGTCACAGGAGTATGAATTGACGTCGTCCGTGCAGGTGCCGCCATTGAGGCAGGGGTCAGATGCACAGTCGTCGGTCCAGATTTCGCAGTGGTCACCGGTGAAATCGACGAGGGAGCAATCGCAGGAGTAGGTGTTGACGCCGTCGTTGCAGACGCCGCCGTTCAGACAGGGGGCGGATGCGCAGTCGTCGATCCGGATTTCGCAGTTGGCGCCGGTATAATCGGTGCCACTGCAGTCGCAGGAGTAGTCGCCGGGGCCCGCACCGTCAATGCAGGTGCCGTTCACGCAGGGGGTGTCTTCGCAGCCGGAGACGGGGGTGAGGCAATCGTCGCCGGTCCATCCGTTACTGCACGAACAAATGTAGGATTCGATGCCGTCCACGCAGATGCCGTTGTTGCAATTGACATCGATGCAGTTGTCAATCCGGGTGTCGCAGTCATTGCCGTCGAAATCCGGGTTGCACATGCAGATGTAGTCATTCACGCCATCCACGCAGGTGCCATGGCCGTTACAGTCGATGCCGTCGGTGGTGTCGATGCGGAACTGATGCGCCTCGACGTACCAGGGCTGCGCG
>JAKQNG010000136.1 GCA_029565915.1 Deltaproteobacteria bacterium
GCGGACAGCGACAGCGATGCTGACACCGACGCCGATGCGGACAGTGACAGCGACAGCGATGCTGACACCGACACAGACACCGACACGGATACCGACACGGACACCGACAGCGATACCGACACGGACACCGATACCGACACCGACACGGACACCGACAGCGATACCGATGTGGACTGGACCGTCGACACATCGGACGAACCCGGATCGGATACGGACATCTACACCGGACAGCACGGATTTGACGATGGAGACAGTTCGACCAACGCGGACAAAGGATGCACCACCACCTCACCGGGGCGACCATTCATGTCCCTGCTGACCCTCCTCTTCCGCTGATTCCAGCCCACCCATGACAACCCGATAGACAGAAGCAACGCAGATGACGAGGACGCCCACGGGGAGGCGCCCCTGCGGACAGAATCCTTTCTGCATTTTTCGACCTGCCCAGGTCAGAATCTGTCTTTGTCATGGGGTATGATGGCCGCAGAAGAAGGAGAAACGGCCATGGATCACCACAGTGAGAGAATACGACAGGAACGCGCACGACGCCGATTCAGGCACCACCAGGCGCCCGAGGTGCAGACTCCGGAAGAAGAAGAAATTGTCTGGTGCCGCCGGGCCCATCGCACATCCCTGTGGATACTCCGCTGCCTGCTGACCTTTGACCGCCGCCATCGGCTGGTGACCAGCCTGAAGGATGACGGTATTTCCGAGGCCATCGGACTCGAATCCCTGCCCGGGTCATTTTTCGAACGCGCCGATGACCGGAAAACGGCCAACACCCTCCTGCGCAACCTCTTTGCCCGGCGGGAACAGTGGCTCAGCGACCATGTCCACCGGCATCGGGACCTCCTGTGGCACAACGCGGGCCTGCTGGCAGAGGCCCTGCACCTGTCGGACGCGGAGCGGTGCCTGCTGGTCTTTGCCGCCGGCTGCCAGCATTTTTCCATAAACAGCCTCACCGGCGGGGTCTCCGGCCGGGACCGTTTCATCCGCACCCTGGCCGCGGCACTCGAAGTCACCAACGCCGATCTGCGGCGGGCCCTCTCCCCCGATGGCATCCTGTTGCGGTCGCGGTTGCTGGAATTCAACGTGCGCGGGGCCAGGAACAACATCTGCCTGGATATGGACGACCAGTTGCTCCACGCCCTGGGCGGTTTTCACAGGAACCGGGATTCCCTCCTGGACGGCTTTTTCCGGAAGGCCGGGGCGCCGAAGTGCGACCTGCGCGATTTTGACTGGATGGGAAAACCCCTGGCACTGGCCGTGGAATGGCTGGGCCGGGCTGTGGAAAGCCGCCGGAAGGGCGTGAACGTGCTCATCAGCGGTCCGCCGGGCACGGGAAAGACCGAGCTGTCCCTGTGCATCGCCCGCCACCTGGGGGTGGCGCTCCAGGCCATCAACGTGGAGGACAACATGGGGGACTGTACCGACTCCCATGAGCGGCGCGGGTTCTACCGGATGGCTCAGGGGGTTCTGGCCCACGCGGGCAATACGATCATCCTCTTTGATGAGGCGGAGGATCTGTTTGTGCGGGACTGGAATTCGATCTTTTCGGGAAAGACCGCGAGCACCGGCGAAAAGGGCTGGATGAACCGGGCCCTGGAGACAAATCCCGTGCCCACCATCTGGGTGACCAACCACAGCGCCCACATGGACGACGCCTACCTGCGGCGCTTTGACTTCATCCTGCAGCTGGCATCGCCGCCGACGGCCCACCGCAGAAAAGTGCTGGCAAATGCCCTGGGCAGAGTCCGCGTGGGTGACGACCTGATGGCGCGCCTGAGCGAGAATCCGTCGGTGACCGTTGCCGACGTGGCCCGCGCCGCCGGCATTGCGCGGGGCCTGCCGCGACGCAACAGAGCGGAACGGGCCGCCATTGTGGAACACGCGGTGGAGTGCGCCGTCGAGGGTCGGGGCGCGCGCTTTCATCCCGGGGGCTACGCCTTTGACGCGGCGTCATTTGACACTTCGCTGCTGAACCTGGACTGCGATGTGAACATCCTGTGCGACGGGCTCCTGCGGCAGGGTTCGGGCAGCATCTGCATGGTCGGGCCGCCGGGCACGGGAAAGACCGCCTTTGCCCACCACCTGTCCGGTCAGCTCGGCCGGCGGCTCCACCGGGTGTGCGCGTCGGACCTGCTGAACCCGTTTGTGGGCGGGACCGAACAGAACATCGCCCGGCTGTTCCGACAGGCCGACAAAGAGGAGGACATCATTTTTCTCGACGAGGCCGATTCCTTTTTCCGCACAAGGGAGCTGGCCCGCAACAGCTGGGAAGTGACCCAGGTGAACGAGCTGCTGACCCGGGTGGAGTCGTTCAACGGCGTGTTTCTGTGTTCCACCAACCTCATCGGCGACTTTGACCCGGCGGCCATGCGCCGCTTTTCGCTGAAAATCCGCTTCGACTACCTGACCGACGAACAGTGTCGCCGGATGCTGGGGCGGGTGGCAAACGCCCTGGGGGCACCGGTGACGGACGAAGCGCAGGCGCGGGTCGCGCGGCTCAGTCGCCTCACCCCCGGTGATTTTGCGGCCGTGGAAAAGCGGTTGCGACTGGTGGGTGCCGGCGGCGTGGACGGCATTCTGCGGGCACTGGAAGAGGAGTGCGCCTGGAAGAAGGACAGGGGCCGGCGGGTGGGATTTTTGTCGAAGGCGTGAAGGGACTGCGGAATAATCGCGCGGGAGGGTCTACCAGTAATAGTAGTAGGTGCTGTCCGGGCAGGTGGCGCCGTCGAAGAGGGGCAGTGACTGCACCGTGGCGGCCGGATCCGCGATGGGCGCGGACACCAGTCGGCAGCGGCTCATGCCGTACATGTAGTCGCCGATGTAGAGGGAGCGCTGGGCTTCGGGTTCATAGGCGTCCTGCGCGTCGGCATAGAACGACAGGCTGGCGGTCTCGGCGATGTCCGTCGGTGACACCGTGAACGTTTTAATGCCCGTGTCGAATCCGTCCGTCACGCCGTCATACGTCCAGCCGCTGTAGGGCAGCGCCAGAAAACCGGATTCCGGGTTGAACGTGAAGGCCTTGTGCTCATACAGGGCGCTCGAATACTGGTTTTCATCGAAGAGATAACGTTCCACCAGCGCCGGATTCGCAAAATCACTCACGTCATACAGGGACACGGCCGTCCGCCATTCCTCCTCGCCCATGGAGATGATCAGATCCTCTCCCCAGGGATGCAGATAGGTGGAATAGCCCGGCCCCAGCCACTCGCCCACGGCCCGCGGATTCGTCGGATCGGAGAGGTCGAGGGTGTACAGGGGGTCGGTCTGGAAGAACGTCACGATGAAGCCCCGGTCACCGAGGAAGCGCGCCGCGTAAATTTCTTCGCCTTCGCCCAGCCCGTCCAGCTGCCCGACGATATCCAGCTCCGTTCCCCTCTGCTGCAGCACATACACATGGTTGTCCAGCGTCTGGTCCGTCCAGAAGTCACCGGTGGTGGAGGCCACGCGCAGGTAGCCGTCCTTTTCGCCCATGCAGAACTGATCGAGGAGGCGGCCCGGGACCTCGCCCGTCGCCTGATAATCCGCACCCTGCGCCGCATCGGAAATGTCAAAGCGATGGATGCCCGTGGTGGACTGGCCGCCGTTGGGCCAGAGTCCCGATTCCATGGCCACGGCCACGTAGTCCCGGGCGGTGGTCATGTACAGGGACGCCGTGCTGGCATAGATGATACCGCGCATGGCGAACACCGCGTTCTCCATGGGCGCCGCCATGGGATCGGCCAGGTTCACGGACACGACGGTCTGGAGCCCGATGCCCGAGGGTGTGCCGGGGGCGTAGATGGCAGACGGCGCCACGATGTAGGACGCCTGTGACGTGGCGGTGTCGTATTTGCGCGGCATGATGTCGTCGAGGGTCAGGCCGGCGAAATAGGCGGTATTCACCTCAATGACATTGCCGTACATGGCGTTGATGCCGCTGATGGAATCCCAGTTCTGGTCTTCGCCGTAGTCCCACACCATCTGCAGGTTGTACAGGGGCGAATCGATGACCGCGCGCACCGTGCCGTCCACCATTCTCGAGGTGACATAAGTTCCCGCGTAGGTGGTGGCGCGGATGACGGAAGGTGCCGTCCGATCAGTGATGTCCACCACGGCCAGCTGGGTGTAGGTGTAGCCGTTGCAGCCCCAGGAACCGCACAGGGGTGTTTCCACCGGTTCGTCAACGGGTTCATCCACCGGCGCCGTGTCCCACCCCTCCGTGTCCACCGCCCAGTCCGTATCGGCCGGTATCGGATCTGCCGGCGTGGGTTCCTCGCCCCCATCACCGTCCGCGTCGCCGTCAATGTCCACATCCACGTCCATATAATCGTAGTCATAATCAGTGTACGGGTACGGGTAATAGTCGGGATAGTGGGCCTGCGTGGGGTTCTGACGATAGTGAATTTCCGCGGGCACCTCGCTCTGGTCCAGGTTGGAGAACACCACCGCCGAATTGCCCGAGATGAACATCTCCAGGGCATAGCCGCCCACGTTCACACTGCCCACCTTCGTCAGCGCACCGTCCGCGCCGGCTTCCACGATGACCAGCTCGCCCGCGTGCAGCACGTAGATGTGATTGCCGTCTGTCTTCACCACGTCCGCCTCGTCCACGCCTTCCTCCTGCACGTTGGTGGTGGAGAAGTCGCCGGCACCGCCTTCCGCGGCGTTGTCCTGATCCGCCGAGGGCACGTCCGCATCGCCGTCCGCGTCGCCATCGATGGCCAGGTAATCGTCTCCGCCCAACGACGCCGAGGAGTCCATGCTGTTGCTGTCCCGCCAGCTGACTTCGTATCCCCGCTCTATTTCCACCTGGGCGCGCATGTAATCGATGGCCGCCTGTTTCGCGTAGGTTTCAAAGTCCGATTCCTGCGCGAATCCCGACAGCCGGTGGACCACCGCCGTATTGCCGGACAGGCTGGTCCACTCATCCTCCTGCGCGCATCCCGCAGCGAGGAGCAGCGAAAGCCCTCCGGCCACCAGACCGCGCGAGGTCACATTTTTCCACTTTGTTGTTTTCATCTCATGCACCCCTTTTCCTTTGTTAAGTCGTCATCATCATAGCACGGAACATCAGCCCCGTGTGTCACTGTGAAAACACCCGGCGGAACCGTTCCGGGAACCAACCCGCCTGAAATTCTACAACATTATGAAATCATTAAATTATATTGTTTCCCTAATTCATTGCCTCAGACCGGACCCCGCGGTTACAGTGGCGCCACTGTCAACCAACACCATGTGAGGAAAGACCATGAACAGCATTCGACTTTTCCTGATTGCCACCCTGCTGCTGACCGCCGGCACCGCAACCGCCCAGACCACCGCACCGGATGCCGCCGCGACAACCCCTGCCGCAACGACCGCCCCGGAAACACCCGCCGGCGATCCACCTGCTGCACAGGACACGGCCGCACCCATGGCGGAAACCGCCGAACCGGCACCGGCACCGGCACCAGCACCAGCACCCACGGCCGCGTGTTTTCCCGCCTGCCGACAGGGCTTCATCTGTCACGCGGGCATGTGCGTGTCCGGCTGCAATCCACCCTGCGCCGCCGGCTACGAATGCACGGCGGAACTGACCTGCGCCCTGACGCAGACCAGCCTGGATGTGGTCCGGCAGCAGGAGCAGACAACGCGGGAACAGAAGAAACAGGCAAAGCGCGAATACCGCCTGTCCTACCGCCGCAGCCCTCGTGTCAATCTGCACATCCTGACGGGGGTCAGCGGACACGAGGACCTGCAGATCATGATGCCCGGGTTCCAGGCCGGCGTC
>JAKQNG010000141.1 GCA_029565915.1 Deltaproteobacteria bacterium
CGCTGTCTGCACCTGACGCGACGGCATCGGGCCAGCCGCCGGGCGACATTGTTTCGCTGTTCGTATACGGGGCAAAGAAAAACGTGCCGGATTACATGCTGAGCAACAAGCTGACCGACGACGGCACATACAGAGCCTATCGCATTATCTCCAACCATCTGGGCAGTCCGTTGATGATTGTCGACATGACCGACGGTGGGATCGTGCAGCGGTATGAATACACCGAGTTCGGGGAGGTCACGCTCGTGGTTTCCAGTGAGGAGGGCTTTGCGTTGCTGCCATTCGGATTTGCCGGAGGGCTGTATGATGAGGAAACCGGACTTGTGCGATTCGGTGCGCGGGATTACGATCCGGCCATTGGACGCTGGACGGCAAAAGATCCCATCCGCTTCGCCGGCGACGGCCCGAACCTGTATGGCTACGTCCTGAACGACCCGGTGAACTGGGTGGATTCCAACGGAAGGGGGCCAACAGCAGATGCCTTATGTAAGGAAGCCAAGAAACGGAAATGCAGCATATCCCAAGAAACATGTGAGGCAATTGCGGATAATATCTCGTTGTCAGAGGCGCTTACATTGAAGAATGCTGCATCAAATAAAGACGATCCGGAAGCAGGAAAGAAGGCATGCAAAATTCTGAAGGATGCACTCCGAGAAACAAAAAAGGGCTGCTCACAGCCGGTTAGAGATGATTTGACCAGATGTGCGTCGAAACTTTTAACAGATTGCAACTGAGCGTGATCAAATGACCATTTTTATACGTCGATTCTTCATCATTGCAATCAGAGTTCTGCCAGGTGTTCTGGGAATGTGGATGGCGGGATGTCCGTCGTTCGTCATCTCTGATTCAACGATTCGACAATCGTCCCGAGGCCGGTTTACTGTCCTGACCACATTGACGGTGACTGAAGAGGAAGCGGACAAGAACATCGATGAAACCGGTCGGGAATTGAGCGGTCGCGCCGAAATTGCCGTCTGGGCACCCGATGGATGGGAATTGTCCGCCGCGCGCCTGACAGAAATTTCGACCGGTCACGATTTTCCGTTGGCGCCCGTCACCCCGACATACCCGGTTGTGCTGACGTTTCCACGAGTTGCCGGGAAACAGGCCAGCTTTCTGACCGAATGCGCAACCAGCGCGAATGGCACGCGCGTATTCCGGTTGGAGATGGATGTCAGTTCCAATGGTCTGATGACCGGCTCATTGGGAATTCTGGTGAATGTGTTTCAGAAAACAGACAATACCATCCCCACCGAAATCAGAATTGATCTCGATCGCAACGCAGCGGAAATCCTTCCTGTTGACGAGCAGAACGCCAGTACCCCATCTGATCAGTGGCCGACCTGTCCCGCCCGGGCAGCAAGGGTTACGCCAGGTCAGCGGGGTTGCTCCTGCACCGCGCCCGGGGCCTTTCAACGGGAACTGGAATACAGTCCATCAATACTGAAGCTGCTGTTGTTCTGAAACGAGATCGTTTTTCATTTATCCGTAACCGGCAACAGAAGGGCGTTATTGATTTTTGCAGATCAGATCGATCAGGGATCGTCTGGGATTGTCAGCGAAGTGATGTTTCCAGTTGGCCGGGGTGAGCTGGTAGACTTCGGCACGGGGATGATTTGAGGATTGTGGTTGTTACTGAGGGAATGCAATGAATGAAATTGTATACATGATGCTTGTCCTGCTCGCGATCAGCATTCTCAGTCATGTTGCAGTTAAACGGTTTGCAGTTGCAGTACTGATAACAGTCGTTTCGGTCACATTGTTACTGGCTGCCGACTACATTGCCGTTGGATACCTGGACGCGTTCTGGCCGATCGCTGTCGCAGCAGGCAGTCTGATTGGACAGCAGTATCAGTGGCAGTCGGAGTGGTTGTAACGATTCTCCGAAAACGACGTAACAGGATGATGTGATTCCAGCGGAAGGTTGCGGTAGAAGAAACATGCACCCCCATCTCCACCGGCTCCCTTCCACCCTCGGATTCCCATTGAGATCCACCAGAATCTTCTTTGCCGTATTGCTGTCTGAATCCAGATCGAAAAAGTCCTGCGGTATCGTCTCAGGACGAACTCACGATCCACCACGCACGCAGCGGACATATAAGTAACCGCTTTTGTTTATACGGCCTATGTAGTCGTCCCTGAAAAAGTCCGGTTTCAGGCGGCGGCCAGAGCTTGATCGAGCGATTGTTCTCCCCTGGGGTCTACTTCAAACAGGTAGCCGAGCAAAAAAAGGCGCGCCAGAAGGGCCGCGGCCCGGAACAGCTTCGCCATGTTGAAGCCGCACGCCGCGAGGATCGCGTTGATCGCATCGCCGACCTTGCCGCGAAGGAAGTTCCGGTCCATCCGGTGGTCGCTCTTCATGTGTCCG
>JAKQNG010000153.1 GCA_029565915.1 Deltaproteobacteria bacterium
CGCCGCATCCCTGACCGCGGTCACCGCAACGCTGCAGCCGTTTACCCTGGTGCTGGATGCGGCCCCGGACGGCAATCCCGAAAGCATCGATCGCATCACCGGCATGCTGTGGGTCGATGGTCAGCTGCTGGTGAATGCCGAACTCTGGTACGACGCCGGCGGAACCGCACGCGACACGACGCTGGCCGTGCGGGATGCAGACGCTCTTGGCGGCCTCGTGGACGGGTACTTCGAGCTGGACGGCGCGGCGCAGGCCGGCGGTTACATGGCGCCGATTCCGACGGAGTGGCAGGAGGCACTCGGCGGACAGTACCTGACCGGATGGGCCTCGAATTACTCGATCATCAGCCGCTACAGCGTGGGCCCTTCGCTGTTTGTGTTTGCGCATGAAACCATTCTGGACGCGGCGCCGGCCACGCAGGGCACTGTGGCGACCAGCGCATTCATGACGTTCCCGCATGCAGATGAACACTACATGGGAGAAGACGCACTGATGACAACCGAGGGCAGTGCGCCCGCCCTGTGGAACTTTCTCTCCCGCGGTGTATTCGGGATGATCGTACCGGGCACCCGCACCTTCGCCGTGTTCGGGTCATCCGGCGGCGTCGACAGCGGCATCGGATATAAAATCACACAGGACAATGGCAACCTGTGCGGCGGCTACTGTGCCTACCGGGCGGACGATCAATACAACTACTACTGGTTCTTTGACCTCGACGACATTCTCGCCGCAACGGAACCCTGGGCGCCGCGTCCCTATGCCTTCGGACGATGGTCGGTTCCCTTTGATGACAACGGCCGGCATGCCATCATCGGCGGCACCTTCGATATGGACAGCGGCACATTGTACCTTGCCCTGTCCGAAGCGGGACAGGTGGAAGAGTATGATCGCCCGCCGGTGATTGTGGTCTACTCCCTGACGCCGTGAGCAACGACCGGACCAGCGGAGAAGTTTCCGGGCGTTGTAAAGACCCTGCCATTGTTCCGGTAGAAAATGGCCACTGCGTTGCGGTGCAGCCGGAATCGCTGAAGCCATACTGGACAGAATTGTCACTATTGTTCCTCTTGTTGTGGAAGCACCACATCCGTTAAAATGAACGAAACATCCGGCAGTCCGTTACCGGCACAGCGCGTCCACCGCGGGGAGGTTTTCATGATTTCGCGACGAGCAGCAGAAGAGAAGAGAAGAGAAGAGAAGAGAAGAGAAGTACTGACCCTCTGAGCCTTCGCCATCGCGGAGGCGGATTCATTCCATGGAAACCCGTTGTCATCATTGTGTGCGCGTTGTTCGCGCTGCTGCTGGCGGCCGGCTGTACGGATGACGGCATGTCCGCATCCATGAACGGCGGACCCCGGCATCTCTATCAGGAAGCGCAGGACATCCTGTCGTTCGAAAACCACGAACAGTGGAGCGCGCCCACGGCCAACAGCGAGGATCACACCCACGGTGCAAAATCGGCCATCGTAAACGTGAATGGCTGGACCGAAGTGGTCAGTGTGCCGTTATCCACCATCGGTGCCTCCGGCGCGGAAGCGAAAATCGATATCAGGGTTCCGTTTGTGCAGCAGTACTGGGGCGACGTGCGGCTCATTGTGAAAATGCCGTCCCAGAACGAGTGGTACCGGGAACTCGGATCCCAATCCATTATCGGCATGACACCGGATGCGTTCCACACGTTGACGTTCAACATTCCGTCGGACCTGCAGGCGAAGTTCGGCAACGCGTACAGTGACCTCACCTTCACCGTGGTCATCAATGCCGCTGCCGGCGCGTACCTGCTGGACAACCTCGACCTGCAGCTGGCCGCAGAACCGGATTCGGACAGCGGAACAGACGGTCCTGTGGATGAAGGACTGATATCCATTCATCTGCCCGGCGGAGTGTTTCCCAACAACGTGGTATTCGGCGGCGGAACGTTCTTGAAAATCAACGACCGCGTGTCGCTGCTGCGCACAGACGAAGGCCACGCGGCAATTGCCTGCACCGGAGAGCCCGGTGTCAATATCGGCGTGGAGGCGACGGTGGGCCATGTGGTTTCGCAGGGACAGGTGGTGCTGCGCGACCGCTGCACGGTGGATGGCGCGGTCATCACGGCCGCCACGATTGCGCCCCAGAGTGCCAGCTACACCATCACCGGTGAGACGAAACAGGGAGAGACACTTTCGCCGTTCAATGACATCCGCCTGAAACTCGGACAGCCGGCGCAAGGGGAAGATCAGATGATTCCTCCGGACACGGCGGAGACCCTGTCGCCGGGCGAATATGGTCGCGTGGTGGTTTCTTCCCGCTCTTCCCTGTCCATCTCCCACGGGGTCTATCGCATGGATGCTCTGATCATGGAGCCCCAGAGCCGGTTGATCGTGAATGACGTGGACGATGGAACCATTGCCATCGTCATCGACGACGACTTCATTTTCAGGGGAACCATCGAGAGTCCCGATCACGCTTATCCCGCACTGGCGGTCATTTTCCGGGGCACGAATGCCGTCGCGCTGGAGAATGCATTCAGCGGCCTGGTGCTGGCGCCGGATGCGAAGATCAACATGTCATCGAATACGACTCCCGGATACGCGGGCAGCTTCTTTGCGGACGAAATCGAAGTGCATCAGGATTCCCATGTGACCCACGTGCCGTTCAGCGGATGGAAATACCTGTGTCAGTGGTTCGGCACCGAAGACATGGACCCGGGTGTCTGCGGCGCATTTACGACAGAACCCGCCGCCGGTTCGAGCAGTCCCATGGACATCCGGATTCCCGCCGGGGTGGCGTGGGATGAGGTGTCCATCGGCGCCGCCACCACGCTGACCATCGGACAGGGCGTGCAGATTCTGGACGGGGAAGGCGCGCCGACCCTGATGACCTCCGCGGGGTCGGGGATCACCGCCGGCAGCGGCGCCATTGTTCCCGGCATCGCGTCCACGGGAGCCGTGAGCGTGGGCTCCGGGGCACAGGTCAACGGTGACGTGAAGAGCGGCGCCGATGTTCTGATGGACGGGTCCTGCACCGGCACGGTGACCGGAAACGCGACCATGACACCCGTTCAGGAGCTGTCCTTTGTGGTGTCGTTTCCCGGCGGGACCCCCGCGCCGATGACCATTGCCGCAGGGGACTCGCAGATCATCGCACCGGAAGACTATTCGTCCCTGACGGTGCAGTCCGGCGGACGGGTGTATTTTCTGCCCGGCGAATACAGCTTTTCGTCGCTGGTGTTCGAAGATGGCGCGGAATGGGTGCTGGACGCCCTGCCCGGTCAGAAAATCGCCGTTGATGTATATGACACACTGGCGCTCCGCGGTGTGGTGTCGATTCTCGGTGTAGACGCGGATGCGTCGCCGGCGCCCCTGGAGGCGGAGCTGGCCCTGCGCTATGGCGGGTTGAAGAACGTGGCTGTGGCCGGGCGCTTCATGGGCAGTCTGGTGGCGCCCTCCGCCATCATTCAGGTGGAACCGGCCGTGGCCGGCGTTCATCGCGCCATGCTGTATGGAAAAGCCATCGAGCTGGCGGACAACACCATCCTTCAGACGTTGACGACGGACCTTCACAGAAACGTGAATTTCATCGATCCGGACGCCATTCCCATCCACACGCAGGACCATCCCGTGGACATGATCGTGTTTGACGATTACTCGGGCACGGGCACGAATACGCAGACCGTGACGCTGGATGGGCCGGTGGCATTCGAGATTCCCGAAAATCTGATTGTCCGGACGGGCAACGCTGGAAACCATCCGGCGGAGCTGGTGTTTGTGGACGGCGATGGCGAAACGATCACCTGTCAGTACCAGGGCGGAGCGGACAGCAGTCACCCGACGACGCTTGAGGAAATGGCCGCGGGGCTGGAGTATGAATTTGTGGGCTGCGACAACGACCTGGTGGAGGGCGATGAGGCAGAGGGTTCCAGCTTTACGCTGACCGTTGTCGGCGATGCGCTGGTGGAAACGCAGATGCCCACCTCCGTGGCCCTGTCGCTGGGGGAAGGGTCGAGCGGCTACATGCCGGCCATCATCACGCCCCGGGAGGCCCTGGAGATGCTGGTGGATTTTTCGTGGGACACGGCGCCTTTGCTGGCGGAAGTGAATGACGAGGGGCATCCCGCCCTGCATTATGTGAACATCTTCATCGACAGCAGGGAAGACCTGGACCTTCTGGATGCGCTGTTCATCCATCACGACAACATGCCGTTCTTCGGCGATGAGATGGAGCGGATCCGGGGAAAAAGCGGCGAGGTGGACTTCGGCGAGACGGGTTTCGGCGTGTGGGAATATGCGATCATGCCCGGCAAGACGTACAACCTGCTGCGGGCGCTGGCCCTGGACACCAGCATCGAGCCGGAAAATCGGATTCCATTCCCGGCCATCCGGGTCCGCCCGTATCAGCCGACGGTGACGATGACACCGGCGCTGTACCTGAGTGACGGATCGCTGTCCTATACCGCCCTGGCGAACATGGGCTTCCGGTACATGGGCAAACGCGGAATCCCGGACGAGGTTGCGTTGAGTAAGGTGAGTATATTTGATAGCAACATGGAGGGATTGGAGTTGATTCCAATCAGGACCGAAGCCAATGTAGCGGCAAAATCCATATTTGAGATAATTGAGCAAATGCAGGACAGTATTGTCAACGTCCCACCAGCCGGGGCGGAAAACTACGTCGCGGTTGACGTCAACCTCGTAGACGTTGACATGACATTTCCTGACTACGACCAGTCTTCCGGGTTGCCTCCTTCAGTCGACCAGATATTACCAATTACATGGGGAGAGCATCTCGGAGAAGAGATGGCGCCACATGGAATCAGTGTAAAGATGATGCCGGGTCCACTGGGCATGGACTTTCCGGTTGATCAGTTTGGAAGGTCCCTGTTGCCCGCACTTGGGGATGCGATGGGTGGCACCGCCCTTGAGGATGCAGAATGGGTGAATCTCTGCTACTACTTCAGCAGCAACGCGATGCGGATTTCATCCGGAATCAACACAACAAAAGTATGTGAAGATTTGTCCGGTTCAATGTCCGGTTCCAACGGTAGATACTCAATTCGATTCGACACCGGCAATGCGAATATGCTCATTGCCGCCGAATTGAAGAATGCCAAAAATTTTTCCACACAGATCCTCGGATATCACCCACCCAGAGCCAATATCTTGCGTGGTAAATTGGGAACGATGCTCGGAGGTGGTGAGGGCGGTCAAATCTATACGCCAGTATTCAATACACTCGATACCTACGACCTGATTGTAAACTACAATGCGCTCGGTGTTCCTGTTGGCATGACAGCACTGGGAGCCTTTGACATCACTGGACTTGTCGGTCCGATTCTTTTAACCGTCGCTCCTTTTGTCGGAATTTTTATCAAGACAACGGCCGAAATCATCCAGGAAACCGATATCGTTGTTCCCAAGGGTGCACTGAATTCAGAGAACGGGAAGAATACATTCGGCGTGATGACTCATGAATATGGGCATTTTGTTACATTCAATCTCCTTCATAAATATGGACCGGAAGCGGCGATGGACACCATCCTGCTTGAATACCTGATGGAGAGGAAGAACAACCCCGACGAGATCGAGGTGAGAGATGAAAGCAATATTGTAAGCGATACACTCGCTGACTACTTTGCAGCCCAGGTCGTCGGTGGAACGAACTATTTCGATTACAACAACGGAAAAACTAAAGTTAAAAATGGGAACATGTATTTTTGTTTTGCCTCGGATTTAGCTAATAGCGAAAACAGTCCCACGTGTATCGGCGTGAACGACAGATTGAATTCTGATCCAATCGTCGGCGGGGGGAATAATGCCGCTGGGATTCTTCAAATTAGGCTTTCTCGTCTTCTTCATGATGCCATTGATGGGCGCACGTGTCCCGATCATTACAGCCGTCAGTGTGACAGAATGACGGATGATGATCACTGGAAGCCACAGCATCCAATTTCAACCGCTTCATTAATCGCCAATGATTTCCCATGGGGAAGTGACCATCAAGATGAACCGGTAATCCTGGACGGGATTGGGCTCGATCGTATCATGTACTTCCTCGCGCGGCGCCTGCGTGATCAGGAACAGGACTACCAGCTCGGACCTCTTACGATGGTTAAAGGCTGGACCATCAGTAAATTTGAGTCGGCCATTGCAGATGCCATCAGGATGGACGGTTTTACAACCGATGAAGACGGGGGCATGTTGGAACGGTATTTTGCCATGGAATCGTCCTACGGTTCAGGCAGTTATACGGGTCGCTACACGTGGTGTGATGCCTGCGAGGTTTTCGCTCTTCATGAAACCGGCGCAACCTTCAACGAACAGTTTGATCGGGAACGATGGCAGACATGTTTAGCTTCACTCCATATCCTGAGTAAAATCGGCGTTCCGGACGACATTTTCCTTCGATATGACGACACCTGCAGGCCATGCAGAGAAGGAGCCATATCCATTCCGGCATTTGGTGGAGTTATCTGCGACGCCTGCGATGAAGGTTTCATCCAGATCGGAAACAACTGTGTTCCCTGTCCGTGGAATGCCGTTGTGCGAGACAATACCTGTGTATCTTGTCGCGTGGGAGAATTTGCACGACGGTCAACAAACAGTTGCGAATCCTGTCCCTTTGGGAAAGGTCCCAATCCAGCATCGCCCGACGTCAACAGCCTTCTCGGATGTGAGCCCTGTCCGCCGGATGCAGTTGTCGATCTCAGTGAGCTGCTGCCACTCGGCTGCTCGGAACCACTGGTGCTGAATCAGTCTGATTCCACCGCCGGCAATGATATCTGTTCCCACGAATTCTGGATTCAAATGACCGGCCTGGATGCACTCCGGTATGATGGTGCGGTAATGACCAAACAGGTGCTGCGCACGATGTCGGAGTTCGAAACTGAACCGGTACAACCGCGATGCACAGATGGCGTCATCTTTGCGGGTTTCCATGACGAAATGCGACCCTATTCAACGCCGTCTGTGCCGGAAGACCATGAAATCCGGGAAACATACGGATCTGCAGAATGGCATTCCTCCGGGTGTGATTCAAAAACGGATCTGTATCTGACCTTCGAAGACATCATCGGTCTGGATTCCGTGGCGCTGCGGCTGGAAGGGTTCCTGGCGGGCATATATGAGCAGAAAGATGTGAAAACAGAAATCCATACCGTCGGCAGTTGTTCGCCGGTGCCGATTGAGTGAAGGTGAAACCGATGAAGTATCTATTTGCAGTGAAATCAATTGTCGCCGGTTTTCTGTTGGCGCTGTTGCTGACCGGATGCTGGTTTTTTGACCATGAATGCGGAAGAGGTGACTATCAGTGCAACGGAAATGTGATTGAGCGCTGTTTCACGCATGACATGGCATGGATGGAATTTGTCGATTGCGAGGACTACGGCGCTATCTGCACGGATGGGGAGATGCAGGTGGATTTTAAAACAATTCCTCAGATCTGTGTTCTTCCTGAACACCGTTGTGAAAATGAGACAACAGAGTGCATTGAAGATTTCGATGTCGTCGTGAAATGTGGACCGACTGATTCAGAGAATGTGGCGCAGGTGATGGATATTGGTAAAGCGATTGGACAGGTTCAACCCACTTGTATTGACTCCCCAGGGCAGGATGCCGTTCTAGTGTGGGAAACGACAACCTGTTCAACTCCCGGGGTGTATTGTGTTGATGATACTCACTACATCGCGTGCATCGACGGGTTCTGGAATTTCATCCACGATTGCGACAGCGATCAGTTGTGCGTCGAAGAAGAGGCCGGACAGGGATTGTGCCGGTCAACGGATACGGATTCGACGACAGACACGTCCGTAGACACAGACTCGGATACGGCTGTTGACACCGACACGGCGACAGATACGGGAGGAAACTGAACCATGAAAACCGGAATACTCGAATACCTGATGATCGGATGTGTGTTCTGTTGTCTGTCCTGCCGATCCCATGATGACAACGACGATGATGACGATGACTATGTGAACGACTACGACATGGACTGCACCATGGTGAATCCGGACGACGAGACTGCCTGCCTTGCGCAGCTATGCGCGGCCCAGGCTGTCTATCGGGCATGTGAAGGTCCAGCCACTTATTGCTACCGGATGGAGTCCTGCTACGAAGAGTTCTACATCGAGTTCACGTGGTACTGTCCGGTGGACGGAAACCTGCAGCCGGACCTGCAGCCCAACTACGATGAGCTCGATGCGGAATACCAGACCTGTCTGGCCGAGGCCGAAGACGACGGTGTGGCGGATTCGGACGATCCGATTGTTCCCTACAACGGCCCGGACCCGTTTGCGGAATTTGACTGCGAAGTGGCCGGCCTGGACGAAACTACCTGTGATTTTCAATTTTGTGCGGACCAATATCATTTCAATGAAATTTTCTATCATTGCCAGGCAGAGGAATCGGTCTGTGAGAGCAGCTGGCAATGCACTCTTGACTATTTCCATTGCTTCTTAACTGCATGTCCGAGTGGAACGCTATATGTCGATATTGATCTTGCGGTACAGAATGCCTGCAGCACCGCATGGTATGATTGCCTGTATGAGTAGCCGATGAGAATCCGGATGTTGGTATGCAGAACAGGTGGATGGGTATTCTGCCAAAGGCGCGTCGTATCGGCGTCTATTCTCACAATGCTGCTCTTCATCTCATCCTGCCAGAAGGTGGATGATCCGGAAGAAGGCACCGTGCGGTTGAATGAGAACGGTACGCCGATGGTCGACTGCCGGACGTGGGATGACGACGACGATTATTCCGAATGCACGCCGTATCTGTGCCTCATGGAAATGCAGTACCAGATCTGCGAAGAATCCCTCGACTACTGCCACAACATGGAGCAGTGCTTTGCCGACTTCTACTACTGCTTCGAAGCCCGGTGCCATCCCGGCGACGCACTGGATCCCGACCAGCGGGACTACTACGCCCTGTGCGAAGACGACTACTGGTTCTGCGTGGACGAGGCCGACACGGATCCCCCGTGGACACGGACACCACCCCCATTCCCTACACGGG
>JAKQNG010000169.1 GCA_029565915.1 Deltaproteobacteria bacterium
GGAAGTCAGGCGCCCGCTGGCTGCGATCGACGTGAAGTCCAGCGTGCCACCGTCGCCCATAAGCATGAACATGAAGAAAAGGAACGCGGTGCCGACGTGGGTCGTGACCAGGTAAATCCAGCCCGCGCGGGTTACGCCTGGCTTTTCGTGGTCGTACATGACCAGGAAGAACGACGCCAGCGACATCACTTCCCACGCGGCCAGGAACGTCAGTCCGTCGCGGGCGCAGACAACGCCCAGCATGGAAGCCAGCAGGATGTTGAACCAGCACCAGGTGCGGCCTGCCACCCGGGTATCCTGGCCGTGTCCCGCAAGGTAGCCTCGTCCGTAGACGGCAGCCAGCGCGCCCACCGTCGAAATCAATATGACGAAGATCGCGGACAGGCGGTCCATCCCGGCGTGCATCGGGCCCAGGGGTGACTGCCACAGGGTCCATGCTTCCCACGAATCGCCCGTGACCAGGACCAGGACAGATGCGATAATCGCCAGCGCAGCCCCGGATACCGCCCCGGACGCGCCGACCAGCGATGCGGCTCCGCCCTTTCTGCCAGCGGAAAATACAAGGGCCAGTAATCCGGTGATGAGGAGGAGCGGCAGCGCTGTAGCAAGAAGAGCCATCGTTTTACCAGGTTGGAGCGCTGCCGGGATGTATCCGGCGCGATCCGTCGCAATTGCGCGGGATTGTAACCCCGCGCGGGGTGGTGTCAAGGCTGGGGGGCGGAGGGTGGATTTTCATCCGCCCGTACGGGACGCGGTATGATAGGTCCGGTGCAGGCGGGTTTGACGGAATGAATGGTTCCAGACTGGTCTTTACGTTCATGGTGTGTGCGACAGGCTTCTGGCTGACATCCTGCATGGCGCAACACGGGACATGTGTCAGGGATGACGAAGTCATCAGTCGGGTCCCTTCGTCGGCGCAGCAGCCCGACACACCATTGACAGCCGCAGTCCCCGCGTCCGCGGCCACCGAAGGCTCGCCGGCCTTGAAATCGTTCATCTTCATGCGCCCGTCTGACTGCGGTTCGTTCGACAGGAAATGGGGGCAGCGCCTTGCGACATGCGCGCGCGAAAATCAGATTGAAGTTACGATTCACGCCGACGGTTCGGTTACAAGCGCCGAAACCGGGGACTCAGCCCCCAGGAATCCGTATCCGTACGAACTCAATCGACAATGGCGGTACTGCCCCTTCGAAAGGGTGGACGCGCTGGACAGACTGGGCGAGCACTTCTTTTTTTATCAGGATCCGTTCATCGGGGGGTGTTACATCTTCCGTGATCTGCCCGCAGCCGAAGTGGAAGCAGTTCGAAAGAGCGCCGGGCTTGCCGTCATGGACGGGGTCCACCCCTATATTGCAGATGCGATCACTCGCCTGATAATTCACGCAAAAAGGGAAGGCATCAATGTAAGGGTTATCAGCGGCCTGCGGAGCCACACGGTCGGGACCGTGACGAGGGCGGGGAAGAAGGTCAGGATCCGCAAACCGACCCTGCACACGTTCGGCCTCGCCGTTGACGTTATCCTGTCCCACAGGAAGAGCCTGTCCGATGCAACACGGGCATATATCAACGACCCGGCGGAAAGAAAGGCA
>JAKQNG010000177.1 GCA_029565915.1 Deltaproteobacteria bacterium
TCGCCCTTCAGCGCCTCCAGAGCGATCTTTGCCTTCATCTCAGCCGTGAATGTTCTTCTCTGCTTTGTCATTGAAAACCCTTCCGTCGACAGCCGCTGCATTCATATTAGCAGCCTGTCCGATTTTCGGGGTCCACAATAGGGTGAACCTCCTACAAAATGGGCCGGATCCCTTACAGGAATGCCCGGAACCTCCTACAAAGACGGGTGAACCTCCTACAAAACCGGCCGGATCCTCTACAAGAACACGGTGGATCCCCTACAGGAACACCCCGGAACCTCTACAGGGACGGGTAAACCTCCTGCAGGAGACGTGGAAAACCTTACAGGACTGTCCGAAGCTTAACGTTTGACGATGAAAAGGGCGACCTGGATGGCTGTCGAGACGGCTGAACCGCAGGCAGATATTTCAGGTTCTTTTTGAAAACCGCAATGATTTCCGCTTTCACGACCGGGGTGGCCATGCGTGGGCCGCGCCCGGGTTTCCGGGTACGGCTATTCACGAATTGCCAACGACGGATCGCTGGAAATCACCCTATCAATCACCTCAATCCTCGCTCTCAAGTACTCCGCAATTTCCTCCAAATCCGCATCCAGCGGAAATGTCCGCAGCAAATAGCGGCTGCCGCCACTCGGCATCTCGATGGCCTCCCCGAATTTCTCGACGAGAGCCATCCGCACCTTTTCAAGCAGTGCCCCGGCCTTCTGTTGTCGTTTGAATAGCTGCAGTTCCCAGCCGGTGAAGCGGCGATTGGTATCGATGGATACGGTTCCTTCTTCCGAGAAAAAGTCATGCACCAGGCAAAAAGAGGCATACTCCCACTGGCTCACCTTTTTTTCGCCGTATTGCTCAACTGAAATAAGCTGACGGAGTGCTGGGACAGCCGAGTTCAAATCCGCCACAACCGAGTTGTAGTCCTTGACCAGATCTCCCACGAGCTGGTGGTTCTGGATGATAAACGACTTTATGTGCTCATTCATTTTGTTCTCTCCTGAAAGGCGACGCATCGTCTTGATGAAATCAAACAGGTATTGCTGAAACTTGGGTGAGGCGTTCAAAAGGCTCGGGCCAAATGCAGATTCCAACTCTTTGAACCACTGCCCGTAGGTAATGTTCTTGAACCCGTGGGTGAGTGAGGTCTCCGGAACGGGGTGGAGGCTCAAAACGATGGGAACCGGAGTTTTCCCCGGGAAGGAATCGGTCAGCAACTTCTCATATGCACCGAGCGGGTTATTTAGATGGTGCAGTACCTTGTTCTCGATGCCGATAATCAAACTGTCCGTTTCCAGGAGAATGTCCAAACGCGTACGCCCGTTTGCCTGGGCTTCGCGCTGCACCTTCAGCACATTCAGTTGCTCATCCCCAACTTCGGTTGCGCTACATTTCAGCAGACTGCGCAGCAGGATGTCTCCGAGATCGTGCTCTCCTTCCGGGTCGAAGTAGAATGCCAGTAGATTACTGTAAACGTTTTCATAGTGCGGATATCCGGTGATTTCAAAAACCGTACGGTCCCGCACATACTTGGGAATCAGGCTGAATTTGTCCAATAAGGAGTAGTACTGGTCGGTCTTCTTGCTTGTACTTCCCGGGATACGAATCGGCCGATTTTTCGGTGTAGCTAGCCGCATAGTCCTGCTCCCCCTATTAGAGAAAAGTTCCTTCGGGTGTCTTGTCAATCAGCGCCCAGTACGCCGCTTCCGCGATCTCGATGACTTTCACAACCTTTTTGATTGGGACGACTTTGGGGGCTAGCATTAGATTGGCCATAGGAATTTCAAAGCCCCTTTTGCCTCTCCGTGAAAACCACTGTTTCTCCCATCCGAGCCCCTCGTTTCTGTCAACGTGAGATCCATCGTACGCCTGCTTGATGGGAAACGGCAGGAATTTTTCGGGAAGACGTGCAGCGAAAAAGGTGTCACAATAGCGTCTCTTCCCCGGCCGGGGTGCACCGGCGACACCGGCGACGAACAACGGCAACCTCTGATTTTCCCTTTCCTTTCGGGCATGCGGATTGTCCCCGGCGCCCGCCTCTGCTACCACTGTTGGCATGAAGGAACTCATCGCCATTTCCCGCCGCCTGTGTGCCGCTGTGCAGACGCTGACGTTCAGCGCCCCCGTGGCCGTTGTGTACAACCCCCTCGACTACGCCCGGGAACCCCATGAGACCTGGCTGCGCCGCTATGCAAAAAAGGGCGCCGTCCTGCTGGTGGGGATGAATCCGGGGCCCTTCGGCATGGCCCAGACCGGGGTGCCCTTCGGAGATGTGACCGCTGTGAGGGAGTTCCTCTCCATCGAAGGACGGGTGGGCCGACCGGACCGCGAGCATTCGAAACGGCCCGTGGACGGGTTTGCCTGCCGCCGGCGCGAGGTGAGCGGCACCCGCCTGTGGGGCTGGGCAAAGGAACGGTTCGGCGATGCGGACACCTTCTTTTCAACATTCTTCGTGGCAAACTACTGCCCTCTCGTATTCATGGGAGACACCGGCGCGAACATCACCCCGGACAAACTGCCCGCCGGACAGCAGGCGGCGCTGTTCGACATCTGTGACCGGGCGCTGCGGGACACGGCGGTGGCCCTGGCGTCACCGATGGTGGTGGGGGTGGGCGGCTTTGCCACACGGGCCTGCGAACGGGCCCTCGCGGGACTGCCGGTTCCCACGGGAACGGTGCTGCACCCTTCGCCGGCGAGCCCGGCGGCAAACCGGGGCTGGGCGCACCAGGCGGAGGCACAACTGAAAAAAATGGGGGTCCTGTGACATGCAGACAGATTCTGACCCTGCCCGGCCGCAGAATGATGCCATGAGGAGGATTTGACACCCATGCTGCACATCTACCGCAGCGACAGCGCCAACCGGTTGTTCGACGCCCTGCTGCCCGTGCTCCGCCCGGTGGAGGGCCCTTTCGATCACCCTTTGCTGACGGCACCGGGTCGACTGTCCGCGTGGCTGCGGCGACAACTCGCGGCCCGCCTCGGCGTGTGGATGGGTCCCATCGATGCGCCCCGGTCCGCCATCGATGCCATTCTGTTTCCCGCCGACGGAAAGGCCGACTCCTTCACGGCCGATGCCATGACCTTTGCCATCTACGACCTGTTGCCGGACCTGGTGGGCGAAGGACGCCACGAACACCTGAACCGCTTCTTTCAGGGGGACCACCGTCCTTCCCGCGCGTTTGCCTTTGCCAGAACCATGGCCGACCTGTTCAACGAATACCTCATGTACCGGCCGCAGCTGATGAACGACTGGCAGAAGACGGACGGAGACTGGCAGACAACACTGTTCGCGCGGATGAGTGAGCGCCTCGGCGGCGACCATCTGGCGGCGCGGGCGACGGCGTTCCTTTCGGACGCCCGGAAGGGTGCGGTCCGGAAATACCCCATTCCCCGGCGGATGGTCGTCTTTGGCGTGTCCTCCCTGCCGCCGCTGCAGCTGGAGGTGCTGGCGACCCTGTCCCTGTTTGCGGAGGTCCACCTGTTTGCCGTGGTGCCCGGGTCCGGATATTTCTGCGACGCGGCACGGCGGAGCAACGGCGCCGATCACCATTCCCTGTTCGCCGCCCTCTGCGCCCAGCCCGCCGCCTTCCAGGAACTGCTGCTGGATGCGTCCTCCCGGGTGCCGTCCGCGGAAACCGACCTGTTCACCCCCGCCGGAACGCCCGGTCGACTGCTCGACACCCTGTGCGACGACCTGCGCGGCGACCGGATGGCCCAACCGGAACACCGCCTGGCGGCCGCCCCTGATGACCGCTCGATTGTTCACCACGTGTGCCACAGCCCCCTGCGGGAGGTGGAGGCCGTGTGGAACGAAGTGGTGGATGTGCTGTCGTCGGGCATCGCAACACCCGACGACATCGTGGTCATGGCGCCGGACATGGGCACCTACGGTCCGTTTGTCGAGGCCGTATTCGGGGTGGCGCACGGCGACGTCCCTTCGATTCCCTGCACCGTGGAAGACGCGGCCGGCACCGAATTGCCCTCCCTGTGCGATGCGCTGGTGCGGATGCTCTCCCTGACGGGCACCCCGGTTACGCTGGTGGAGGTGTGCGACCTGCTGGCCCTGCTGCCCGTGCGGGAACACCAGGGGCTGACGGAAGACGAGGTGTCCGGCCTCCTCCTCCGGGGACAGGCCTGCGGCATTCGCGCGGGCATCGATGAAGCCCGTCGGGCTGAGCTGGGATTGCCCGTGTACGGCGAACACACCTTCGCGTTCGGACTGGGACGGATGATGCTGGGGCTGGCCATGGACAAGGAGGACGAGCTGTTCTGCGGCGTGTCTCCCTTTGCCGCCGGGGACGCCGCGGAAGGCATCCGCACGGCGCGGTTCGCGGCCTTCTGTCGCACCCTCTTTTCTTGGCTGCGGGATTTCGAAAAGCCCCGCCCCATGGCCGCCTGGCAGGCCGACCTTCCGAAGGCCCTGGCCCTCGTGGCGGACACCGGTGTCGACGGCGGCGCGCAACATCGGGTCATCGAACGGGCCCTTGGCGACCTGTCCGCAGCCGCGGCCGGTGCCCGGTGTGACAGACCTCTGGATGCGGCCACCGTAAAAGAATTGCTGGAACGTCGCCTGTCCGGTCCTGTCTGGCACCGCTCCACTCCCGGCGGCGTGACCTTCTGTTCCATGCGCCACCTGCGGGGCGTCCCCTGCCGGGTGGTCATCCTCATGGGCATGAACGAAGGCGCCTTTCCCCTGTCGCGGGCCATTCCGTCCTTCCATCCGGCCCACCGGCAGCCCCTTCCCGGGGACCGGGACGACCGGGCCGACGGGCAGCACATGTTCCTCGAAGCCCTGCTCGCCGCACAGGAGCGATTTGTCATCACGCGCACGGGCATTGCGGACGGCGGCGGCGAACTGCCTCCCGCGGCACCCGTGTCCGACCTGCTCGAGGCCCTGGAGCGGCGATTCCTGCCGTCGAAAAACTTTGCCGGCGTGGGCGATCAGGTAACAGTCCGCCATCCCATGAAACCGTTTTCGCGGCGCTGCTTCGATGGTTCCGATCCCCGTCTGTTCAGCTACGACGCGGACAACCTCATCGCCCCGTCGCCGGTGGCATCTCCCTCGGTCGTCCTGTCTGAACCGGATGCGTCCGGGGACTCGCCAACGACACCCATTGATGTCTCCCTGTCGGACCTGCACGCCTTCTGGAAGGACCCGGTGGCCTTTTACGTGGCGCGACACCTGCACGTGAAGCTGCCCAACATCGAAGCCCCCGTGGATTGCACGGACTTTGTGGAAGCGGATTTTCTGCAGCGCTGGCGCCTCGGCGACGAGGTGACGCAGGCCCGCTTCCGGGGCGATGATCGGCGGGTCCGCAAAGAGGTACTGCGGGCGAAAGCCGCCATTCCGCCGGGTGTCCCCGGAGAGCTGCTGCTGGCGGACGTGGACGCGGTGGCGTCGCCCATCGCCGCCGAAGGACGACGGCTGGCCGGTGGCCTCGCGCCGGAAAACCTGGAGGTCTCCGTGCCCCTCGTTGTGGACGGCCGCAGGGTGGTCGTTACCGGCCTGCTGTCCCCGGTGGTGAACGGACTGGCCCTGGACTGCCGCTACGACAAACTTCAATCGTCCGGGCTGCTGCGCTCGTGGCTGAAGGCCCTGGTGCTGTGCGCCGCCATGCCGGAAGCGGAGGGCGCCGCGCGCATCGGCCGGGATGATCGGGGTTCCCGGGTGGTGCGGTTCCGGCGGCCCGACGACCCTGTTCCCCTGCTGGCGTCCATGGTCCGCCTGTATCTCGTCGGTTCCCATCAACCCCTGCCCTTTGTGCCCGATACCGCATTCAAACTGGCAACGGCCTGGCAGGATGGAGACACCGGAAAGGAGCCGTGGATTCTTGAAGATGCGCGCCGGCAGTTCGAAGGGCCCGCGCTGGAACAATCGGAAATCATGCGCCGCGCGTTTCTGGATGGACACGCGTTTGACGACCCGCGCAACGGTTTTGTGGCAATCACCCGCGAGGTCGTGAGCCCTCTTCTTCACCACGAGGAAGGAGAAATTCTGCCATGACCGCCGACGCATCCCTCGCCATGCCCCTGGCTGGAACGCACCTCATCGAGGCCGGCGCGGGGACGGGCAAGACGTACCGGATGACCCTGCTGGTGCTGCGCCTCCTGCTGGAACAGGCACTCCCTTTGTCGCGCATTCTGCTGGTGACCTTCACGGAGGCGGCAACCGCGGAGCTGAAAGAAAAAGTGCGTGCCCGCCTGCTGCAGGCCCTCCGGGCGCTGGAGACCGGCACCTGCGACGACGACAACCTGGCCGGCATCCTCGCGAATGCCCCTCCGGATGGCGCGGCGCGGATTGCGTCGGCCCTGTCCACCTTTGACGAGGCGTCCATCTTCACCATCCACGGGTTCTGCCACCGGGTGCTGCGGGAATATGCATTTGAATGCGGGACGAATCCCGAACGCGAAGTGGTCACGGACAGCGGCATCTGGTTCCGGCGGCAGACCTCCAACTGGTGGGTGTCCCACATGATGCACCGACCGCCATTTCTGGTCCGGTGGCTCATCGGCCAATCGTTCAAGCCGAAAACGCTCATGAATCTGGCAGCCCGACTCTGCGCCTGTCCCGACATGCCCGTCTCCCTGCCCCCGTTGAAAGGTGGCGGCGCCGCGGCGTTTGTAGAGGCGTTTGGCCGGGCCCGCCGCATCTGGCAATCGGACGCACCGGACATCAAGTCTCTGCTGCTGGGCTGCGACGCCCTGAACGGAACGAGTTACCGCAAAGAAAAGTTTTCCGGCTGGCTCGACGAGCTGGACAGGTACTTCGCCGGTGAGGAACCGCCCCGTGTCAACGACGATGTAAAGTCGGCCCTGATGAAATTCTGCCAGGACGCGCTGCAACAGGGGACGAAAAAGAACCGGGAAACGCCGGTGCATCCCTTCTTCGATGCCCTGACGGCCCTGCGGAGTGCCGTCGACGGTCTCCGTGACGAACTCATTTCGTCCACCTCGTCATTTGTCGACCACGTGCAACAACACCTGCCGCAGCAGAAGGAAAAGGACGGCGTCCTGTTCTACGACGACATGCTGGTCCTGCTGGACCGCGCCCTGCGGGCAGACGACGGGCGCCTGCTGACGCTCCTCACAAAGCGATGGCACGCGGCCCTGGTGGACGAATTCCAGGACACGGACTTTCTGCAGTACCGCATCTTCGAACAGATTTTTGCCCGCAGCGGCCTGCCCCTGTTCATGGTGGGCGATCCGAAGCAGTCCATCTACGCATTCCGGGGAGCGGACATCTTCACGTACATGGGTGCCGCCGCCACCGCCCGCCACCGCGCGTCCCTCACGGTCAACCACCGCTCCGACCCCGGGCTGGTGGCCGGTGTGAACGGCCTGTTTACCGCGGTTCCCCATCCCTTTGTTTTCGAAGACATCGCCTTTGCGCCGGCAACGCCCGCCCCCGGCCGCACGAACATGCTGCAGGAGAACGGACAACCGGCGCCGCCCCTCCAGTTCATCTTCATCCCCCGCACGGAAGAGACGGTAACGGAAAGAAACAAAAAAACGCCTGTATGCCAACGCTCCCTGAAGGTCACGTCGCCCAGAATCCTGGAGCTCATCGTCGACGACATCATCGCCCTGCTGAACGGCCCGACCACCCTGAACGGCGCGGCCATCCGGCCCGGCGATGTGGCGGTGCTGGTGAACAGCAACGATCAGGCGGCATTGGTGGCGGCAGCACTGGCCGAGCGGGGCGTCTCCGCCGTGGTGTCCGAGCGCGCATCCGTGTATGGCACACCGGCGTCGACAGAAATGCACCAGATCCTCCACGCGGTGCGCAGCCCGGAATACCGCCCCTTTCTGGCCGCGGCCCTCTCCACCCGCCTCATCGACCTGCCCCGTGCCATCCTCGCGGCGCTGGAAGAGGACGCCGACCTCTGCGGGCGCTGGCAATCCGTTTTCGTCGGCCTGCGCGAAACCTTTCTGCGGCGCGGATTCGCCGCCATGATGGAGGAGTTGTTCCACCTTCCCGTCGAGGGCAGTTCTTCCGGCCTGCGGCAGCGCCTCCTGTCCCGGCCCGACGGAGAACGGTACCTGACCGACTTTCTGCACGTGGCGGAGCTGCTCCAGACCCGCTGTGGGGGCCGGCGGTTGGGTCTGCACCAGCTGGTGGCGGATCTGAACGAGGCCATGACCAACAGCCCCGACCGGGTGCTGGGGGATGCACCGGTCCGCATCGACAACGACGTGTCGTCCGTGCAGGTTTCCACCATCCACAAGAGCAAGGGACTCCAGTACCCCGTGGTGTACCTGCCCTTTTCCTGCAGAAACGGGAATGAGAATCATCCCCTGTATTCTATCTGGCACGACCCGGACAACGACTTCGCCCCTTGCTGCGCGCTGCTCAATGAAGACGACCGGATAACCAGAATCGTCGAACGCGAAAACGAGGCCGAAACCGTCCGCCGGCTCTACGTCTCCCTCACGCGGGCAAAACACCTGTGCAAGGTGGTCTTCGGTGCCTTCGATTCTTTTTTCACCTCCCCCTTCGGAAAGATGTTCCGCGCCGCAAACGGCATGCGCCCCCTGGTGCATGATGACGGCACCTGTGTGGAAGACGACGTCCTGCGGGCCGCGGTGGACGATTTCAGCCGGGCGACGGGCGGTGCGGCGGGCCTCAGCGCGCCGGCCCCGGAAGGGGCGATGTTCAACAGGGTGGCCGTCGACGAACCGGAACGTCCCGCGGTGGCGCGATCGTTTCATGGACCGGTGCCCGACCCCCTGCGCGCCATGAGCTTTTCGGGACTCGTGCGGCACGCCGCGCAGACGGACGACACCGACGACGGGCCGGACGCCATGCCCGGGGACGAAACGATATCCCTTCCTGCCACTGCGCCACAGGGATGGGGGGCGCTGGAGGCCGGCGCCGATTTCGGCACGTTCGTGCACGACATCTACGAACACGCGAATTTCTCCGATGCCACGGGACAAAGCCTGTCCGCGGCGGTCACCCGGTCCCTTTCGCGGCACGGCTATGCGGATCACATCGAGGCGGAGGTCATGGCCGCGCTGATCGCGCAGACCCTCCGTACGCCACTGACGCCGGCGACGTTCTGCCTCGCGGACATCCATCCGTCGCAGCGCTTTGCCGAGGTGGCCTTTGACATGGCCGTGCAGGGCGCACACCCCCTGTCCCCGGATCGCCTGCGGGACGCCCTGTCCGAAGGCGCGGACGGTTCCTTTGCCCGATGGGTGGACAGCGTCGCCCGGCTGGGATTTCCCGGGGCCCGGGGCTTTTTGCGCGGATTCATCGACCTCGTGTTCACGGTGGATGGCCGATGGTACATCGCGGACTACAAGTCCAACCGGCTGGGCGACGGACCGGACGCCTACGGAACAGCAGCCCTCCTGCCGGACATGGCCCTGCACCACTACTACCTGCAGTACCACATCTACCTGACGGCCCTGCACCGCTGGCTGGCCCTGTGGCAGAAGGACTACGACTACGACACCCACTTCGGCGGCGCGTTCTACCTGTACGTGCGGGGCATGGACGGCAGCGGCAACGGCATCTTCTTTGATCGGCCGCCCCGGTCAAGGATGGAGGCCCTCGCGGAGCTGCTGTGCGTTGCGAAGGAGGCACCATGAGCGGACAACTGACGGTCCTGCAACAGGAGAGCACCCTGTCCGTGGTGGACGTGGAATTCGCGCAGACGGTCTGCTCCCTCGCCGGGGAATCCCGGGACGCGCTGCTCCTCGCGTGCGCAATGGCCTGCCACGCCGCCTTCGACGGTCACGTCTGCCTGGACCTCACGGCCCTGTGCCGCAGCGGCCTGTACACGGCGGAGGGGCGTCCGTCCGACGTTGCCCTGCCTCCTTTTGACGAATGGTGCCGCGTCCTTCGCTCGTCCCCCGTCTGCTCGGACGGCACCGGCGTGACGCCCCTCGTGCTGGACGGTAGTGGACGCCTGTACCTCGAACGGAATTTCCGCGCCCAGCAGCGGCTGGCGGCGATGATCAAGGAGCGGGTGACGGCGACAAAGGCTGCTCTTCCGGACGACCCGGCGGAGCGGGCGGTGGTTCTGTCGCGGGAAGCGCGATTCCTCGTCATTACGGGAGGGCCCGGCACCGGCAAGAGCACGCTGGTGGCGCGACTGATCAAAAACCTGCCCGCCGATGCCCTCTCCCGGGTCCGACTGGTGGCCCCCACGGGAAAGGCGGCCGTGCGCCTGCAGGAAGCCATGGGCCACGGGGCAATGCCCGTCTCCACCATCCACCGGGCCCTGGGTATCCGTCCGGAGCGGCCGGCGTCTCCCCTGTTCTGCGCCGACAACCCGCTCCCTGCGGAGGTGCTCATCGTCGACGAGGCCTCCATGGTGGACCTGCACCTCATGGTCCGGCTCTTCGAGGCGGTGCCGTCCCGCTGCCGCATGATCCTCGTTGGGGACCGGGATCAGCTGGCCAGTGTGGAGGCGGGCGCCGTACTGCGGGACATCTGCGGAGACGACGACGGCTCACTTGTGAATCCGTCCCTCGCGGCGTCCATTGTGTCCCTCACCCGCAACTGGCGCTTTCCGGCGCACAGTGCCATCGGCAGGCTGGCCGCGTCCATCAACCGGGGCGACGGCGACGATGTCATCGCACTGCTGGCAGCGGGCGGTGACGAAGTGGGCTGGATCTGCCCCGACAGCGACGAACCGGCGAGCCCTTTGCTCTCGCCGGTGCTCGAAGAAGGGTTTTCACCGCTGCTTGGGGCCGATTCCTCGGACGCGCAGCTCGATGCCATCGACCGCTTCCGGGTGCTGTGCGCGGTGCGGCGGGGGCCATGGGGGGTGGAAAGGGTTGGCGCCCTGGCGGCGGAAATGGCGGCGCGCAAAGGACGATCGGATTTATCGCCGGTGATGGTGGTGAAAAACGACTACGGTGCGGAACTCTTCAACGGGGACACGGGGGTGCGGCGACGGGACGGGAACGGCGACCGGGTGGTGCTGCGGGATGCAAAGGGGAAGGTGAGAGACATCGCTTCTTCGGCGCTGCCGCCCCACGAACCGGCCTGGGCCGTCACCGTGCACAAGGCCCAGGGCAGCGAGTTCGACCATGTGGTCATCGTGCTGCCGTCCACGCCCTCCCCGGTGCTGTCGCGGGAGCTGCTGTACACGGCAGTCACCCGCGCCCGACGTCGGGTCACCATCGTGGGGAAACGCGACATCATCGCCCACTGCGTCGCTGCGCCAACGGCCCGGGCCTCCGGCCTTCGTGACCTTCTGTGGAATAAATGACAATGCGCAGAAGATGTCGTCAGGGGGTCGACGGATCAATCAGCTGGCGCAGGCGGGCGGCAACGGAACGACCCAGTTCGTGGCAGGCGGCCAGGGCGGCACCGTCCGGTACGTACTTGCACCGCAGCCCGGGCTGCACCAGCTCCACCCCCATCTCCTGCATGAGCCCGTCCAGGTGGGACACCGCTTCCCCGCTCCAGCCGAAACTGCCGAACGCAGCACCCACGAGTCCCTTCGGCTTCAGGCCCTTCAGGTAGTTCATCACATCCGCCACGGTGGGATAGATCTGGTTGTTCATCGTCGGCGATCCCACGAGCAGCGCCCCCGCGTCGAGGAGCCGGGTCACCACGTCACTGCGATGCACGCCGGACAGGGGCATGAGTTCCACCGCCGCACCGCCGTCCACCAGCCCGTCCCCCACCGCCGACGCCATTTTTGCGGTGCTCTTCCACATGGTGTCGTAGAT
>JAKQNG010000179.1 GCA_029565915.1 Deltaproteobacteria bacterium
ACTGGACAGTCCGATCACGCCGGGCTCGGCAAAGGTCACGTACAACTCGGCAATGGAGGCCGGATCCCACACGGCGCGGGCCCCCACGTGCTCCAGGCGGGTGACGCACACATCCACCAGCGCCAGTTCTTCCTGTCCGGCACAGCGCACCCGCAGGCGTTTGTTGCGCCGGGCCGCGGCATCCACCGCCACGGCACCGCTGGCCACCAGGCCGGCCGCCAGCCCGGTCAGGGTGGCCTCACGCAGATCGGGAAAGGCGTTGTTGGTACCGGACGAAAGGGTGGCCAGCGGGGTGTCCGCACATTCACCAGCAACGATGCGATGGGTGCCATCCCCCCCCAGCACGACGATTACTGCCACGCCTTCCTCACGCATGCGGCGCACGGCCTCGACCGTGTCCGCGGCCCCCTGGGAAAGCCGCATGGACAGGAATTCCACCGCGGGCCAGGGCTGATCCCGGTCGGCGCGATGCCCGTCGATGGCCCGGGTGAGCCCTGCAGATATTCCCACCAGGTCCGGCATCATCAATACCCGCTCCACCCCGGTCGCCCCCAGGGCGCCAAGCAGACGCTCGATCATGTTGACCTTCTCCACGGTGGGAAAGACCAACGCCTTGCTGGTCAGCCGGCGAATGTCCCGCCCCGAGGCGGGATTGGCCACGATGCCGACGACGGGGGAGGAGGAGCACTGTTTCACGATTGGCCGCAATTCATTCGGGTAATTGGATGCTCATTCAGCACGGGGCGTGCCAAACCCATATTGAATTCGCCTTTTGCGGCACTGCAGACCTACGAAAAACCCCTACAAAACATTATTTTAAATTCCTCTCTTTTATTTCTTTGTGCCTCGCAACACCCCAACCGTCCATACAAAATGGAAATGGAGATGATTCAAAAAGCCGAGAAAGTGAGACACCTGTCTCACCTCCCCGAGACAAACGTCAGCATTGATTTAATTGCCGTAGCGGAATAGTCTTCGCATCCACCAAAGGATGTAATTCCGCAAATACACTCCCGGTATATAAGGGGGAAATAAAATGATTCGGGGACAAGGCGAAATCGCCCGCCACGTGGAACGCGTGGTCGAGGTGGTGGAGAGGGGCGTAGTGCTGTCGCGACACCCGGTGCACGACCGGCTGGCGCGCTCGTGGCAACGCTCTCTCAGCAAGTACCAGGTGGACCCTGGCCTGGCCAGCACGCCGCAGGTGGTCACGGCACAGGAGCTGCGGGAACACCGGGACAAGCTCGACGCATTCATGCGCATCGCGCGAGAGGGGCTCGACCGTCTCCACGAGCAGCTACGCCCTTCGAACTACTGTGTATTGATGACCGATGCCACCGGCGTCACCGTGGACTTCCGCACCGTTCCGGAGCAGGACAAGGAGTTCCGGGCCCAGGGTTTCCGCAACGGCACCCGCTGGTCGGAAATGGACGAAGGCACCTGCGGAGTCGGTACCAGCCTGGTGGATGGCCAGCCCATCCTGGTCCATCGGGCCGAACACTTCCGC
>JAKQNG010000190.1 GCA_029565915.1 Deltaproteobacteria bacterium
GAGCTTCTGGATATCCCGTTCGATAATCCGTCCATCGGGACCGGATGGCATGGCAAGGGAAGGATCCACCCCCGTGCGGACTGCCAGCGCGCGCGCCCGCGGCGAAATGGCGAAGGCCGTGTCTTCCGGAACAGGCCCGGCCTCCTGAACCGGCCCCGCTTCCGGAACCGGCTCGGACGCGCCCACATCACCGGCTGCGAATTCCTCTGCTGTCCCGATGCGGCAGACCTCCGCGAGACAGGGCACATCGTCGTTTTCTTCGGCAAGGACAACGATGAGCACGCCGTCTGCCTTGGCCTCCTCGTCAAAACTGGCCTTGTCGGTTTCATAAGAAAACAGGAGATCCCCTGTCTTCACCGGATCGCCCGGCTGCTTGTGCCACTTGGACAGGATGCAGCTTTCCACAGACTGTCCCTGTCTGGGCATGATGACGGATGTTGCCATGGGTTCCTCCTTCGGTGCTTGTCACAAGGCCGACACCGGCAGCTTGGAATGATTCAGAAGTGTGGCATGCGCAGACGCATCATCCGGTTCAAATCCGTGTGGCATGCGCCAGCAGGTATTCCTCCGCCTTCACGGACCACAGCCCGTTCGCCCCGTCGACCAGTTCCGCGAGCTTGGCGAACATCGGGTCCGCCTTGCCTTTTTCGGCCAAATCGGTCAATGCGGTCAATGGCATGGAAATCTGTGTGTAGATGAGCTTCTTGCCACCGGGGATGTTGGGCAGCTCAAGCGTGGTGTCGACCACGCAGTCCAGTCCGCCGATGTGTGTGACCATGGCGGCGGGATTGATGCGGCCGGAAGACATCAGCTGGAGGGACTCGAGCATGTCAGAGGTGTTGCCGCCGCTGGTGCCGACGATATGGGTGGCGTTGTAGTGGACATTGTAGAAGTTGAACTCCGCGGAGAAATCCGTTTTCCCCGGACCGGCGAAAAAGTTGAGGCACCCGTCGTGCCCAAGCAGCTTGTCTCCCATCTCAACAACCGGACGCACCGGCGCGAACACGAACACATCGTCAAAGCCGTCGGGGGTCAGCCCCCGTAAATACGCCACGTCCCGACCCGGCTCGGCTGTGTTGACATACAGCAGACGGACGCCGTGGGAAGCCGCTTCCGCCACCGGAAACAGGGATTCGGCGCGGGCCAGGCGGGCGGCGTCGATATCGGTGACCACCAGCAGGCTCGGCTTGCGATCGCCATGGATGGCCAGGTCGATGGCCCCAAGGCCCATGGGTCCCACCCCTGCGAGGATGGCCATGTTGCCGCCCTCCACGATGCCCATCTGATGATCATAACTGCCCTGCGTGGTGTGGTAGTTGGCATGGAACGCGCCAACGATGCAGGACATGGGTTCGGAGAGCGAACCATGGAAAAAGGCGTCCCCGTCGTAGGGCAGCAGGCATCCCTGCGCCATGACCTCATTGGGGATGATGATGTGCGTGGCACTGCCGCCGATAAGGCGGAAAGAGTATCCAGGCGCGGCATACGGGTTTTCCGGCAGGTTCAGGGCCGGCTGGATGG
>JAKQNG010000198.1 GCA_029565915.1 Deltaproteobacteria bacterium
GGTCTCCCTGGCCCACAACGGCATCCTGTTTCTGGACGAGCTGCCCGAGTTCAAGCGCAACGTGCTCGAAGTCCTGCGGGAACCCCTCGAAGAAGGCGCCATCACCATTTCGCGGGCCGCGGGACGCAGCACATTTCCCGCCGCCTTCAGCCTGGTGGCCAGCATGAACCCGTGCCCCTGCGGATACTTCGGCACCGACGAGCGGCCCTGCATCTGCAACGGCGCCGCTGTGGAGCGCTATCGCGGAAAGATCAGCGGCCCGCTCCTCGATCGAATCGACATCCACATTGAAGTGCCATCGGTGAAGGTGCGGGAGCTGGCGGCACGGGAGCGGGCGGAAACCTCCGCGCGGGTGCGGGATCGGGTGCTCGCGGCGCGGCAGCGCCAGACGGAGCGGTTTGGAAAGGAGCGGGCCAACGGACAGATGAACCTGCGGCAGATCGAAGAATTCTGTCGTCCCGATGCCGCGTCCTCGGCCCTGCTCGAAAAGGCCATCGAGCGGCTGGGCCTGTCCGCCCGCGCCTACTCCCGAATCCTGAAGGTGTCCCGCACCATCGCCGATCTGGAAGGTGCGTCGACCATTTCGTGTGCCCACGTGGCGGAGGCCATCGGCTACCGCAGCCTCGATCGGAAAAACGCATGAGTCGAATCAGACAATTTCTAACAGAAAGGATTTTCAAAATGGCAAAGAAAAAAGAACAGAAGGACATCCGCAGGACCCTGGCCGACATTCACAAGCAGTTCGGGGAAGAAGCCCTCATGCTGCTGGGGGATCGGGGCGTGGTGAAGGTGCCGTGCTTTCCCAGCGGTTCCATCGGACTGGACGCGGCCCTCAAGGTGGGGGGCTATCCGAGGGGACGACTGGTGGAGATCTACGGTCCCGAATCGTCGGGCAAGACCACCCTCACGCTCCACGCCATCGCGCAGATGCAGCAGGAGGGTGGCGTCTGCGCGTTCATCGACGCGGAACATGCCCTGGACACCGCCTACGCGGCAAAGCTGGGGGTGGACATCGACAACCTGCTGGTGTCCCAGCCCGACCACGGGGAACAGGCGCTGGCCATCACCCACGCGCTGATCACTTCGGGCAGTGTGGACCTCATCGTCATCGACTCCGTGGCGGCCCTGGTGCCCAAGGCGGAGCTGGAGGGAAACGTGGGTGATTTCCA
This sequence comes from Deltaproteobacteria bacterium, assembly GCA_029565915.1. Taxonomy (GTDB): domain Bacteria; phylum Myxococcota_A; class Polyangia; order JAAYKL01; family JAAYKL01; genus JAKQNG01. The sequence continues at coordinate 1,170 of JAKQNG010000198.1, forward strand.
CGTGGGCACCCAGGCGCGGATGATGGCCCAGGCCATGCGCATGCTGACGGGGGAGGCCAACCGCAACGGCACCACGGTGATTTTCATCAACCAGACGCGGCAGAAAATCGGCGTCATGTTCGGCAATCCGGAGACCACCACGGGCGGCAACGCATTGAAGTTTTTCGCATCGGTGCGCATCGACGTGCGCAAGACCGGCCAGATCAAGGGCAGCAAGGGCGACGAGCCCATCGGGTCGCGCACCCGGGTGAAGGTGATCAAGAACAAGCTGGCGCCGCCCTTCCGCATTGCGGAGTTCGACATCATCTACGGCGAGGGCATCAGCCGCACCGCCGAGCTGATTGAGCTGGGCGAAAAGACGGGCGCCCTCACCCGGGCCGGCACCTGGTTCTCGTTCAGGGACACGCGGCTCGGCCAGGGAAAGGAAAACGCCTCGGCATTCCTGAAGGAAAACCCCGCCCTGGCCAACGAGCTGGAAGCGCTCATCCTCGCCACCCTCGTGGATGCGCCGGTGGAAATTCCCTCGGACGACGCGGAACAGGTGGCGTGAATCCGTCGTTCCTGTAAGCCGTTGCAACGTCGATGAAAGCCAACCTCCCTCAATGAACTGCCCCGGCAGATCCTGCCGGGAGCAAAGCTGAACAGAGAAGAGCTGCGTTACACGCCAGCCCCCGCAGATCCTGCGCAGAAAACCGATTGCACCACAAATGAGGGGGGATCAGAGTCGTTCGATGTCTTCGATGGACAGGCCGGTGATGTCGGAGATTTCTGCGGAGTCCATCCCTCGGGACTTCAGGGTGACCGCAATCTGAAGCTTGTTCCGGTACGCGCCGAGGGAGATGCCTTCCTCACGCCCTTCCTCCCATCCTTCGGTGCGACCGCGCGAGTAGATCTCCTTGGTCCAGCGCTCCATCTTCTGCTGTATCATCGACGGTTCCTCCAGGGCTTCGTTCAGGGACGCTTCTGCTTCCTTTGGCAGCTTCAGCACTTCCATCAACCACAGCGCCACCGTCCGCTTTACCTCGTCGCGCACGTCCTTCTTCAGCCAGCACGCCAGCGCCGCCACCACCTCTCCAGTATGGGCGGGATCCCGGCTGTTTTCCAGCGCAAAAATTGCCGACAACAGCTCGCTTTGTTCCACCGTCTGCGGCGGCGCGTTCACATCCACCAGCAGATACGACAATCGCGGCGAATAGCGCTCCAGCC
>JAKQNG010000199.1 GCA_029565915.1 Deltaproteobacteria bacterium
TGCCCCAGAAGAAATTCATCCAGTCCCGTTCCGCTGCCAGATGTGGATATTTTACGGGAGGTGCACAGATACGCTCTGTCCAGCGCGTGTAATTTCCTGTTGTTGTTCCGGGAACAACATGTACCGGCGTGTTTCTTCCCAGCGGGGTCGGTGTTGTTCCGGTGTCGCTCAGACGCCATGAACCAGAGCCACCGAAGACAAAAACGCCGCGATACGAATTCAACCCTGTGTCGATTTCGCGATCATTGAACGCCGCGATGGAAATGAAATGTGAAAATCCTTCTTTTTGGGCTGATCCGACAAATTCGCGCGAATGAAACAGATGTCGCCGCCCGGCATTCGCGTTGAGATCTGCGCAGAACGCGACAGAAGACGGTGCGCCATTGGCGGAATCGCCTTCGTAACCGCCGTATCGAGGGCCATCGTTTCCTTTGGAAATCGCGTGTCCGATTTCATGTGCCGGAGTGTACTTCTGTCCATTGCGCCCCGGATCCATGCAGATTTTATGAACACCGTTTTCAATTCCGATGTGGCCGCTGGATCCGGGGAGTCCCGCTGCGCCGATCCCCGCGGCTGGACAAAGTGTCGCATTGGCTTTTGAGGCAATGTGAATGCGGAAATTTCCCATCAGGAAATCTGCTGCATTTTTCAGCATCTGAGAAGCGACCGGCATCAATCCGGAATGCAGGTCCTGCGGGATGACTGTTCTGATTGTTTTTGTCCCCACGCCGGGAACTTGCAGCCATGCACCATCGTAATAGGTCGTCACAACCGGCATTTCTCCTGAGGCGGTTCCCCAGCTGGTCGCGGAGTCGCTCAGAATATGGATTCCACGCCCGCCACTCGCAATATTGATTTCGTATGGGATAGACACTGAGACGAGGCGCAGACCTGCGGTGACAACGGGAATCGTTGCGCAGCCATTGGAATCCAGAAGGACTGTTCCGCTGTAGACTCTGGAATAGGTGCTTTCGGTTTCGCCGTACTTGTAGATCCGGACTTCGATATTGATCCCCGGAATTGCCCATCCCTGACGATCGCCCGGATAAACCGTCAGATAGTCTTCACCCATGTTTGCGTCGTTGTAGATGGAAGCCCACTCGACACATACTTCGACCGTCCCGGCCTGAAGGGACAGCGATGCGATCAGAATGGCATGGAATAAAATGATAGTGATTGCAGATTTCATATGATTTCTCCCTTTCATTCGATCGGTACGGTATCGCTGTCCGTATCCGGCATCAGGTCATCTGGAAGGATTGGCACAGTGCCCGAAAATAGATGGATTTCCGTACCGGGCGGTGCCTGTTCGATGATGCTGCGAAGTGTGGACCAGTCCAGATTGGGAATTGCGTAGTAGGCTCCACGATATGTTTCCTGAAACACCTCGGCGTTGAAATGCGAGAATGTGGAGCTTCCGTTGTCGACGGAGTAGTAGCGGATTGTCGAGTGCTCGATTCGGTTTCGTTGAACACCCATGTCATCTTCAAAGTTCTGGACAAGACGGATGCGCGCTACGCTGACGTAGCCGGGGTTCAGGAATGGAAGATCTTCCATCAGCACTGCGAAAGAAATCGTTTCACCTGGTGCCAGATTGATCGTTCCAATGGAGACACGACTCTGCATGGCATCCACGGTAGTTGATTCCAACTCTGCGGTGGCAATTACAGCGTCGGAAGTGGAATTTGTAATTGTTCCTTGCAACGACGTCTGGCCAGTGACGATGTCGTTTTTTTCACCCGAGAAATGAATTTCAAATGTGGAGCCAACTTCTTCCGGCGAAGAGTAGTCGTCCGGCAGAAGGGATGGACAACCGGCATTGCACGCCCCGTTCTCATCACAGAAGCGCAGTTGGTCGATCCAGAAGACGGCGTCACTCTGGGTGGCCGAGATGGAGAGGACAACGGAGACGGGGGCGCCCGAAAGAAGAAGGTCTGCATAGTCCTGTGGAATGGCGGTTTCCAGGGTTTCAAAGGTTTCGGTGTACGGGTCCGCCGGGTCGTAGATGAACGTTCCCGCGTACGCGTATTCTTCATCCTCCGGTCCCATGAGGTAGAGGGAAATCTCGCCGCCCCAGGTGGCATAGGGCGCGGCGTTGGAGAGCACGTCGAGCTTTGCCGTGACCGTTGCGGCGTTTTCCGAAAACGGCATGGTCACATCCATCTGGGCTTCCAGATCGATGTACGGATCGCTGTAAAGCGCCACTTCCAGGGACGTTTCGCCGTCGGAGACGTCGGTGGACACCAGAGTGACCTCGGAGTTTTCGCCGCCGGAAATGGGCGTCCACGCCAGCTCTTCAAAACTGAGGGCGTTGCACATGGCCACGGTGGCGCTGTCGTCCATGTCCGTATTGTACTCCGTGCAGTTGGGATAGAAATTCACTTTTGAGTCCGCGTCCACCCACACCTGCTTGCCATAGAGGGCGCCGTTCACGGTGACCCGCGAAAACACATACACCTGCGCGTTGGGCGCGGTGATCACGCCGTTGAACGTGGAGTCCGTGCCCACCTTCACCTGGTTGGTGCCGTTGGTGTAGAACTGCACCTGCACCGGGTCCGCTTCGCCGGCGAGGACAAACTGGTTGCGGTCGCCGAAACGCAGCTCGCCGGAAACGTTCACTTCGATGAAGCCGTCGTCGGGATTGAAGTTCAGGGCCGCATTGCCCGCCTCCATGATGAATGTCCGGAAGCTGTACACGCCCTCGTGCAACGTGAGCGACGACCCGTCGTAGAGATGCATGTCCCGGTACGCGCCCGGCGCGAGGTCCAGGTGGTTGCCGTTGTAGAGGTTGAAGTTCTGTGTGCCCGGCGTGACGGTTTTTGTTTCAATGACTTCGGGCGCAATGGCCACGTTGGGATATTCGCCGCCGGTGACGACCACCTGATTCTGCTTTGAGATGCTGCCGGCCGCGTAGACATTGGCATTTACTGTGCAGCGGTCCCGCAGAAACACGTTGCCCGAAGAGACGATGTCGCCGTTCACTTTTGCCTCCACGCCCACTTCCACGTACGCGGCGGAGCCCACGGTGCCGGGGGAAAGCTGGACGCGATCGCGGATGTTGGTCTGCTGGGTCGAGTAAATCCCGTATCCGCAGACCTGTGCCTGCACGCTGCCGCTGAAAACAATGGTGGAAAGGAATAATGCAGCAAGAAACCTTGACGCTGCGATCAGCGGGGCACTACGCCCTCTTGGCTTGGCTTGGCTTGGCTTGGCTTGGCTTGGCTTGGCTTGGCTTGGCTTGGCTTTGCTTGGCTTGGCTTGGCTTGGCTTGGCTTCAACCTCATGACAGCACCTCCTCAGGTAACGAAAAAATGTTGGATGAGGCAGATGCTAGAAGATCCCGCCAAAAAAGATAGGGGAACAAAAGTGACAAAAGGGTCGGGCGTAGATGGATTGATGATCCGACGAAACGGAGTAATAGTATTTGTGTTCTGCAGTGGCTCCGTCAACTCCGCGAGAGGAGTTTCCTTGCCGCGTCCCGCACGGCGGCCGGATAGGAGGTCTGTTTCGGCACGAGGCGCAGTTCCGCGCCGGGCATGGCCTTCAGCACCCGGGTGATCAGGTCCCGCCGCAGCCGCGGGTTGGAGAGCAGGGCCCGCCGGACTTCCCCGCCGGACAACCAGGCCGGATTGTTCACGATGACCTCCAGCAGGGGAACGGGCAGGGCACCCATCCGCGCGATGCGGGCCACCTCCGGCTGGGTCAGCATGGGGTTCTGCAGCAGGGCGTCCCACACGGTCTTTCCGAACAGCCGCTCCAGGGCGATGCGCTCGTTGGCGTTGCCGCTTCTGGCCACCCTGGCCTGTTCGACGGGATTCAGATGCCGCAGCCGCTCGTGGATGCCCGTGAGACCGGGCGTGTGCATCGCCGGGGACTCCTTGTCCGCCGTTTCCGCTTCCCTTTCGGGCGGCGCCACAAACGCGGCGATCCGATCGCGCAGGGCGCCGTCAAATCCCACCAGGGCCACGCCGACACCCGACCCCGCGGGATCCACCCACACGACCCGGGCATCCAGCGGCAGCCGCGCGTCGCAGGACGGATGGATGAGGCAGATCTCCACACTGTCGCGTTCGGCCAATCCGGTTGCGCCGGGTATGAAGGTGCCGCCGTTGGTCAGGTTCGATGCAAATTCGTCCGCCAGATGGGCGGTGTCCCGGAAGCGGATGTCAAACGGTCCGGTCATGGGTTGCTCCTTTTTACTGCGCGAAAAATATAGCACGACTTCATTTTTCGACATCTCCGGGGCTGAAAATGATCCGAAGATTTCGATTGCACTGGAAAATCAGATTTGCCCACGCTATAAATTTCAGGCCGTTCAAGTTCCCGCGGATTTGTCAGGGCCAACGGCGCGTCGCGCTGATACTTGCAGGAAGGAATCCCCATGGAACAGAAGATTGCCGAGCTCACCGAAAAGATTTTCCAGGAAGGCGTTCAGAAGGGCCAGGAGAAGGTGGATGCGATGCTGCAGGAAGCCAGGGACCAGGCCGATCGCATCATTGCGGATGCCCGGACACTGGCAGACAAGACCGTGGCCGATGCGCGGCGTCAGGCGGACGACATACGAAAGGTGACGGATAAGGAAATCAAGCTGGCGGGTGACAAGGCCATTGCCGCGCTGAAACAGCAGATCACCGCGCTGGTCATGGCGAAGGTCATCGACGACAGCGCGTCGGCGGTGCTGACCGATCCGGAGCGAATGGCCGGTTTTATTGCCGAGATGGTGAAAAACTGGCGGGCCGGTGCGGAGGCGGTGTCGCTGGAAGTGCTGCTGCCGGAATCAAAGAAGGACGAACTGCAGAAGGCCCTGTCCCGCAGTGCGTCCGATCTGCTCAAAAAAGGGCTGGATGTCAGATTCGCCTCCGGCATCCGCGGTGGTTTCCGCATCGGCCCGTCGGGCAGCCAGTACAAAATCAGCATGACCGATGAAGACTTTAAAGAGTTCTTCAAGGAGTACCTCAAACCGAAGACCCGCACGTACCTGTTCGGGGAGTAGGCATGACACAGTACTACTACCTCGTCACCGGTTTGCCGGACGTGGCCCTCGACGACGGTGCGGCGGTCATCCGCTCCGCTGATTTCATGGAGGAGATGAAGTCGCTGGTGACGGCAGAGGACGCGATTCTCCTGTCGGCCATGGCCCTGCCCGTGGACAACCGCAACCTCATCGCCCTGCTGGACAACCCCGATGCGCCGTTTGTCCCCGGCGGCAACTTCGAGCGCGAAGAACTGCAGGTCCAGATCCTGCGCCGGGACAACGTCCCCGATTACATGCAGGCGTTTCTGGAGGCCCACCGGGACGGCAAGAGCCTGTTCGAGGGCTGCAGCCCCGCCGACCAGTTGAACTGGCTGTTCTACGACGAGATGACCGAACACCCCAACGGCTTCATCCGCGAATGGTTCACGTTTGAGCGCGACCTGCGCAATGTCATCGTGGGCATCAATCATCGACGGGGGCTCGTCCACCTGCAGGAGCGGGGCGGCGATCCGGCCCGTTCGCTGGCCGCGCTGATCATCGGTCGCAACGAGGTGGCTGAAATGATCCTGCGCTCGGGCGCCCCGGACTTCGGCCTCGGTGCGCATCTGCCCTGGGCCGAAAAACTGTTTGCGGCGGCGCGGGGCAACGCGGCCGATTTTGAAAAGGCAGTGGACACGCTGCGGTTCGACATGCTCGACGACCTGACGGTCCTTGCCGGTTTCGGCGTGGAGTCCATCCTGGCGGCGGCCATCCGCATCCAGCTGGCCGAGCGCTGGGGCAACCTGCTGGAGGATGCGGGCCGGGCGAACATGACCGCGGCGGTATCCAAACTGAAATCGGGGTTCACGATCCCGGACGAATTCACAAGGACGCGCTGACCATGCAGCGGGCAACCGGTTTTGCGCCGCGTGGAGGAACGCAATGAGCACCAAGGGCAAAGTCGTCGGAATTGTCTCTAACCTGGTTACCATCGAAGTGGATGGACCCGTTGCCCAGAACGAGATCTGCTACATCCATCTCAAGGGCGTGAAACTCATGGCCGAGGTCATCAAGATCGCGGGCGTGAATGCCTACTCGCAGGTGTTCGAGAGCACGCGCGGCCTGTTTGTGGGATGTCCGGTGGAATTCACCGGCCGGATGCTCGAGGTGACCATGGGGCCGGGCATGCTGTCAAAGAACTACGACGGACTGCAGAACGACCTCAACAAAATGGACGGCATGTTTTTGAAGCGCGGTCAGTACACGCCGGCGCTGGACGCCGAAACCCGCTGGGACTTTGCGCCGCTGGCGAAACCGGGCGATACGGTGCAGGCGGGGTCCTGGCTGGGCACGGTCAAGGAAGGCTGGATCGATCACCGGATCATGGTGCCCTTTGATGTGGTGGGAACGGCGGCGATTGTTTCTGTGGCGGCGGCGGGCAGTTATACCATCGCGGACACCATTGCCGAAATCCGCATGGAAGACGGTCGCACCCGCAAGCTGGACATGACCATGAAGTGGCCGGTCAAGGTGGAGGTCAAGGCCTACCGCAACAAGCCGCGGCCCTTCCGCCTGCTGGAGACGGGCATCCGCACCATCGACACGCTGAATCCCATCGCGGAGGGCGGCACGGGATTCATCCCCGGACCCTTTGGCGCCGGCAAGACGGTGCTCCAGCACGCCCTGTCCAAATACGCGGATGCCGACCTGATCATCGTGGTGGCGTGCGGCGAGCGGGCCAACGAAGTGGTGGAGATCTTCACCGAGTTTCCCGAGCTGGACGACCCCCGCACGGGCCGCAAGCTGATGGAGCGCACCATCATCATCTGCAACACGTCAAACATGCCCGTGGCGGCCCGCGAAGCCTCCGTCTACACGGGAATGACCATTGCCGAGTACTACCGCATGATGGGCCTCAAGGTGCTGCTGCTGGCCG
>JAKQNG010000219.1 GCA_029565915.1 Deltaproteobacteria bacterium
CAATGACGTGGTCGGAACGGATCCATCGTGGACGCATACCCATGGGACACCTCCTCGATGTGTATTTCGGCCGTTTGGCGGAAATTGTGCCAAAAAAATGATCCGACCCTGAAAAAACATCACTCCCAGCGATATGGAACGAAATAATTATCGGTCGCAGAAACGGCGGGAATCTCCCCATTCGTCGATACCCACGATGCGCCCGAGGGATTCGATTTTCTGTCGCAGGGCAATACCGGACTCATCTGCTGCTTCGTCCAGACAGGGTTTGCCGTCGTACAGCTGGTACTTGCGACGCTCGCTGCCGGGTGTGACATTGGGCATGGCCACATTGGCGCCGAAGGATATTCCCAGCTCGCGGCCGCTCGGCGAAAGTGCCTCCAGCGCGGTGGTGGAGGCAATGTTCACATTCTTCAGGACGAGGCGGGTTACCGCGATCATCCGCAGGGCCAGCGCGAGTCTCTCCTCGGCAGAGATGATCGGCAGTCCGGCCATGGGCGTATCCCGATGGGGCTGGTAGGGACCCATTCCCACCATGTCCACATCCATCTCCTTGAAAAACAGGACATCCCGGGCCAGCATCCGGCAGGTCTGTCCCGGCAGGCCGATCATCACGCCGGTGCCCACCTGGAAACCAGCCGCTCGCAAATCCTCCAGCGCCTGCACCCGCTCCGCCAGCGTCTGGTCCGCCGGGTGGATGCGCGCAAACAGGTCGGCATCAGTGGTTTCCACCCGCAACAGATAGCGATGGGCACCCGCCGCAAAGAACTGTCGATACACATCAATGGAATAAACACCTGCACTGAGGGTGATGCCGAGTCCCGACGGGAGCCGGGAAGAGCGGGTATCTTCCTTGATGCACCGGACCGCATTACAGATGAAGTCTACATTCGCCGCAGACGCATTCTCTCCGGACTGCAGTACCAGTGAACCCCATCCCCGCTCGGCCACCCGCCTTGCCCCGTGGCGGATATCTTCCAGCGACAGCGTGTAACGCGCAACCGCATCGTTGTCCCGCCGGATGCCGCAGTACAGGCAGTTCAGGGCACAGCGGTTGGAGAACTCCAGCAGCCCCCGGAAATAGACGCGATGGCCCACCTGCTGCAGGGTCATCGCCTCCGCGCGCTGTCGCAACTGTTCGATCTGTTCCGGATCGGTCAATGACAGCAACGCTGCAAGGTCTTCTTCTTGATGGAGGTTCGTATCGTTGATCAGGTGAAGCGCCGCCATGAAATCCATATCCGCTACAGCGCCGGAGATTTCAATTCCCAAATGAAAAATGGCCCGTGCTCACCCCGCGATGCTGTACATTTTTTGAAATCTTTTTCCCCGGTTGGGTCTTATAGTGGGCAGGAATTCCCATTCTTCCCAAGGAGCGAAGACATGTTTCATACATGGTTTCTGATGGCACCGCGGCAGTGGACCTTCATTGCGGTTGTCGGATTGTGGGCCCTTTGCGGCTGCGCAGAGAAGGAGGGCGACGGCTCCCTCCACGTGGTGTCGTTTGCGCCCGACGGCGTGACCTCCGACGCCACCGCCCCACTGCGCATCGGCTTTGACCGTCCCATTGCGGACGAATCCCGGGTGGGAAAGGAAGCCGACGGGGAGCTGCTGAAAATCTCCCCCGCCCTTCCCGTGCACCTCGTATTCGGCGATCGGCAGACCCTCATTGCAAAACCCGGAAAGCCGATGGCGCCGGGGACCCGCTACACGGTCACCCTCGCCGGCCAACTGGCGCAGCGCATTCTGAAAAGCGAACGGGCCCGCTCGTTTGTCCACGCCCCTCTCGAAGTGGACGGTGTGCGCGAAATGGACATGGCCATGGCCCCGCCCCGGCCCGTTTTCGCCCTGCACTTCAATCACCCGGTCAGCGCGGCCCATGTCATCGAACACTGTCACGTGGTCCACCGTCAGGACACCCGTTCCACCCGTCTCGAAACAGATGACGACGACCTCGTGGACCGCCGCATTCCACTGCGCACGGAGCAGAAACTGAAGCAGGGCGAGCGCTACGCCATTTTCTGTGATGACCTCGTTGCGGCTGCCGGAAATGAGCCTCTTGCCCAGCCCTTCGAAGCCGAGTTCACCACCTATCCGACCATGAAGGTGGTACAGGCCCTGCCAACGGAGGATCGCATCCCGCCGGATGGCGGTCGGCTGAAAATCGTCTTTGCCACGCCCGTGGACCGGGCCCTGTTCGATCGGCACGTCCGGGTGGTGGCCGGTAATAAGAATGTGTCCCTCAGCCATTTCGAGCGCTCCGCGGACGGCACGGATTTCACCTGGAACAGCTGGCTGGAAGCCGAAACCGCCTACCGCGTTTCCATCAGCAAGGGCCTTGTGGACGTGTTCGGGCAGAAGCTCACAAAAACCGTCGTGCGAACCTTCGAAACCACCGAAGCGCCCCCGGACATCCGGATGGAAACCGGCATCCTGGCCGTGGAGAAGAACGGGGACGGCCACCACCTCTGGTCGCGCAACGTGCAGAAGATGACCGTGTCCTGTGCGCGGATTCCCGTGTCCCGGGTCGCGGAGCTCATCACCTCCGGCGGGCTGGATTTCTACCCGTGGTGGGGCAGCGACCATCCCCGCATCAACTGGAAGAAACTGAAGCTCTCAGCGTCCGTGGAAACGAGATCCGTGGACGGAAAGAAGAACCGCTGGACGGAAACCCGGCTGCCTTTGCACGACATCTGTGGCGGCGGGGAACCGGGCGGCATCTTCCTCGCAGAATTCGAATCCGACGAGGTGCGCGCGGCGCGAAAGGAACAGGGCTGGGGACCTTATCCCTTCCGGCTGCTGGGCAATGTGACCGACATGGGAGTGGTGATGAAGGTGGGCGGCGGCGGCGGTCTCATTTTTACACGTCGGATTTCTGACGGCAGCGCGGTCAGCGGTGCAAAGGTGACGCTGTACGACGACAGCGGCGCAAAGGTTTTTTCGGGCGCCACGGACAAGGACGGCATTCTGCTCCTGCCGGGCACGGGCGCGCTGAAGCCAAAGAAGAAGCGCACGCCGGAGGAAGAATACGAATACGGATACGAATGGTACAGCGCACCCCGCTTTGTGGCCACGGTTGAAAAAGACACCGACGTGGCTGTCGTGGACGCGGAATGGAACAGCGGCATTGCGTCGTGGAACTTTGACGTGGACATGGATCGCACGGAGGAGACCGTTCGCGTTCGCGGGTTCATTCAATCTGATCGCGGCATTTACCGCCCCGGTGAAACGGTCCATTTCAAGGGCCTCGTGCGGGAATTCGCCATGGCGGGACCACCCCGGGTGCCGAAGGCGAAGAAGGCCCGCGTGTCCATTGAAGACACCACCGGCACAACCCTCTACAACGCATCTGTCAACATCAGCCGCTTCGGCGGGTTCCACTTTTCGCTGTCCCTCGATGAGGGCGCCCACCTCGGCGACTACCACGTCAAGGTCACCGTCAACGACCAGACCTTCAACGAACGCTTTATCGTGGAAGAATTCCGGCCTGCGGCGTTTGAAATTCAGGACAAGACAAAAAAGAAATCGGTCACCCGCGTGGGTGCCACCCTGAATTTCGCTTTCGGCGCCCGCTACCTTTTCGGCGCCCCGGTGAAGGACGCCGTCGCGGACTGGTCGGTGCAGCGACGCCGCCGTTTCGTGGAATTCGCCGACTGGCCCGGTTACCGGTTCACGGACGACAACAGCTTTGGATGGGGCTGGTATTATGACGACGAGTACGGTTACGAGTACGGGCTCGATTACGTGGCGGACGGGCAGGCGCGCACCGACGAATACGGAATGGTTCGCTTTTCGCTCACGGACCCCGAAAAAAAGCACGCGTTCGCCCAGGATTACATCGCCCGGGTTTCCGTGACCGACAAAACGGATCAAACGATTTCGAAATCGGTGGTGGTTACCGCCCACCCGACGGACTTTTATCTGGGACTGAAGACAGACCAGTGGTTTGCGAAACCCGGCGTCCCCGTCACCCTGACTGCCGTGGCCGTGCAGCCGGACGGAAAAGCCCTGGCAGCGGACGCAAAGCTGCTCCTCCTCAAGGAGCGCTGGGACTGCACGGGAAAGAACCGTTTCGGCGGCTACGACTCCTGCGAACGGAAACTCGACAGGGTGTCCGCCACTGACGTGACAGTGGACAAAGACCCGACGCCATTGACTGTCACCGCCCGGAAATCCGGCGATTACGTGGTGCGGCTGCAGGGGACCGACACCAGCGGACGGAAGGTGTCCGCTTCCACGTCCCTGTGGGTCACGGGTCCGGACGCGGACTGGGTGGAGCGGGAAGTCACCCAGAAGATGGAGCTCGTACCGTCAAAAACCCTGTACCGGCCCGGCGAAACCGCTTCCCTCATCGCCCGTACGGACACCCGGGGCGCCACCCTGCTCGTCACCGTGGAACGGGACGGCATCATCGAATCCCGCACCCTTGACGGCGTCGCCAGCGGCGAAGCCATCGACATTCCTCTCAAGGACACCTTTGCCCCCAACGTATACGTTTCCGTGGTGGCTGTCCGGCCCCGCACGGGCAGCGGCGACGGCCATCGGGCGCGGATGTGGATGGGCCTCGTGAACCTGAAGGTCTCCGCAGAAAACAAACACCTGCGCGTACAGGTGGAGACGGACCGGACCGACTACCGGCCCGGCGACCTTGTCAAAGGCCGCATCGTCGTCACCGCGGACGGCGCGCCCGTGGAATCCGAAGTCTCCCTCTCGGCGGCGGACGAAGGCGTGCTCCAGCTGATCAACTTCGCCACCCCCGACCCCATGAACACATTTTACGCACCCTTCGGCCTCGGCGTGGACACCGCCGCGAGCTGGCTGCGCATCGCGAGGCCCCTGGCCCCGGATGACCTGAACGGCGAGGACGGTGCTGACGGCGGCGGCGCCCCCGGGGAGCGGATCCGCTCCCGCTTTGTCGCTTCGGCTTACTGGGCACCTGCCCTGATAACGAATCGCAATGGCGAAGTGGCGTTCCAGTTCAAAGCGCCCGACAACCTCACTGCCTTCCGGCTCATGGCCGTGGCCGCCGATGGGGCGGACCGGTTCGGCGCCGGGGATCGCCGCATCCGCATCGCCAAAAAGCTGCAGGCCCTTCCTGTGCTGCCGCGGTTCCTGAGCGCCGGCGATACGGCAAAGGTGGGCGCCGTCGTCCACAATTACTCGGGGAAAAAGGGCACCGCGGACGTGGTCCTGAAGCTGAAGGGTGCGCGGACCGCGACGGATCATCAATCCATCACCGTTCCCGCCGGGGAGAGCGCCGTGGCCACCTTCCCTGTGACCGCGGAAGACGCGCAACAGGCGGAGTTCACCGTGGAGGTGCGCATGAACGGCCACTTCGATGCCTTTGCCCTGACGCTGCCCGTACGCCGCAACCTGGTGACGGACCGGCAGTTGCTGGGGGACGGTCGGCTGGATGGGCCCATGGTCATCGACATCGACTGGCCCGCCGGCATCCGCGAGAATGACAGCGACCTGCAACTGACCATCGACCGGTTCGGCATGGGGGCCCTGGCCGCGGGCCTGCAGTACCTCATCGGATATCCCTACGGATGCCTGGAACAGACCATGTCCAAACTGGTGCCCATGTTCAAGGTGAAGGATCTGGCCGCATCCATGAAGCTGGACGCCCTGAAGGACACAGACCTTGACACCTTCATTTCGCTGGGCGTCGCCAAGGTGCTGCGCCATCAGCACGATGACGGCCACTTCAGCCTGTGGATCGGCAGCGAACCCGAGCCGTTTCTCACGGCCTACGCCCTGTGGGGCCTCCTCGAAGCACAGTCCGCCGGCATCCAGGTGAACCGTCGGGCCATGGAGAACGGCCGCCGGGCCCTCGCGGCCTTTGCGGGCGAAACACGGGATCTCTCCAATCGCGGTGACGCGGCGGAGCTGGCCATCGCCGCCTGGGTGCTGGCGCGCCTCGAAACCCCGGACGCCGGGCTCACGGCGCGTCTCTTTGAATCCCGCGCTTCTCTGCCCCTGTACGGTCGGGCCTTTCTGCTGCGGGCCTTCCTCGCCGCCGGCCAGCGCGGTGACGAAACGACGACCCTTGTCAACGAACTGGTTGCCGCGGCGCAGACAACGGGAAACACCGCATTCATCGAAGAGGAGGACGGCCTGTCCTGGTACATGAGTTCATCCGCGCGCACCACGGCCATCGCCATTTCCGCCCTGCTCGAATACGACCGCGCCCACCCCCTGATCGAACCGCTGGTGGAAGGGCTGAAGGCCCGGCGCTCCGGCGCGGGACGATGGGAGAACACGCAGGAGAATGCCTATGCCCTCATTGCCATTGCCGATTTCGTCCGCGGTCAGGCCGAAGGAAGCCCGGAGGTCACCGTTGCCATGGGCGACCGGGTGCTGCTGCGGCAGTCCGTTCAAAGGGGCGACGTTATCTCCCTGTCCCAACCCCTGTCCGCCGTCGGAAAGGGACGCCTCTCCATTACCGGCACGGGTCCCGTTTTCTACAACGCCACCCTGTCCCTGGTGCGGGATGCGGCCTTCCACGAATCCGTCGATCAGGGCCTGAAGGTGGAGCGGGAATACCTGGACGGGGACACCCTGGCGCCCATCCGCGCTGTCGCCATCGGCGATATTGTCCGCGTGCGACTCCTTGTCACCAGCCGTCGGGCCCTGGACTACCTGGCCCTCGAAGATCCCTTCCCGGCGGGGTTTGAGGCGGTCAACACAAACCTGTCCACGGAGGACAGCTCCCTCGCCACCGGGACGTCGATGTCCGGTGAATGGACTTACCGCGAACTGCGGGACGACCGGGTCCAGGCCTTCGCCAATCGAATGAGCGAAGGGCAGCAGGTGCTGGAATATCTGCTGCGGGCCACCACCGAAGGCACCTTTGCCGCTGCGCCGGCCCACGCGGAGGCGATGTACGAACCTTCCACCATGGGACGCACGGACGCGATCTCCATTCCGGTTTCCCGGTGAACCGGCGGCGCCGTTTCATTCTTGTCGCCGTTGTGGCAACGGTCCTGCTGCTGCCGCCCCTCCTGCTGGCCGTCGCTGTACTTGCGGTGGACTACCCGGCGGATACCATCGCGCCGGACCGAAGTGATCCCGTTCTCGTTTGCGACAGAGACGGCGGCCTCCTGCGCAGCGTACCGGTCCCCGGATCCCACCGCCGCCACGGATGGGTTGCCCTCACCGATATCAGCCCTCCGGTCTTCCTCACCCTGCTGGCGTCCGAGGACCGGAATTTCTTTTCCCACAAAGGCGTGGATCCCGTGGCCGTCCTGCGGGCTGCCGGCCTGAATCTGACGGATGGCGCACTGCACTACGGCGCCTCCACCCTGACCATGCAGCTCGCGCGGATGGTCCATTCGGAAGGCCGGCCCCGCACCCTGTGGAACAAGCTGCGCGAAACCGTCATCGCCCTGCGCATGGAGCGGGCCATGACCAAAAACCAGATTCTGGAGCAGTACCTGAACCGGGCGTACTTCGGCAACGGCGCCTGGGGTATCGAAGGGGCCGCGCGCACCTATTTCGGCAAATCCGCCGGCAGCCTGAGCGCGGGGGAAGCGGCCAGCCTCATGGTCATTCCCCGGGGGCCGTCCGTCTACGATCCCCTGCGCCATCCCCAACGGGTGCTCGCGCGGCGCAACCACCTGCTCGCCCTTCTCGTGAAGAACGGCCTTCTGTCCGCGGCCCAGCAGCAGCGCGCACTGACGGCGCCCGTCCGGTTTTTCCGCCACCCGCAGCCCTTTGCCGCGTCCCATTTCGTCGACTTCATCCTCGACGCCGTGCCGCCGGCCTTCCGCCGCAGCGGCACCATCCACACCACCCTCGACCCCGCCCTGCAGACCTCCCTGGAGCGACGCACCCGGGGCCACGTGGACGCCATGGCATCCCGGGGCATCCAGCAGGCGGGCGCAGTGGTGCTGGACACCTCCACCGGGGCGATCCTCGCCATGGTGGGCTCCGCGGGCAAAGGGACACCGGCCCATCAGGTCAACATCGCCGTCCGGCGGCGGTTTCCCGGTTCCACGCTCAAGCCCTTTGTCTACGCCGCGGCCATCGAGCAGGGGGATGCGCCCGCCACCATCGCCCTGGATATTTACAACGTCCCGTCGCAGTACCGGGTGCGGGGCACCCCTCCCGTGGAACACGGTCCCGCCTCCTACCGGGAGGCTCTGGCCGGTTCGTACAACCTGGCGGCGGTCCACGTACTCGAACGGGTGGGCGTGCCGGAGGTGATGGAAAAGCTGCGCCTCGCGGGGGTTGGCGAACTCGTGCAGAGCGCAGAGGACTACGGGCTGCGCCTGGCCCTCGGCAGCGCACGGGTACGGCTCCTCGACCTCGCCGCCGGATATGGCTTTCTCGTGCGCGGCGGTCTGGTGCGACGGCCCTCGGGCATCGCGCGCATGGCGTTCGCGGACGGCACAACCTGGACGCCGCCTTCCGAACCCGACGTGCGCGTCTTTTCGAAGGAGGCAAGCTGGCTGGTCATGGATATGCTCGCGGACAATGAAGCCCGGCGCAAGGTGTTCGGCGACGAGCTGCCCGCGGATCTGCCCTTCAAGGTGGCGGTGAAAACGGGGACAGCCCGGGGATTCTCCGACGTCTTCGCCGTGTTTGCCACCCGGGAATTCACGGTTGCCGCCTGGGCCGGCCGCTTCGACGGCGAACCGACGGCCGGGGTACTCGGCATGGACGGTGCAGCCCCACTGGCCCGGGCGGGCATCCTGCTGGCGGGGCAGGGACGACCCCTGACACTGCCGGAGGCGCCGGCGGGCATCGTCGCCGTGGATGTCTGCCCCCAATCTGGACAGCTTCCCTCCCCTCATTGTCCCCACCGGGTGCGGGACTGGTTCATCCGGGGCACGGTGCCGGAAAAGGAATGCACGCTTCACGTGATCAGAAACGGTCGCCCCGTGGCGGATTGGCCCGCAGAAGTGAAGGACTGGGAGCGCCGCACCGCACCGCAGTGAACCGGCAGGAACGGGGCAGGTTCAACCGCCGATGGCGAGGGTGCGCCGGCTGTCCGAAAAGAGGACTTCCATCTTTTTTCCGTCGATGCGCACGACGAGGCCTTTTCCAAAGGTGGGATGGCTGACGAGTTCGCCGCTGGCAAACCGGCCGGCGCGGGAGTAGGCCGTAAACGCATCATCGGGCCTGTCTGCCACGTCCTCCTGCCAGACGGGCTCCTTTTCCTTCGGCTTGCCGGCGCCGAAGATGCTGCTGCCGGAACCGGCGTGGGAGGACTGCCTGGTGCTTCGCGATTGTGTTCGTTTGATGGACATGGCGCGATTATGCGCTCCTCCTCTGCGGACGGAAAGGAGAAAGTGTTCCGCGCCACTTTTACCCCCGTGATGCATTGCTGATACGGCCGAAGGAAGGTACTATCCCGGCTTTGCCATGAAACGGAATCGATTCACCGCATCCCTGTTCCGGATCGTCCTCCTCTGGATGGTGTTCGCGCTCGCCTGTGCCTGCGCCGGGCGCAGCCGTCCCGAGTCCTATGACAACGTCAAACAGGGCGACATTGAAGACCTCCTCGCGGCGGAGGCTGCGAGTCCCCTGGCGGACAAGGGCCTTCTGGTGGAGCAGGTATCCACCGCCCTGCCGCCCCAGGAAGACATCTATCGCATCGGTCCCAACGACGTGCTGAACATCATCGTGCTCGACCACGAAGAGCTGTCGTCTCCGCGGGATTTCAACAAGGGCATCGTGGGAACCATTGTCAAAAAGGACGGCTACATCTATGTGCCGATCATCGGTCGGGTGAAGGCAGCGGGCCACACGGTGGAGGAATTCATCGACATATTCCAGACCCACCTCGCCCACTTCATCATCGACCCGCAGATTTCCATCGACGTGCTGCGCTACGAATCCCAGAAATTCTATGTCCTCGGGCAGGTGGGAAAGCCCGGCGTATTTCCCGTAGACGGCGACACCACGCTCCTCGAAGCCATTGCCCTTGCCGGAGGCGCCCTGCCGGACGGCAACCTGGAGCGGGCCTATGTGGTGCGCAACAACGCCCTTCTGCCCATCAACCTGGCGGACATCCTGCTGCGTGGGGACACCCGCCGCAACATCTTCATGGCCGACCGCGACCTGGTGTACATTCCCAGCAGCGCCGACCAGACCGTGTACGTGCTCGGCGAAGTGCGCAAGCCCGGCACCGTGGCCATCCCGGGCAACCGGTTGAGCCTCGGCGCCGCCATTGCCGAGGCGGGGGGCCTGCTGCACGTGGAAGCAAAGAAAAATGATATCAAGCTGATTCGCGGCAACTGGCAGAGCCCCGTCGTGTACACCATCCGCTACGACGCCATCCTGGTCTACGGCGACCGGATCCTGCTGCAGCCCGGCGACCGGGTGGTCGTGGAGCCCACGGGACTCACCACCATGTCCCGCTACATGCAGCAGATCCTGCCGTTCCTCGTGGGCCTCGACACGGCCACCCAGACCTACGACCGGGTGGGCGGGCCGCTGCCATGACCGGCCCGGAGCCTCGCGACAACTACGTCAACGGCGACGAAATCTCGCTGAAGGACTGGCTCGCCATCCTGCTCGACGAATGGAAGGCCCTGACGGTACCCGTGGTGCTGGTGGTGGCCGCGGCAGTGGCGTACCTGCTGCTGGCGATTCCCAGCTATCAGGCCGAGGGCATTCTGCAGGTCACCACCGACGGCGGCGGCGGTTCCGA
>JAKQNG010000222.1 GCA_029565915.1 Deltaproteobacteria bacterium
TCGATGCGGCTACATGGTGACAGACAACCGGTCGTCTCCGGACGAACCCTCTGGAATCTGAATGGATGGAACGAAAAGGAAACCGGAGGAATCACATTAAACAACCGTCCAGGTGGTCCTGGACACGGGGTCCACTTTAGGACTGCCTGATTCTGAAGAAAGGTAATTGCCGGTGCAAGGGAAATTGTTGATTTGAAGCCTGTCGAAAGGACCTCGATCGCCGGTCCCGGTAACCAATTGACAGGGAATGTTCTTTCGGGAACGATACCGGTTGGAAATCAGCTCATCGCAATGAGGAGGCAGCGCATGTCAGGCAAGGACAGGGATCTCGCAAAGGCGAAAAAGACGGTGGAGAACGTGGTGAAGGAACTCGGCGTGGAGCCGGCGGACAATGCAGTGGAGGCGGTGAAGGGGGGCTATGCCTGGCAGATCGCCCGGGGCTCCGCGGACGTGATCATTTCGCTCATTCCCGGTGTACACGAAGCAGCGGGTCGCATCCGCGTGGTGTCGCCCCTTGTCCGGATGGAAAAAGGTGTCACGAAGGAGCTGGCCGTCCGCCTGCTGGAGCTGAACGGCACCGAGCTGCCGGGAGTTTCGTTCGGCCTGATTTCGGGCGATATCGTGGTGCTGGTGGCCGAGCGCAGCGTACTGGAACTCGACAAGCAGGAGGTCCGCGAAATGCTGGGCCTCATCGGCTACTATGCCGACAAATACGACGATGTTCTCGTAAAGGAATTCGGGGGAACGCGGGTGTGCGACCTGAAGTGACCGCACGGGCGAGTTTCCTGATTCTGGTTCTGTCTGCACAGGCCGGCGTCCTGCGGGCTGTGGATCATCAGATATCCTCTGAATTGTGGGCCGAGGGCTATTCCATCCGGGCGGCGGACGGCCGGGAAATCGCCCGGCGCAACATCGTGGAAGACCTGCATATGGCGGTCTGGAATCTGCTGCCGGGTTCGGCGGATCCCTGGTACGACGGTCCGCACCTTTCGGTGGAACTCAATCTGCAGCTGGGCGGCGACTGGGGTGTGGAGCGGGTGGAGACCCGGCGAAGCGAACCGGGACGGTATACCCCGGGACTGCAGAACCTCGATGCACGGGCCGTATTTGCCTTCGTGAGCGTCAACGGGCTCCGGGACGGGGCCTTTGATGTGCGTGCGGGTCGCCAGATTCGCCTCGATACCATCGGCTTTACCGCCCACGACGGGGTGGAATTGGTCGCCCACCTGCCCGCGGGGTTTGCCCTGTCGTCGTTCATCGGGCGCGAAGTGCAGGGGGGCCGTCCCCTGGGTGATGACAGCCTGGAAATGGACGGCGTGGACAACGGCGGGCGGGACGACATTGACGACGCCTGGTTTGCGCAGCGAACGGAGCCGACGCCGACCCTCGCCTTTGGCAGTGAGCTGTCGTTTGTGCCGGATCGGCATTTTGACGGCGCGGTCGCCATCCGCCTGCTGGGCCTGAACGGCCGCCCGGTGGCACGCACGTGGGGAGGCCGCCTGTCCACCCATCACGAACGGATCCGTTCGTCGCTCCTCGTGATTGCCAATCCGCTTTTCGACCGCCGGGACGATCTGTCCGCGGCCATCCGCGAGGGCAGCGCGGTGACCGAGGCGGAGGCGTCCATCGAGGTGTCCCCGGTTGCGTCCCTCTGGGTGGGCGTGGAGTACCTGTTGTACCGTCCGGTGTTTTCGGCCGATTCCATCTTCAACATTTTCGATCTCATCCCCCGCCGGGACCTGGGACTGCGGGCGGAACAGCGCCTTGGAGAACGACTGACGATGGCCGCCTGGAGCTATATCCGCTTTGAGGAACGAAGCGGCGGCCTCACCGGCCATGAGGCGGATGCACGGGTGTCCGGCGCCGGTGGTGGACTCGGCGCCGATTACCAGCGGACGGTTCACCGGTTGTCGGTGCGCTTCAATGTGCAGCGCGAATGGGGGGCCGGTCGCGTGGGTGTGGAAACCGGCGGATGGCGGGGCCTGTTTGACAACCGCCTGCTGCTGGGCCTGCGGGCATCGTTCTGGCACGTGGACGACGCGCTGATGGGCGGCGCCCTCGGCAACATCGCGGGATGGGTGATGTCCGCACGGTACGCCATCGCGTCGGGTGCGCAGGTCCTTGGTGAACTCGAAAACTATTTCGGCGGCGGGCAGGGCCCGCGACTGTCGGCGCTGCTGATCCTGCAGCTGGATCTGTGGAAATGAAACACCTGTTTGTGCCATCGGCGTTGGTGGTCTGCGGCATTGCGCTGACAGTGGCGGTATCCGCCGACCGTGGACGCGAATGGTTCCGCTTCGCCCACGAGGCCCACCGGGCCGTTGCCTGTGCCGACTGCCATGGCAAGGAGCCCGGGCCCGATGATCATTTTTCGATGAAGCCCTGCTACGCCTGCCACCTGCGGGAAGCCGCCCGCCTTGGCAACTGCCGGGTCTGCCACCGGGTGTCGCCGGATGGTCGCATGGTGGACGCATCGGGAAATCCACCCCCCGGACCGCCGGATTTCATCAAAGGGCCCACCCATGGCACCGGCTGGGAGGGAAATCACGCGCGGGTGGCCGGCGGCGATTCCGGTTTCTGCGCCAATTGCCATCGCGAGACATTCTGCACGGACTGCCACACGGGCAAGCGGCGTCCACGAAACGTGCATCCGGGGGACTGGATGTCCACCCACGGCGTCCATTCGGGCATGGACAATCCCCGCTGCATGGGATGTCACCGCACCCAGAGTTTCTGTATCACCTGCCACCGCCGCGCCGGTGTAGCCCCGGATGCCCCCACCGACGTGCGGGCACCCCATCCGGGAAACTTTCACCAGAACGCATCGCCCGCGCAGATCTGCCGGCGGGCCCGGACCGACATCGCCGCCTGTGCCTCCTGTCATTCCGAGGCGTCCTGCATCTCCTGCCATGCGCGGGTGAACCCTCATCCGGCCGGATTCGCCCGCCGCTGCCGACCCCTGGCACGACAGAACCGCCGCGCCTGTGTCAAGTGCCACGACGGAAACCCCGAACAGCTGTGCCGCTGACGCTTTTTCTGATGGGAAACAGCTGAGACTCAGTGGAGGGGACCGCCCAGGGCGACGGTCTCTTCGTAGATGGCCGAGAGCAGCGAATACTGGTGCGTGGGCGCCACGTCCTGGCCGAGTTCCCAGAACATGATGCCGCCGAAGCCGTTGTTCCAGGCGTATGCGGTTTTGGCCTCCATGGTGGGGATGCCGTTGTATTCGTAGCCGTTCCACACGTCCTGGGACACCGCCGTGGCTGTACTGGCGCCTGCCACGCCGAGGAATTCGGACCAGGTGAGGACGCCGGTGCCCCGGGTGTAGAACGGTACGCCGAGGACGATGGCGCTTTTCGGGAATCCGACGGCCCGGGCCGATGCGTCGGTCCACCACGCGTTCATCAGATCGATGGATTCGCCGTAGTCCGCGTGGCTGGGCCAGGTGGAGCCCATGTCGTAGGCCATGAGCTGGACGAAGTCCACCGCCTGAAACACGCTGTCGGGAAACTCCGACGGGTCATGACCGGCGCCCACCGCGATGGAAAGTTGCCGGTCGGTTCCCAGGGCGGCCTTCAGGTCCAGCAGGAACTGGCCGAAGTCGGCCATCTCACCGGCCGAGGGAAATTCCCAGTCGATGTTCACGCCGTCGAGGTCGAGGTCGTCCATGTAGCCCACGAGGTTCGCGACGAACGTGGCCCGGTGGTCGGCCACTGCGCTGGAGAATCCCCCGGATCGTCCCCAGCCGCCCACGAGGATGTCCACGCGCACGCCGGCGGTGTGGGCCCGGCTGACAAAGGTGGCGTCCAGCCAGGATGGGGCGAGGGAGTCGTCGATGGCGCCGGTGTTGCTGACCTGGAGTGAGAAGGGCAGCACGTGGGTGAGTCGCTGGAGCTGTTCATCCGTGGGCGCCGGGCGGTAGTCGGGGACACAGCCGAAAATCAGGCCCCGGACATCGGTATCGGTATCAGTGTCCGTGTCGGAATCGGAGTCCGTGTCGGTGTCACTGTCGGTGTCGGTGTCACTGTCGGTGTCGGTATCGGTGTCACTGTCGGTGTCGGTGTCGGTATCGGTGTCACTGTCCGTATCGGAGTCGGTGTCGGTGTCGGAATCACTGTCGGAATCGGTGTCGGAATCGGAGTCGCTGTCGGAGTCGGAGTCGCTGTCGCTGTCGGAATCGGTGTCCGCGTCGGCATCCGTGTCCGGACCGGTGGCATCGTCTTCGCTGCACGCGGAGACGATCAGCGCCCCGGCGAGTCCATGGAACAGGAACAGTAAAAAGGTGAATTTTGTCATGGCGGGTTCCTTTTGGGGTTCGACCCGGAGGACCAGAACTCCGGGGCGTCATGGTCCCATCGTACCTTGAAGTCGGGATGGCGGGCGACAAAAAATCCGGGACGGCCTGTTGAGACCACCAATCTGGATTGCGCTGCCGCCGGAGGGAATTTCAAAAATGCCGGAGTTGTTCCAGCGCGTGTGAAACCATGGGCCGGTTTTCATGCCAACCCTTCAGAATCATTGAAATCCCGACGGGCGCCGGGAACGGTACGGTCGTTGCAATGTTGCGGTGACGGGACCGTTTGCGGCCATTTCCAAGGGGGTCATGATGACACTGTCGAAGGAACAATGGATCGCGTATCTGGAAACCCGTCAGGAAGCGCTGGAACCCATCCGGTTCGAGGCACCGGCCGATCGATGGACGCGGGAACTCAAGGAATACCTGATGGCGTCCGGGTGCGTGGCTGTGGGGGAGGATGCCGGTCGGCTCCGGTTGATCCTCAACTGAAATCAGGCGGAAATGCCGGGGGCGGGGAATCCGGCGCAGAGTTCTTTGACTTCGCCGGCGATGCGGGCGAGGGCGGCTTCGTCATTCATACAGCCCACCACCTGATTCATCCAGTCCGCCAGCTTTTCCATTTCGGGTTTGCCCATGCCGCGGGAGGTCATGGCCGGGGTGCCGATGCGGATACCGCTCGGGTCCGCGGGCGGCCGGGAGTCAAACGGAACCGTGTTGTAGTTGCAGACGATGCCCGCCTTGTCGAGGGCCTGTGCAAAGGGTTTGCCGGTGATGCCCCGGGGCGTCACGTCGATGAGGATCAGGTGGTTGTCGGTGCCGCCGGACACGAGCCGGAATCCCTTTTCGTTCAGTTTCGCGGCCAGGTGCTTCGCGTTCTCCACGATGTTGCGCGCGTAGATCTTGAATTCGTCCGTGGCCGCTTCCTTCAGCGCCACCGCGATGGCGGCCGTGGTGTGATTGTGGGGACCGCCCTGCAGGCCCGGGAAAACGGCCTTGTTGATGGCTTTGCGGTGTTCCTTCTTCATCAGGATCATGCCGCCCCTCGGGCCGCGCAGGGACTTGTGGGTGGTGGTCGTCACCACGTCGGCCACGGGCACCGGTGAGGGATGCACGCCGCCGGCCACGAGCCCGGCGATGTGGGCCATGTCCACGCAGAGGATGGCGCCCACTTCTTTTGCCACTTCGGCAAACACGTTGAAATCGATGATGCGCGGATAGGCCGTTGCGCCGGCCATGATGATCCGCGGTCGATTCTTGCGGGCGAGATCCCGGACCATATCGTAGTCGATCAGGTGGGTCTCCGGGTTGAGGCCGTACCGGACCGGGTTGAAGAATGAACCGGTGATGCTCACGCCCCAGCCGTGGGTGAGGTGTCCGCCGTGATCCAGGGCGAGTCCCATGATCGTGTCGCCGGGTTTGGCAAATGCGAAATAGACGGCCAGGTTCGCCGGCGATCCGGAGTAGGGCTGCACATTGGCCGCCTCGGCCCCGAACAGGGCTTTCGCCCGCTCCACCGCGAGGGTTTCGATGCCGTCGATGAACTGCTGGCCCTCGTAGTATCGCTTTCCGGCATATCCTTCCGAATACTTGTTGGTCAGCACCGTTCCGGAAACTTCCAGAACCGACGCGGAGGCGTAGTTTTCAGAGGGAATCAGGCGGATCTTGTCCCGCTGGCGACGGGCTTCCTTGTCCACCAGATCGGCAATTTCGGGGTCCGTTTTTCTGAGGTTTTCCATGGGGTTCTCCTTGTCCGGGCGGCAGGCCAGCCTGTCGGTGTCAGCACGTCCTACAGGATTCGAACCTGTGACCCCCGGCTTAGAAGGCCGGTGCTCTATCCAGCTGAGCTAAGGACGCCAGTCGATCGGGGCGAAAGGATTTGAACCTTCGACATCCAGCTCCCAAAGCTGGCGCGCTACCAGGCTGCGCTACACCCCGCGGCTCGTGGCTTTGTAAGGCCTGTCCCCTGATACTTCAAGAATCTTTTATTTTTTATGCTTCGTTGAAAACGGATATTGACACAAGAGGAGGATTGCACATAATTCCCCAGCTTTTGAGACAACCTTTTACCCAGTGAGGAATCGGTCATGAGTGGAACCGTCAAAAAGTTATTCGAGATTGAAAATGAGCAGCTGCGCGTCAACGTTTTTCCCGATTTTCAGACCGGCGATACGGTGGGTGTGTACTACAAGATCCGGGAAGGCGAAAAGGAACGGATTCAGCTGTTTGAAGGAATCTGCGTGCAGCGGCACAACGGTGGCCTGCGCAGCACGTTTACCGTCCGGAAGGTTTCCAACGGCATCGGCGTCGAACGCGTGTTCCCCCTCCACTCGCCGCGGATTGACAAGCTGGAAGTGAAAATGAAGGGCAAGGTCCGCCAGGCCCGCCTCCAGTATCTGCGGGAACGGAGCGGTAAGTCAGCCAGAATTCGCGAGCGCGGTACGATCTGAGTTGGTTTCCGCCGCATCCCATTCCCCGTTTCCTGTGCGCCTTTCTGTGACCTGTCTGTTTCTGACCAGCCTCATGTTTCTGTGTTCCGGTTGCTGGCTCTTTTCGACGGAACCGCCGGCGGTCGTCCCCATTCAGGTCAAGGCCTATGAAGAACTGCCGAAAACGGATGCGGAACTGCTGGCATTCGGCGATGCCCGGAATATCGAAACATCCACAATGAAGGACCTGTCCACGGCCGTATCCGCGTATGAGGAACTCATTGGGCGACTCGAATCATCCCGTTCCACCGAAATTGCCGTCGTTGACGTGAAATGGCGGCTTGCCCGCGCGTTTTTCCTGGCCGGCGAAAAGGCGCAGGACGTTTCTGAAAAACTGCGCTGGATTGTCCGGGGTGAGGAAGTGGCGGATTCCATCATCACCGAGCGGCCCGATCGGGTGGAAGGCTACTACTACGCCGCCGTGCTGAAAGGACGCCGGGCCCAGAATACCAGCATCGGACTGTCCGCCATGAAGCTCGCCAAGCGGGTGGAGGAACTGGGTCTGGAAGCCGTGAAAATCGATGAAACCATCGACGATGGCGGACCGTTGCGCCTCCTGGCCATGCTGTACGCCAAAGCCCCTCCCTGGCCCACCAGCGTCGGCGACATGGATCTGGCCTATGAGTATGCCCGTCGCGCCATTGTTGTGGCGGATTATCCGATGAATCACCTGACCATGGCCGAAGTGCTGATTGAAGACGACGAGATGGAACAGGCCCGCGTGGAATTGGACAGGGTGCTGGCGGCGCCCAAGGTTGGCCATTGGGCTCTGGAAGGTGAACAATGGCGTCCCTATGCCATGGATTTGCGAAAAAAGATTGCCTCCGACTGACCGACCCCCGCCTTGATTTTCCGTATCATTCTGTAATTTCAGGTAGTTAGCCCTTCTGCAGGCGAAGAGATTGCCTGGTTCGGGCAGCACAAATTATCGCTTGACAGGATTCTATTCAGTAGATTATTCTCGGTAGCAGTAACGGAAAATATAACAAAAAGTGGATTTCACTGAATGGTTTATACACAGGAAAGTCACTTCCGTAAACCAGCACTGCTGACGGCCGACGAAGTCAGTG
Organism: Deltaproteobacteria bacterium; assembly: GCA_029565915.1. Taxonomy (GTDB): domain Bacteria; phylum Myxococcota_A; class Polyangia; order JAAYKL01; family JAAYKL01; genus JAKQNG01. Next base: position 7,854 of record JAKQNG010000222.1, read on the forward strand.
ACTGTGAATCCCGCCATCCGGAAGGGATGACCTCCGCGCAGATTGTGAACGTGTTCAGCAGTCGGGGTATCCGGTTTTCGGAGGCCACACTGCGAAAGTATATTCAGCAGGGATTGCTGCCGCGAAGCCAGCGGGTGGGACAGAAGGGAAAGCATAAAGGTTCCCGTGGAATGTACCCGGCGACAACCATCCGTCAGATCAATGAGATCAAGAGATTGATGTCGATGGACTACACCATTGAAGATATTCAGCAGCATTTTGCGCTTGTTGACGGCGAGTTGGAGGAACTGAGGGCGATTCTCGATCGAATCATCCGCAAACTGGAAAAAAGTGTGAAGGCAGCGGTCCAGCAGGGGCTGGTGAACACCGCAGTTGCTAAGCAGTTGGTTGAGGCGGCCGACACAGCGAAGCAATTGATTGGTCAACTGGAGAAAACCGCTGGGCAGATCCGGGAACGTGCGCACGTCGCAAGGGATGCGATTTAGCGAAGCACTGACGATCAGAGGCGGCTCACAGAAAAGTAACGGCAGAACGGGAGGAAACAATGACAGAAGTAACGAAGAAGCAGGAAAGCAGGCAGGAGCAACGGAGTACCCGGCGGAAGAGACCTATCCGGGCGCGGACGATTCCCATCAAGAAGATTACAAAAGAACAGATCCGCGTGGGGAAAATGCTGTATCCGGAAACGGACCACGAAAAGCCTCGTCTCCGCGCCCAGTGCGAGCACGGGGAGCGGCCGTGTCCCTTTGTTTCCTGCAAGTATCACCTGTATCTCGATGTGAACCCGGAAACCGGATCTATCAAATTGAATTTCCCCGACATCGAAGTCTGGGAAATGGAAGAGACCTGTGCGCTCGACATTGCCACCCGGGGTGGAGTAACCCTTGAGGAAGTCGGGGTTATCATGAACCTCACCCGGGAACGCGTGCGGCAATTGGAGATGTCGGGACTCAGCCGGTTGACGACAGCGGACGACGATCACGGGACCAATCTGCAGGAGTTCTATAAAGAAGGACACTGATCCGTCGACTGGAAGTGTCCTTCGACAAGGATGTCTTCGTCAAACATGCGACAGCGCAACTGTTGCAGTTTCCAGGCATCCCGGATAGCCGATACGTCAGGCAGAGAAGCCCATCGGAAACCTCCCCCGATGAGCTTCGGCGCGATGAACAGTGCCAGCCGATCCGCCAGTCCTTCCCGGATGAAGCTGCCGTGAACGGCACCGCCTCCTTCCACCAGCAGGCTCAACATTCCTCGACGGGCAAGCTCCGACAGTAGTGTGTGGATGTCCAGCCCGGTGGCGGACTGCGGCAGCTCCAGTGTGTCGATGCCAAGCTGATGAAGTCGATCTTTTTTTCGAGGATCGGCATCGGGACCATGGCAGATCAGCACCGGTGCTTCCCGGTGTGACGTAACCAGCCTGGCGGTATCCGCGATGCGCAGGTGCGAGTCCAGTACGATCCGGGATGGTTGAATGCCCTCGCAGTGACGGACCGTGAGAAGCGGGTCGTCCGCCAGAACCGTTCTGATTCCCACCAGTACGGCATCGTGGTCGGCGCGCATTCGATGGACTTCTTTGCGGGCAGATTCGCCGGATATCCACTTTGCGTCACCGGATGACGTGGCGATATAGCCATCGAGGGTCATGGCGGCTTTCAGGCGTACCAGCATACGACCGGTGGTCCGGTGGTGGATATAGCCCTCCAGCTGATCGCGGCATTCGCTTTCCAGCACGCCGCAGGTGACTTCCATGTGATTGAGCAGGGCGCGGGCGCCGCAACCGTTGACCCGGCTGTCCGGATCGAGTGTTCCGATGACAACCCGGCGGATTCCGGCACCGGATATCGCTTCGGTGCATGGCCCGGTGCGTCCGTGATGACAGCAGGGTTCCAGCGTCACATAGAGGGTGGCTCCCGCGGCATTCTCGCCGGCCCTGGCAAGCGCATTGATTTCGGCGTGAGGGCGTCCCGGCGCTTCGTGGAAACCTTCGCCGACCACCTGCCCGTCTTGAACCACCAGTGCACCGACCTGTGGATTGGGGCTGGGGCGGCTGCGGGCCGCCAATGTCAGCGCCCGGCGCATGAAATCGATATCCGTCCCGCTCATCGAACGGTCAGTCGGGATCATGAGAATTGTCTGTGGCCGACGATATCTCGCCAACGAATTCATCGATGTCCTTGAACGACTTGTACACACTGGCAAATCGGACATACGCAACCTGGTCGAGGATTTTCAGTTGTCGCATGACGTGTTCGCCGATTTCCTTGGATGGAACTTCCTCCAGTCCCAGAGCGCCGATGGCGCGACTGATATCTTCGGCCAGCTGCCGTGTCTGTTTGACAGACACCGGACGTTTTTCGCAGGCCTTGGAGATGCCGATGAGGATTTTTTCCAGATCCCAGGGCTCGCGACGGCCATCCTTCTTAATGACCATCGGATGGGCGCCTTCTGCGCGCTCGAATGTAGTGAAGCGGTACGCGCATTCATCACAGGACCGCCGCCTGCGGATTTCCGAGCCGTCCTTGATTGTCCGCGAGTCAATGACGCGGGTATCCGACGCAGCGCACGCCGGGCATCTCATTTGAAACAGGCATCGAAGCGGGCAATCCGCTGTTCGTGCCTGCCGCCTTCAAAGCCGGAGGAAAGGAAGGTTCTGGCGATGTCGCCTGCCAGATTGGGACCGATGACCCGCCCGCCCAGACACAGCACGTTCGCGTTGTTGTGGGCGCGGGCCATGCGCGCACAGTAGGAATCGGTGCAGAGCGCCGCGCGGATTCCGGGGATCCGGTTGGCGGCCATGCTCATGCCGATGCCGGTACCGCAGATCAGTATTCCCAAAGAGCCCGGAGTATCAAGTACACGTCGGCAGAGCAACATGGCAAAGTCCGGGTAGTCTACGGATTTATCGTCACAGGTGCCGAGATCGATCACATCCATATCGGGAGCGACGATCATGGGCAGCAACTGCGTTTTCAGGAGAAAACCGCCATGATCGCTCGCGATGAACACCCGAAGGGCCATGCATCACTCCGTGTAGCGGGAGAACATGATGGTGGCGTTGGTTCCGCCGAAGCCGAGGGAGTTGGACATGGCGTGGTCGATTTTCATCGACCGGGCCTTGTGGGGCACATAGTCCATGTCGCATTCCGGTGCCGGATTCTCCAGATTGATGGTCGGCGGCGCACACTGGTTCTCGATGGCCTTTGCCAGTGCAACGGCCTCCACCGCTCCGGCCGCGCCGAGCAGATGTCCGGTCATCGATTTGGTCGAACTGACAGCGACCTTTTTCGCATACTCTCCGAATACGGCCTTCATTGCGATGGATTCCAGCGGATCGTTGACGGGGGTCGACGTTCCGTGGGCGTTGACATAATCCACGTCCCTGGGCTGGAGTCCGGCATCCTGGATGCAGAGGGTCATGCAGCGGATGGCGCCTTCTCCCCCCGGGGCCGGCTGGGTGATGTGGTTGGCATCCGCCGTGGCGCCATATCCGGTCATCTCGGCATAGATTTTTGCTCCGCGCGACAGTGCGTGATGGAGTTCTTCCAGGATGACAACCGCCGCCCCTTCGCCCATGACAAAACCGTCCCTGTCCTGATCAAAGGGCCGGCTGGCCTTCTGAGGGGCATCATTGCGCGTCGACAGGGCCTTGATGGCATTGAAACCGCCGATCCCGAGTTCGGTAACGGTGGCCTCCGCTCCGCCGGAAAACGCCATGTCGACGGTTCCATCCGCGATGAGCCTGAATGCGTCGCCGATGGCGTGGGTGGCCGATGCACAGGCCGACGTCACCGTGTAGGAAGGCCCTTTCAGGTTGTGGCGCATGGACACCTGGCCCGGCGCCAGGTTGGAAATCATCATGGGAATGAAATACGGCGAAATGCGTTTTGGAGAGCCGACTTCCCGCATCTTGTCGTGCGTGATCTCGATGGATTCCAGACCACCCACGCCGACACCCATGATGGAGGCCACACGGGGTGCAAATTCATCCGTGATCGTGGAGAGCCCGGCATCCTTTTTAGCCTCGTCGGATGCGGCGATGGCCAGATGAATGAATCGATCCATCTGCCGGACTTCCCGGTTGGAAAGCCAGTTGAGCGGGTCGAATCCTTTGACCTCTCCGGCGAATTTCGTGGCAAATTCTGCGGTATCGAATCGCGTGATGTAGTCGATGCCACTCCGGCCTTCCATGAAGCCCTGCCAGAGGGACGCCACATCAAGGCCCAGGGGACTGACGCATCCGAGACCGGTCACTACTACTCTGCGTTTACGCTTTTCCGTCACGGCAGGCTCCTTGCACTCGCGTCCGGTTTCCCGGATTACTTGCCCAGCTTGGCGTTGATGTACTCGACCGCGTCCTTGAACGTGCGCAGTTTTTCCGTGTCTTCGTCGGGAATGTCGATTTCAAACGATTCTTCCAGCGCGAGCACGAGTTCCACCACCGTCAGAGAGTCGGCGCCGAGGTCATCGATGAACGAAGTTTCTGGCTTCACTTTTTCGGGAGCCACATCCAGTTGCTGACAGACGATTTCGCGGACCTTGTTTTCGTTTTCCATTTGTTCCTCCAGATTCTGCAGATGAAACTCTGTTCAAACGCTGCAGCGCGGTTTTCCCGCCGATTGACTGTTTTCTGTCACTGGCTATCTGCCAGCAGGTTCATTGCCTTGTCAAGTCCGTCCGGCGTGCTGACGGAGAGTACCGTTACCGAGTTATCGATTTTTAATATCAATCCGGCCAGCACGTTTCCAGGAGCGAATTCCACAAACCGGCGTACGCCCTGTGCAATCATCCAGCGCACCGAATCCGTCCAGCGGACGGTGCCGGTCACCTGTTTGACCAGCAACTCCCGGACACGGGATGGGTCGCTGTTGGGAGCCGCTTCCACGTTGGTGACCACCGGAATTAGGATGTCCCCGAAACAGATGTCAGCGAGTGTCCGGTCCAGTTGCTCGGCGGCCGGCTTCATCAGCGCACAATGGAACGGTGCACTGACTTTCAGCGGAATGATTCTGGCACCGGCGGTGGTCAGCATGGCCGAGGCTCGCGCCACCGCGTCGGCGTCGCCGGAAATGACGATCTGACCCGGGCAGTTGAAATTGGCGGCGGAGACCACGCCGCCCTCCTTCATCACCGCGTGGCAGGTAGAGACAATTGCGTCTTCGTCGAGCTTCATGACTGCCGCCATGGCCCCTTTTCCCGCGGGGACCGCCTGTTGCATGTAAGTACCCCGGGCGCGGGTGACGCGGATGGCATCTTCGAAGCCGAGCGAACCAGCCGCCACCAGCGCCGAGAATTCGCCCAGACTGTGTCCGGCAACGAAATCCGGCTGTACGTTGCATTTTTCGCGGAACGCCTGCAGCGCCGCCAAGGAAACCGCAAGGATGGCCGGTTGCGTGTTGGCCGTCAATGTGAGGTCATCTCCGGGGCCGTTGAAAATCAGGTCCGTGAATTTCTCGCCGAGAGCCGCGTCCGCCTGATGGAGCAGCTGCTTGACACAGTCGAAGCTATCAAACAGCTCCTTCCCCATCCCCACTTTCTGTGCTCCCTGTCCGGGAAAAACAAACGCGGTTTTCATCTGCTCACCACCTGATCAGGGCGGAACCCCAGGAAATGCCCCCGCCCAGTGCGATCATCAGCACCAGATCGTTGTCGTTTACCCGTCCGGCGCGAACGGCCTCATCGAGGGAGATGGGAATCGATGCACTGGAGGTGTTGCCGTAGCTCTCCAGGTTGAGTGCGAATCGCTCAATTGGAATACTTACCCGTTTGGACACGGCACTCAGAATGCGCATGTTTGCCTGATGGGCGGCAACAAGCTGCACATCTTCGGGCTTTTTCCCGTTGGTTGACAGGGCGGTTTCCGCGGCCTCGGACAGGTAGCGGACGGCGACCTTGAATACTTCACGGCCTTCCATCTGAATGCAATGCCGCTTTTGGGCAACGGTTTCCGCACTGGCCGGTTCCTTTGAACCACCGCCGGGGATCTGCAGGATATCCGTCAGCGAGCCGTCCGTGAACAGGTGAGTAGACAGAATGCCCCGACCGTCGTGATCCGCAGTGACCACGACCGCACCGGCGCCATCGCCGAACAGCACACAGGTGTTGCGATCTTCAAAATCCATGAACCGGGTCAGCATCTCAGTCCCGATGACCGCAGCGGTTCTGATTTTTCCGGTGCGGATAAACGCATCCGCGATGGACAATCCGTAGATGAATCCTGCACAGGCTGCGGAGATGTCAAAAGACGGACAGTTCCCGGATGCGCCGATCTGTCGTTGAACAAAAGCGGCCGTGGCCGGCAGAGGCATGTCCGGTGTAACGGTTCCGCAGATGATCATGTCCAGAGCGCCGGGCTGCATGCCGGCGGCATCCAGTGCTTCTTTCAGGGCCGCAGATGCCATGGTCGACGTGTAGACGCCCGGAAGCGCAATGCGCCGCTCGCGGATGCCTGTCCGCTCCCGAATCCAGGTATCGTTGGTGTCCACCATCTTTTCCAGATCGTGGTTGGTCAACACCCCGTCGGCCCTGTATTTGCCTGTTCCTGCTATTCTTGTGTGAATCACTGAACTCATGCGTGCATGTCACCCGGGTATGAAAAACCGCAGACTCCGAAAGCAATATACGTGCCGGATGCGCTATTCCTGTTCCGTCTTTTCATCGGCCAGCTCGATGACCTGACGGCCACGGTACGTGCCGCACTCACGGCATGCCTGGTGAGGCACTGTCGGTTCTCCACACTGGGGACAGTTGGAGATGGCCGGATGATCGATCCGGTCGTGATTGGCGCGGCGCATGTCGCGACGGGATTTGGATTTCTTTTTTTTCTGAACAGCCACTGTTAATTCTCCTTCGATATCTTGATGTCAGCCAGGGCTTTGAGCCTTGGATCGATTGAAAAATTTCTTCGCGCAACCTCATCAGAGGTAACCAGTCCGGGCAGGTTGTGGCATGGTCCTTCACAGCGGGGATTGATTGGCAGCTCCAGAAGGATGCCGTCGGAAACCACGTTGGACAGGTGGATGATATCGCCCTCGAAATATTCTCTTTCCAGATCTTCGGGAGTCAATTCCTCGCCGGACTCTTTGAGAGTGGCGACCGGCGCCATGAAAACGTCGACGTCCGCATGAAGATGCAGGGTGACCGGTTCCAGACAGGTGACGCATTCCGCGAATGCTTCCGCACGGATATCGCCCCGGATACGGACACCATCGGCCGCGGATTCCGCCCGCAGACGGCAATGGCCGGTTCCAGCGGTGACCGGATACTCGCAGTTGGCCATCACTCCCGCCAGCCACTCCCGGGACAGGGCGGTATCAATGACGATCGGCTGCCGGTGCAGCGCCGGTACATCGATGATGAGAAAGCCGTCCAGTTCGCTTTTACTTTTATCACTCATTAATAGATCGCGTATCCCGTGTAAAAGTTTGGGGGACACTACCAGCAGGAAAAATGCTGTCAAGTGGATAGATTTATACGCACCTCCTGTGTGTAGAAAGGTACGCGATTGCGCATCAGAGGGCACGGATGGAGTGGTTTGAATCGGCATCAGAATTTGCCATCGGGCCAGATTTTCGCTCTGACACGTCGCTGGAAATCATGTATGACAGCCCACCAACGGACACGGAGCAGGAAAGATCGATGAATTCCAAAATTGGAGAATTTGAGCTGATCCGCCAGTTGCTGGAGGAACGTCCCGGGTACGATCCCGACGTGCTGGTCGACGCCGGAGACGACGCGGCGCTGGTCCGGTGCAGGGACGGGGTCGGGATGCTGTTCACCTGTGATGCGCAGGTCTGCGGTATCCATTTCCACTCCGATACAGCGCCGGATGCCATCGGGCGACGGCTGGCCGCCGTGAATCTGAGCGATATTGCCGCCATGGGTGGACAACCCCGGTGGGCGCTGTTTTCAGCGATGCTGCCGGCCCATGTTGATCCGTCGTATCTCACTTTGGTGAACCGGGGCCTTTTATCGGCACTTGCGGTGTTTGACACACGGGTCATCGGCGGAAACATTTCCGCGGTGGAAGGTCCTCTTGCGCTGGAGCTGTTTCTGGTAGGCGAAGTGAGTCCTCAACACGTGATGACGCGGCGCGGCGCAGCGAAGGGCGAGCTCCTGTGCATCACGGGAACAGCGGGTGACAGCGCCGCCGGGCTTCTATTGCTGCAGCGCGGCGATGTGGTGGTTCCGGAGCCGGCGCGTTCGTGTTTAGTTGAGCGACACCTCAACCCGTCGCCACGGCTGGTCGAGGGGCAGATTCTATCGAGGAGCGGCAATGTAAGCGCCTGCATCGATGTGAGTGATGGATTGTGGCAGGATGCGGGTCATCTGGCCCGGGCGAGTCAGGTGGCGTTGCGCATCGACGCATCGCGGATTCCCTTGTCCGCATCCGTGTGCGAAGTCGCCGATCCGCTTGGCGTGAACCCGCGGATGCTCGCCCTCCGCGGTGGTGAAGACTACGAGCTGCTGTTTACCGTCAAGGAACAGAATGCGTCTGACCTGATAGCGGAACTGGCGTCCCGTACGGGAGTGAGCGCGACGATTATCGGCGAAGTCGTCGACGGCGATGCGGGTGCGGTCCGGGTTGTGGACGCCGACGGGTGCCCCCTGGATGCAGTGGAACGGGGCTTTGATCATCTTCTTGTGAACAGGAGCAGCAGGGATGGCGGTCGTGCCTGAGCAGTTCGGCAGATACGTTCTCGAACGCCTCATGGCCAAAGGAGGGATGGCGGAAATCTTCAGCGCCCGTCCCGTCGACGAACCCGGGGCTCCGCGCCTCTGCATCAAGCGTATTCGGCCCGAATTCAGTGACGATCCGGAGTTTGAGAGCATGTTCCGCCAGGAGGCCCGCATCGCGCTGGCCATCGATCATCCCTTTGTGGTGAGGGTTTTCGAATTTGATCGACATGATGGTCAGCTTTTCATCGCCATGGAGTTTGTCGACGGAATGGACCTGAAGGCACTCCTGCAGTGTACCAGGGAGGCCGGGATTCAGGTTCCTTTGGGGTTTGCGTTTCATGCGACGAGGTGCCTGCTGATGGCACTGCATGCCGCGGCCCTGGTCCGCGTGAACGGAGAACTGCGGCCGGTGGTTCACCGGGACATTTCTCCGCATAATCTGCTGGTCGCCAGAAGTGGTGAGGTGAAACTGGCCGATTTTGGCATTGCCAAGGCGCGGGGCAGCTCCACGGTGACCCGGACGGGTGTCATCAAGGGTAAACTGGCCTACCTGTCGCCGGAGCAGGCGTGCGGAAAGGAAGTGGGGGCCGCTTCGGATCTCTACGGCGTCGGTCTGGTCCTGTACGAGATGCTGACCGGCCAGCGTTTCAATACGGGCGGCAGTGAGACGGAGATTCTTGCGGGCGTGCTGAATCCGGTGTTCAAACCGATCGGCTGGTTGAGCGGCGATATCAACGCGTTTCTGTCCCGGCTGCTGGCCCGCAATCCCGATGATCGATTTGCCGATGCGCAGAGCGCCATGGACGCCCTCGACGGGCTGGGTCTGCCGACCTTCGGTGCCGCCGAGGCGGCGCTGTTCATGCGCCTGCTGATGCCGGTTGTCGATGCCTCCAGCCCGCATCTGATGTCCCTCAGAACCTCGACACCCGTTGAGCCGGCGATGTTCGGCGTGCCCTCCGATACACCTGGTGCCACAGGCGAACAGACGCTGCCGGTGCCACCGGAAACGGCGGTGCCGGATCGACGCCGGCGGATTGTGACGGGGAGCGTTGTGGCACTGGGGCTTGTCGTTCTGGCAGTCGCCGTGGCTGGTGCTGTGTTTACCCCCGGCAGGTCGTCCGCAGAACTGGAGGTCACCGGTGCACCGATATCGGCTGACGCATCGGCGCCAACGTCTGCCTTGTCCGGTGTGAAGAACAAAGAAGCCGAACCGGATTCCGGGAACCTGTTTGGTGAAAAAGTGAACGGCGATCTGGTGGTGCATCTGGCAGCGCCGGTGGATACGGGAGTGGATCGGACCCGCGTAGACGATGGCGTTTCCTCGCCGGCTCCGACGCCAGCAATTCGCAAGAAGGAATCCCGCGAACGGCGTGTCGTTGAAAAGAAGACGCCGGAACCGCCGCCGCCCGCGGTGGTGGAATACGGCGAGCTGCAGGTGAACTGCCGTCCCTGGGCGTGGGTGTCGATTGACGGTGAAAACGTGGGAACCTCGCCCATTCGGAGTCGGCGACTGACCGCGGGAATGCATCGCGTCGATCTGGTCAACGATAAGCTGGACTATAAAAAAACCATCGACGTACAGATTCTACCATCACAGATGACCAAGGTCAGCGAGCGGATCGAGGAGTAGGGAGGGGATGAGCAAGACCGTGTCCCGCTGTGGCGTTTTGCTGGTCATTGTGCTGGTGGCGCTGGTCGGTTCCTGCGGCTATCGACCGCTGCTGTCTACAGAACGGGCCGTGGACGCCATCCATGTGCCCATGGCGCAGAACCTCACGTCCTTCAAGGATGTCTCGGCGCCCCTGACCCGGATGCTCCGCGACGAGCTGCGGGCCGCGGGAGTGCAGATCATCGGTACGCCCCGGCATTCGTGGCGGGCGGACGTGATCGTGGTGGCAATTGATCAGGGTACGGACGCACTGCGGCTGGAAGCGACCCGGGAATTGCCGTTGCATCTCTCCTGGCAGATCACCGCGATGGTCACCATCATTGATCCCGCCGGTGTGCGGCGGGTGGACTCCCTGCGGGTGGTTCAATCGGCGGGTTCACCGGTTCCCGGCGACGTGTCACGGGAGCTGGCCATGGGCGAGGCCACGCGTCGCGATATCCTGCATCAACTGGCGCAGAAAATTGCCCTCGTCATCTTTGAAATGCAGCCATCTCCTTGACAATGCCGCCTTCACCCGGTCATATCCATCGCCATGAGCGACGTTATCAATCCGTACAAGTCATGGCCTTTCAAGGAGGCCGAGCGCATCATTCACGAGACCGCACGGGGAGACCAGGCTGGTCCCGTTCTGTTCGAGACCGGCTACGGTCCCAGCGGATTGCCCCACATCGGGACGTTTGCCGAGGTGGCCCGAACCACCTGGGTGATGAACGCCTACCGGGAGCTGACGGGCCGGCCGGCAACGCTCATTGCCTTCAGCGACGATCTGGACGGCCTGCGGAAGGTGCCCGGCAACCTCCCCAATCGCGAAATGCTGGCTCTGCACCTGGGCAAGCCGCTGTCTGACATCCCCGATCCCTTCGGTTGCTGCGAATCCTTTTCGGGACACATGATCGGTCGGCTGAAGGAATTTCTCGACACGTTCGGCTTCACGTATGAACTGCGCAGTGCTTCCACGGCGTATCGAAACGGGGATTTCAACCGGGGGCTGTCCATCCTGCTCGAACGGGTGGACGAGGTGCTGGCCCTCATCCTGCCCACCATGAAAGAAGAAAACCGGGCCACGTGGTCTCCCTTTCTGCCCCGGTGCGCGGCCTGTGGACGAATTTATACGACGAGGGTTTCGGCGTACCACAAGGGCGAAGGCGAATTGTCCTATGTCTGCGACGGCACCTTTGGTGATGTGAAAGGCTGCGGTCACAGCGGTCGCACCTCCATTCTGAACGGCGGCGTGAAAATGGGATGGAAGGTGGACTGGGCGCTGCGCTGGTTCAGCTACGGTATCCACTATGAAATGTACGGCAAGGATCTGATTCCCTCTGCGCAGCTCTCCAACCAGATCGTGCGGATCATGGGCGGACGCAGTCCCGTCGGCTATTTTTATGAGATGTTCCTCGACGAAAACGGCGAGAAGATTTCCAAGTCGGTGGGCAACGGCGTGTCCATGGACGAGTGGCTTGCCTATGCACCGGTGGAGTCGCTGGCCCATTTCATCTTCAAGGATCCCCGGACCGCCAAGAAGCTGTATGTCGACATGATTCCGCGCACCATGGATGAATACCTCGATCACCTGCGGCGCTGGGATGACATGCCCGTCGAAAAGAAGCCCGACAGTCCCCTGTGGCACATCCACGGTCGCGGGACCGGTGTGCCGCCCTATCGTTCGCCCGTGAACTTCACCATGGTGAACAACCTGGTGTCGGCGTTGGGAATGGAACAGCCGGAGCCCGGCAAGATCTCCGATTTCCTGACCCGGTACGATCCGGACATCACGTGCTATGAGCAGGTTCTCGGCGCGCTGATCAGCAAGGGCGTTGCCTATTACCTCGATCGGATTCTTCCCCGCAAAAAGTATCGGGATGCCTCACCGGTCGAAAAAAAGCTGTTTCTCATTCTGAAGGAGCGGCTGCAGCAGCCGGATGCGCCGGTTCTGGAACAGGAAGCCCTGCAGAGTCTGGTGTTCGATATCGCCAAGGCAGAGGGCGTCGATCCGAAGGATTTCTTTGCCGCATTCTACCAGGTGCTTCTCGGTCAGGAACAGGGCCCGCGATTTGGCAGCTTTGCAAAACTGATCGGCGTGGACCGCGTGGTGGAGCTCATCAGCGCCCGGGTGGGCTGACTGCGCGAAGACAGGTGAACATCCTGCAGGACAGCAGTACGATGTTTTCAAGATGACAGAACCGAAGCGGACGGATGAAAGCAGCGATGAACTTCGCGGTAAAAATATCATTCTGCTGTTCTGCCTGCGCTGTTTCTTGTTGTTTGTCCCGGTATTCACGTTGTCGTGCACGGACAACGCCATGGACCTGCCCGAGGTGCGGGTCGGTTCTTCGGCGCATTTCAACTACTATGTCCGGGAAGAAGACAATTCCTTCTGCGAAGGTCTGCTGGAGGTCATGGAACAGCACTTTTCTCTCATCCAGAGCCACCTTGGCTTCGAGTGGCCGGCCGGAGAGAAAATCAACTACTACAAGTTTCTGGATATTGATGACTACCAGCGTTCAACCGGAAGAGACTATTGGGCCAATGCGCAGGAACGCGGCGAAACAACGATGGTGCTGTCGCCGGAACCGTTTCATCAGCACGAGTTGATGCACGCGTATCTGTATCCGACCGGCCTGTCGTTTCCGCTGCTGACGGAAGGTCTGGCGGAAACATACTCCCGAGGCGGTCGCTGCCTGTTTGGTTTTCCGTCGGACATATCATTTGATGACGCATTTCATGACAGCGAAATGGTCTATGTGTATGGATGCCCGTGGGCCGGATTCCTTCTCAACACGTGGGGAGCGCAGAAAATTCTGAGCATCTATGCAGCGCTGCCCGTCGACGCATCCATTGAAGAAGCCAACGAACAGTTTGTTTCGACGCTGGGAGTTTCCGCAGAGGACACGTGGCGGATGATGCTGGAGGAGAACGATGAAACGAAAAGGGTGATTCCCGTCTGGCACTGCAACGCACCGGAATTGTCAATCGACGGAACGGTGCAACTCATTGCTGCGGATTGCCGTCGTCCTTTTTATGAAAGAACGTTCATTCTCAACGATGATGCGCTGGTTTCGCTCAAGCCGGACATCTTCCCGTCCTGGTTGTTTCGATGCGATCTCGCCCCGTCGCCTGTTGCGGTCGACAGTGTTTCTCCGACACAGGGCAATCTATTCCTTCTGAAGGCGGGCAGGTATCTGTTCAAACCCCAGTGGGCGGATAACCCGACGACAGCCGGCACGGAAATGGAATTCTACGGGGCGCCGTTGTCCTCATCCGCATGGATGGGGATTTCCTGTGCGGATCTGTCGGAATCGATGCCATTTGAGGACGGGACCCTTCTGAGTATTCCCGCGGAATCGGGCGATACATACATTCGATTGAACCTGCCGGGCAGTCCCGATCCCTACGAACCGACCGCCCCCTGGTCTGCGCAGATGTACCTGGATGAACGCAGCGGCAACCCCGGATTGACAGGCTCACTGTGCGCCATCTGCGAAGAGGAGGAGTCCTGCGAAGCGCTGTCATTCGGATCTTCGAACACGATACCGGCCGGCGAATACTTTCTTCGGCTCCGGATCGAAGAAACACAACCTGAGTACTATCGCCTGTACCTGTCCCTTCAGTAAGCGGCAACAGACAACTCGTCTCGCCGTCTGTTCTCCACAGTCACTGCTGGTGGCAATTTTTTCGGGCTATTTCCCAGGCTGTTCTGGCGGAACAATTCCACCAAAATCCGAACAAAAAACCCGCAAACCCGCCTGAGGACACCGGGATCCCCTACAAAGAGGGGTGAAAATCCTACAAAGAGGGGTGAACCTCCTACAAAGAGGGGTGGACCTCCTGCAGGAAGGCACGGT
>JAKQNG010000232.1 GCA_029565915.1 Deltaproteobacteria bacterium
AAGATGGTGATGCCGGGTGACCGGATTACGTTGACGGTGACGCTGATTGACCCGGTGGCCATGGAAGACGGAATGCGTTTTGCCATCCGCGAAGGTGGCCGCACGGTGGGTGCCGGCGTTGTTGCCAAGATTCTTGAATAGGTGGAATGCACATGGCTAACAAGATCAGAATCAGGTTGAAAGCGTATGATCATAAACTCCTGGATGCGTCTTCCTCGGAAATCGTGGATACCGCCAAACGAACCGGCGCATCGGTAGCGGGGCCGATTCCACTGCCCACGCGCGTGAATCGCTATACGGTTTTGCGCAGTCCGCATGTCGACAAGAAATCGCGAGAGCAGTTTGAGATCCGTACCCACAAAAGACTGATCGATATTATCGAACCGACTCAGCAGACACTGGATGCACTGATGAAGCTTGACCTGAGCGCCGGTGTGGATGTGGAAATCAGGAGCTGAAAAGAGATCAAATGCCCGGGTATCGCTGGAAGCGAGATGGTGGCAGATGACGGAGAATTGAGATGCCGAATATCAAGGTGAGAAATCTGGATAATAAGGAAGTAGGCGAGATTCAACTGAGCGACGATGTTTTCGGCGTGGAAGTGAATACGTTTCTGCTTCATGAAGTCGTGAGGATGCAGCGGAATCGCGCGAGAGCGGGAACTGCCAGTACCAAGGAGCGATATGCGGTCGCTGGTGGCGGCAGAAAGCCCTACAAGCAGAAAGGTACGGGTAATGCCCGCCAGGGTTCGTTGAAATCCGCCAATCATCGAGGAGGCGGTACGGTTTTCGGACCACATCCGAGATCTTACGACTTCAATCCACCCAAGAAGGTGCGCCGTGGTGCAATGAAGAGTGCACTGTCTCTTCTTGTGAAGGAACAGAGGTTCTTCGTTGTGGAGAATTTCAACCTCAACGAAGTGAAAACGACCGGACTGGCCAAAGTACTTGGAACACTGGGAGTGAACCGGGCTGTTCTGGTAGACAGCAGAGACAACGAGAATCTCCGCCTGAGTGCACGCAATCTGGCAGACCATCTTTTTCTGCCGCCCGAAGGATTGAATGTATATGACCTGCTGAAACACGATCAGCTGGTTATCTCCAAGGATGCTGCTTTGCAGGTGCAGGCCGCAATACTGGCTGCCAGTGGGAAAGGGGAGGCCAGATGAAGTCACTTCATGATGTGATTATCAAGCCCCTGATTCTGACCGAGAAGGGCGAAACGGCTCGCGAAGAGCATAACCAGTATCTGTTTCAAGTTGACCCGCGAGCAACCAAGCCGGAAATCAGAGTTGCTGTGGAGAAGCTGTTCAGCGTGGGCGTTGTCGATGTCAATACGATGATCGTGCGCGGGAAAGAAGGACGAGTCGGTCGTCGGGCCGGCAAGAGACCCAATTGGAAGAAGGCGATCGTGACCCTGCGGGAGGGTGATAAGATCGAGTTCTTTGAGGGAGTGTAAACGTCATGGCGATTAAAGAATACAAGCCGACATCAGCCGGGCGCAGGGGAATGACTGCTCCTGATTTTTCAGATATAACAACGAGTACTCCGGAATCTTCTCTGTTGAGTCCTCTCCGTAAAACAGGTGGCCGGAATGCAGCCGGACGGATTACCTGTCGTTACCGGGGCGGTGGACACAAGCGACAGTATCGGAAAATCGATTTCAAGCGGAACAAGGTTGGCATTCCGGCAAAGGTCAAATCGGTGGAATACGATCCGAATCGCTCTGCACGCATTGCATTGATTCAGTACGCAGATGGCGAGAAGGCGTACATTCTGGCGCCGGACAAACTTCAGGTGAATGACGAGATTATTTCCAGCCGTCATGCTGATATCAAACCCGGAAATGCACTTCCTCTCCGATTTATTCCGTTGGGAACGCTGGTTCACAATGTGGAATTGAAAAAAGGGAAAGGCGGTCAACTGGTGCGATGCGCAGGGACCAGCGCGCAGCTGATGGCGAAGGATGACAAGTATGCACATATCCGGATGCCGTCCAGTGAAGTGCGGTTGGTGAATGTGGATTGCCGTGCGACGATTGGTCAGGTGTCCAATGTTGAACATGGCAATATTCAACTCGGAAAGGCAGGCAAGACAAGATGGCTCGGTCGGCGGCCGCGAGTCCGTGGTGTGGTTATGAATCCGGTGGATCATCCCATGGGCGGCGGCGAGGGTCGATCCTCCGGTGGTCGTCAGCCCTGCACACCCTGGGGCAAACCGACAAAGGGCTATAAGACACGAAACAACAGTCGCACTGACAAGTTCATCGTCAGAGGGCGCAAGAAGAAATAAAGAGGACTGCTGATGGCGAGATCTTTAAAAAAGGGGCCTTTTGTAGACGATCATCTGTTGAAGAAGATCGATGTTGCAACCAAGAGCGGTGACAAGAAGGTCATCAAGACCTGGTCCCGGCGATCGACAATCATTCCGGAAGCAGTCGGATTGACCTTTGCAGTTCATAACGGCAAGAAGTTTATTGCCGTTTTTGTAACGGAAAACATGGTCGGGCATAAGCTCGGGGAATTCGCACCGACAAGGACTTTCAAAGGTCACTCCGGTGATCGGAAAGTGGCGAAATAGCAGGAATGCAAACATGTGGACGCTGGCGAAGAACTTCGCTTGACTGACGAGAAGGCCCCGTGGTAATAGACGCGGTCTTTTTGCCGGGGGCGTCCAGAGACGGAAAGTGTAATTATTTCAATAGGTAAAGCCAGAGGCAAAGAATGGAAACCAAGGCAAGTATCCGATATCTGAAAATGTCTCCCCGGAAAGTCCGGGTGGTGGCCGATCTCGTCCGGGGCAGAAATGTTGGTGATGCAATCCGCACGTTGACATTTGTGAAGCGCGCGGCAGCGGAACCGGTCAGGAAAGTGATCGAATCCGCAGTTGCCAATGCGAGGCAGGCGGATTCAGCGATTGATGTGGATGCGCTGTATATCAAAAGTCTGATGGTGGATATGGGTCCAACCGGCAATATGCGGCGCTGGAGACCGCGCGCGCAGGGTCGTGCGACCAGAGTAGTCAAAGGTTTGAGCCACATCAGTGTGGTTCTGGATATCCGGTAGGAGGATTATCGTGGGTCAGAAAGTACATCCATATGGTCTGCGGCTCGGCGTCATCAGATCATGGAAGTCAGCCTGGTATCAGGACAAGTCCTATTCCAAGTGGCTTCATGAAGATTTGAAGATCCGGAAACATATTAAATCCAAACTGGCACATGCCAGCATTGCGGACATCGAACTCGAGCGAGCTGCCAATAAGTGTAAAATTATTATCAAGTCATCGCGCCCCGGGATCATCATTGGAAAACGCGGTGCCGGTGTGGAGACACTCAAGAAGGAAGTGCAGAAGCTCACGCCGAATGAGGTCTTCGTTGAGATTCAGGAAGTGCGGAAGGCGGAGACCAATGCACAGTTGGTGGCGGAGAATATTGCAACTCAGTTGGAGAGGCGTGTTGCTTTCCGACGCGCCATGAAGAAGTCTCTCACCATTGCTTTGAAGTTTGGTGCGAAGGGAATTCGAATTGAGTGTTCCGGCCGTCTCGGCGGAGCGGAAATGTCGAGAAGAGAAAAGTATCGAGCGGGCCGTGTGCCATTGCATACACTGCGGGCCGACATCGAGTATGGATTTGCCGAGGCGAAGACAACATACGGCATTATTGGTGTGAAAACCTGGATCTTCAAGGGTGATGTGTTCAAGAAGGCACCGAATCCCCGTCAGGCGAAATAAGAGGTTGCGTGATGCTCAGTCCAGCAAAAGTAAAATATAGAAAGCAGCAGAAGGGGAAGATGCGCGGAAAGGCGTATCGAGGTTGCGATGTTTCCTTCGGAGATTTCGGTATGCAGGCCATGGAATGTGGCTGGATTACGTCCCGGCAGATTGAGGCGGCCCGTATGGCGATCAGCCGACATGTGAAGAAGACTGGTCGCATGTGGATCCGGTTTTTCCCCCAGAAGCCCATTTCGAAGAGACCTGCGGAAACGCGTATGGGAAAAGGGAAAGGCAGTCCGGAAGAGTGGGTGGCTGTGGTACGACCCGGATGTGTTCTGTATGAGATCAGCGGAGTGACGGAAGAAGAGGCACGTGCCGCGTTTACGTCGGCATCTCACAAGCTTGGAATCTCAACCAAGCTGTTGAAGAGGGGAGGCGCCCTGTGAGAGCCAAGGAGTTGAGGGAACGATCTGACGAAGAGTTGAAGAATCTTGTTCTGGAATCGAAGAACAAGCTTTTTCAGGCACGGATGAAAAACGCGACACATCAGCTGACGGATTCCAGTCAGCTGCAAAAGAATCGCAGGGAAATTGCACGCATCAATACGATTCTGGAAGAACGCAGCCGGAGCAACGCTGCGGACAGGGAATAGGAGTTTCGCATGGCCGACGAACGGAAAAGAGTAATGACCGGCCAGGTCTACAGCGCGAAAATGAACAAGACGATTATCGTTGAGGTGTCTCGTCGCGTCATGGATCCGCAGTACAAGAAGGTTGTGCTGAAGCGATCAAGGTTCAAAGCGCATGACGAACAGAATGAATGCAAACCCGGTGACATTGTGAAGATTAAGGAGCATCGGTTGATTTCCAAGGAAAAGGCGTGGACGCTTGTTGAGATCGTTCGCAAGGCGGTTGAGGTGTAGTCATGATTCAGATGGAAACGACATTGAACGTGGCAGACAATTCCGGAGCGAAAAAACTTGTATGTATCAAGGTCAAGGGCGGTTCTAAACGAAAATACGCCACCATCGGGGATGTCATTACCGTATCCATTCGAGAAACCATGCCGAATGCCAAGGTAAAGAAGGGCGATGTGGCCAGAGCGGTTATTGTCCGGACAACAAAAGAGATTAAGAGAGCGGACGGTTCGTATATCCGCTTTGATGAGAATTCGGCCGTGCTGGTAAATGCACAGAATGAGATGATTGGCACTCGAATTTTCGGGCCGGTTGCCAGAGAGTTGCGCGTCAAGAAATTCATGAAAATCGTTTCGCTGGCGCCGGAAGTTCTCTGAAATGCACAGGAGATAGCGAGATGCGGATCAAAAAAAATGATGAAGTGATTGTGATTGCCGGAAAGTTCAAAGGGAAAACCGGCAAAGTGAAAGAAGTTCTCAGGGACAGGAACAAGGTGGTCATTGAGCGGATCAATATGGTGAAGAAGCACAAGAAGCCGTCCCAGTCCAATCCAGCCGGAACGATTGATGATATTGAAGCACCGATTGATGCATCCAATGTCATGTTGCTGGATGGAAAGACGAACAAACCGACACGTGTACGAGTGGTGGTGTCGAAAGACGGCGTCAGAAGCAGAGTCAGCGTCAAATCCGGAACAGTGTTTTAAGGGTGAGTGATATGGACAAGAAATTACCCCGGTTGAAAGAAAAATACGAAAAGAACATTTCCGCGCAGCTGAAGAAGGAATTCGGATACTCCAACTCGATGGAAATTCCGCGCCTTGTGAAAGTTGTTCTGAATATGGGTCTTGGTGAAGCGATTCAGAATGCAAAAATAGTTGATACCGCAATGGCTGAAATGACGGCAATTTCCGGGCAGAAGCCGGTGATTCGCAAATCCCGCAAGGCGATTGCGAATTTCAAGTTGCGCGAGGGTATGCCCATCGGTTGTTCGGTCACGCTGCGTCGAGAGCGGATGTGGGAGTTTGTTGATCGCTTTGTGTCTTACGCACTTCCGCGTGTTCGAGATTTCAAGGGGGTTTCCAGAAAGGGCTTTGATGGCCGCGGCAACTACTCTGTGGGTATCAAGGAACAGATCATTTTCCCCGAGGTGAATTATGACAAGATCGACAAGATCAAGGGGATGAACATCACATTTGTTACTACGGCGAAAACAGACGAGGAAGCGCTTGCTCTGTTGAAGCAGCTGGGCGTTCCGTTCAGCAAATAGAGTCAGGAGACGACAATGGCGAGAACATGCTTTTTGGCCAAGTTGGAAAGAACACCGAAATTTCGCGTGCGACATCACAATCGATGTCCGATCTGTGGAAGGTCGAGGGCGTATTACAGGAAATTTGATATGTGCCGCATCTGTCTGCGGTCCCTTGCGAGCAAGGGAGAACTTCCCGGCGTTATCAAGGCGAGCTGGTAATAGGTGAAATCATGCTGGATCCCATCTCTGATATGTTGACAAGAATTCGAAACGCCGGTCTGGCCAAACACGCCTCGACACGGATTCCCCATTCCCGCCTGAAAGAGCGGATTGGTGAGATCCTTAAAGAGGAAGGATACATTTCAGATGTTGAAGTAGCGGGTGATTCCGTTGATCGGCACATCGTCGTTCATTTGAAGTACGATGACCGACAGCAGCTGGCGATTCGAAATATCAAGCGAATCAGTCGTTCCGGATGTCGCGTGTATACGGCAGCGAAAGATATTCCGCGAATTAATCAGGGCCTGGGAATGGCGATTCTCTCCACCTCTAGAGGGGTTCTGGCTGATCGGGAAGCTCGTCGTCTCCATGTCGGAGGCGAGATACTTTGCGAAGTCTGGTAGTCCAGATTCAAGAACGGTGAATGAAATGTCGCGTATTGGAAAAAAACATATCAATCTGCCTTCCGGAGTGACCGTTCAGGTGGCTGGAGGTTCGATTTCGGTTAAAGGACCCAAAGGGACTTTGAATCGATTGGTCCCGCCACATGTTGTCATTGCCCAGGAAGGGTCCGATATTATTGTCAAGCCGGTATCAGAGGAACGTCGTCTGGGTGCATACCACGGGCTCGCCAGGGCGTTGATCGCGAACATGGTGACCGGAGTAACGGGTGGGTTTGAAAAGAAAATGCAGATTGAGGGAGTTGGTTACCGCGTTGCTGCCCAGGGTCGGAAGCTGGTGTTCTATCTGGGCTACTCCAGCCCTGTTGAATTTGAGCTGCCCAAAGGAATTGACGCAGAGGTTGCCGAAAAGGGCGTGCAGTTCGTCCTCCGCGGGATCGACAACGAGCTTGTTGGACAGACTGCGGCGAACATCCGGAAACTCCGAGGGCCTGAACCTTACAAGGGCAAGGGCGTGCGTTACGAAAACGAACATATCCGCAGAAAAGCGGGTAAAACCGGTGTCAAGTAGAGGTACTTGAGATGAGGACGAAGTCAGAAATCAGACAGTGGCGCAAGATGCGGATCCGCAAGAAACTGCACGGCACGACGGAGAGACCTCGTCTGTCTGTTTTTCGCAGTGCATCGCATATTTATGCGCAGATTGTGAATGACGAGGAACAGAAGACACTTCTTGCGATTTCCTCGTTGTCATCCGATGTGAAGGGTGCCAGCGGATCAAAGACGGATATCGCGCGTCAGGTTGGCAATGCCATCGCGAAAAAGTGTCTCGAAAAAAATATCAAACAGGTCGTTTTTGATAGAAACGGTTTTGTCTATCACGGACGTGTCAAGGCACTTGCGGACGCCGCGCGCGAAGCCGGTCTGGAATTCTAGGAGCGGAAAATATGTCACAGGACGAGAAACAGCAGGAACTTCTTGAAGAAGGCGATGGCCTGATTGAGAAGGTGATCCACATCAACCGAGTCGCCAAGGTCGTTAAGGGCGGCAGAAGATTCAATTTTTCCGCCCTGGTGGTTGTTGGAGACGGCGCCGGGAAAGTTGGAATCGGATATGGCAAGGCCAATGAAGTGCCGGAAGCCATCCGAAAGGGCAATGCAAGAGCCCGTCAGGCCATGTTTGAGGTTCCGATGACTGAGGGTACATTACCCCATGAGGTGATCGGTAAGGCAGGTGCGGGGGCGGTGCTTCTGAAGCCGGCCAGTCCGGGAACCGGAGTGATTGCCGGAGGACCGGTGCGTGCCGTAGTGGAAGCCTGCGGAATTCACAACCTGCTGACCAAGAGTCTTGGTTCCAATACGGTCGTGAACATGGTCCACGCAACCATTGACGGACTCAAGAGCATTGAAAGCGCTGAAATGGTGGCGCAACGTCGCGGGAAAAGTCTCGAGAACCTGAGATAGGCGAATCATAGAGGGTATTATCATGGCTGTTTCCAAGCTGAAAATTACACAGGTACGAAGTCTGATCAGTCAGTGCAAGCGCAATCGGGACGTTGTAAAAGGTCTCGGTCTGACCCGAGTCGGCAAGTCGGTAGTCGTAGAAAACACACCCGCCTTCAGAGGCATGATTAAGAAGGTGATTCACCTGGTGAAAGTTGAGGAAGCCGATGTCTGACATACTCAGCAAGCTCGCGCCTCCTGCCGGATCGCGGAAAAATCGTAAACGTCTGGGTCGAGGTCCGGGCTCCGGCGTTGGCAAGACCGCTGGAAAAGGGCACAAGGGCCAGCGGGCAAGAGCCGGTGGACGGGTTCGGCGGGGTTTTGAAGGTGGCCAGATGCCGCTCCAGCGCCGTATTCCGAAACGCGGATTCACGAATGTGTTCAAAAAACAGTGGGTTACGCTGAATGTGGATGAACTGGAAGTCTTCAATGATGGGGACGTGGTTGATATTCAGTCGCTAGGCGTAAAAGGAATCATCGATGGGACCGGGGATGGCGTCAAGATTCTGGGCAGAGGTGCCTTGACAAAGAAATTGACGGTGCGGGCGAATCACGCATCCAGCGGTGCAATTGAGAAGATTACCGGTGCCGGTGGACAGTTCGAACAGATTTAGTCGACATTACAGATAGATACGGACGAGGATAATCGTGGCAAGCGGAATAGCAAATATCGGAAAAATTCCAGAGTTGAGGAAGCGCATTTTCTATACGCTTCTATTACTGGCCGTCTATCGAATCGGTATTTTTGTGACCGCTCCCGGCGTAGACCGTGAAGTCATGGGTGAGCTCGTCAGGCAGAGTTCCGGTACCTTCATGGGGCTGTTCAATATGTTCTCCGGGGGAGCCCTTGAGCAGTTGTCCATTATGGCATTGGGCATCATGCCCTACATCAGTTCGTCTATTATTCTTCAGTTGCTGTCTTCCGTTGTTCCGCGACTGGCGGAACTCAGGAAAGAGGGAGAAGCGGGGCATCAGAAAATCAATCAGTACACTCGATATGGTTGCGTATTGATTGCTTTTATTCAGTCGTTCGCCATGGCCGGATATCTGGTCAGCCTGAACGATCAGGGTGTGGGTCAGGTGGTGGCGAATCCCGGATGGGGATTCACGTTGATGACCATGTTGACATTGACAACCGGCACGGCGTTCATCATGTGGCTGGGTGAGCAGATCACTGAGCGCGGTATCGGGAACGGCATTTCGTTGATCATTTTTGCAGGCATTGTTTCGGCGCTGCCTGACGCAGTTGTGCAGACGTTGAAGTCCGCCAGTGTTGGACAGCTGAATCCCATTCAGTTGATGGTTGTCACGGTAGTGCTGCTGGTCGTCGTGGCGGTAATCGTTTTCTTCGAACGGGGACAGCGACGCATTCACATTCAGCATGCCAAGCGGATGGTGGGTCGAAAAGTATTCGGTGGACATTCCACTTTCCTGCCGCTGCGGGTCAATCAGGCCGGTGTGATTCCTCCGATTTTTGCATCCACGCTGCTGATGTTTCCCAATACCCTGGCTGGACTGACCGGATGGGACTGGCTGAATTCCATCGTTGCTTTCGGGACATGGCAGTACAATACAATTTACGCTCTGTTGATAGTTTTCTTCTGTTACTTCTACACGGCAATTACTTTTCAGCCGACAGACGTGGCAGACAACTTGAAAAAGCAGGGTGCATTCATTCCAGGGATACGGCCAGGCAAGCGGACCGCGCAGTACATTGACCGTGTGTTGAACCGGATTACGTTCGGCGGTGCGCTGTATGTGTCAGCCGTATGCGTGCTCCCATCGTTCATGATCACCGAGTTTCATATTCCCTTTTATCTGGGTGGAACTGGTTTGATGATCGTTGTCGGTGTGGCATTGGATACGGCACAACAGATCGAGTCTCATCTGATTACTCGCCATTACGACGGGTTCACGGGACCGCGAGGGGTCCGAATCCGTGGCCGGAGAGACAGAGGATGATTTCATGAATCTGATTCTGCTGGGACCACCGGGAGCAGGGAAAGGAACGCAGGCGCGGCGTCTTTCGGAGATTTCTGCCATACCGCAGATTTCGACCGGAGATATGTTGCGAGGGGCGGTGACGGCAGGGAGCACTCTGGGTATACAGGCGAAGCAGTTCATGGATTCCGGGCAATTGGTACCGGATGAAGTTGTTGTGGGCATTGTAAAAGAAAGGCTATCGCAGTCCGACTGCGCAGCCGGGTTCATGCTGGACGGATTCCCCAGGACGACCGCCCAGGCAGACGCGCTTGACAGCTTCCTTGATTCATCCCAGAAGGCCATTGATCATGTGGTCCTTCTGGATGTGGACGACGACGAAGTTGTTTCGCGGATTGCTGGAAGAAGGACCTGCCCGGCATGTGGGGAGATTTATCATCTGCTGAGTTCGCCGCCTCCGGCGCCGGATACGTGTCGATGTGGGCACACAGGATTGGTTCAACGGGCAGACGACAATGAGGTGACCATACGACAGCGCTTGGCGTCCTATCATCAGCAGACGGCGCCATTGATTCAGTACTACCGAAAACGAAATGTGCTCCGGAACATTTCCTGTACGGGACAAGGCCCGGACGAAGTGTTTGCGACTACCAGAAAGCAACTGGCACTGTGAAAAGTGGTGGAGGAAGATATGAAAGTTAGACCTTCAGTAAAAAAAGTTTGCGACAAGTGCAAAATTGTACGTCGTCGCGGCGTGGTTCGGATTATTTGCGAGAACCCGCGTCACAAACAGAGACAGGGTTAGTAGGAGGATAAAGTGGCACGTATTGCCGGTGTGGATCTTCCACGAAAAAAGCACATCAAGATTGCATTGACCTATATTTACGGAATCGGAGATTCGTCTGCTTTCGATATCTGTCAAAAAGTCAATGTAAAGCCGGAAACGAAAACCGAAGAGTTGACGGAAGGCGAAGTGAAGGCCATCAGAGATCTGATCAACGACGAGTATAAAGTTGAAGGTGATCTGCGCCGGGACCTGAGCGCCAGCATCAAGCGGTTGATGGATCTGGGTTGCTACAGGGGACTGCGGCATCGTCGAGGTCTTCCCTGCAGAGGCCAGCGGACACATACCAATGCCCGGACCCGCAAAGGGCCGCGGCGCGGAATCGTTAAAAAGTAGGAAGCTGGGAAAAAATGGCTACAACCAAGGTTGCAAAGAAAAAAGAAAAGAAGAACGTGCCCAATGGTATTGTGCATGTTCAGTCGACCTTCAACAATACAACCGTCACAGTGACGGATATGGCGGGAAACACGGTTTCCTGGTGTACGGCCGGCACGATGGGCTTCAAAGGTTCCCGAAAATCAACTCCGTTTGCGGCGCAGTTGACTGCTGAAGATGCAGCGAAGAAGGCAATTGATCAGGGAATGAAGCAGGTGGCCGTTCTTGTCAAAGGCCCCGGTTCCGGACGGGAGTCTGCGCTTCGGGCGATCCAGTCTTCGGGACTTCGGATTTCCTATATCAGAGATGTGACACCAATCCCGCACAACGGATGCAGGCCATCCAAGCGGCGTAGAGTTTAGTTGTAAAGAGGAGAGACAAAGTGGCACGCGATACCAGTCCTGTATGTAAACAATGCCGACGAGAAGGCTTGAAGCTGTTCCTGAAAGGGGACAGATGTCTGACGGACAAGTGTTCTTTTGACAGACGACCGTATGCACCCGGCCAGCATGGACAGAAGCGAACCAAGTTTTCTGAATACGCGCGGCATCTTCGGGAAAAGCAGAAGGCACGACGGATTTACGGCATTCTGGAGAAGCAGTTTGCGCTGTACTTTGAAGCAGCGGATGCAGCGAAGGGAATTACCGGAAATAATCTGTTCAACCTTCTGGAACGCAGACTGGACAATGTTGTCTTCCGAATGGGCTTCGCCAATACCCGTAAAGGTTCACGGCAGTTGGTGAGCCACAGTCATATTCTGGTGAACGGAAAGAAGGTGAATCGGCCTTCTTATCTCATCAAAGCTGGCGACGAGATTGCCATTCGCGAGAAGTCGAAAAAGGTGTCTTCCATTGTTGCTTCGCTGGAAGCCAAAGGCCGTCAAGGTTGGGACAGCTGGCTGGAAGTGGATGCTAAGAAAATGGCTGGTGTGATAAAGGAAATCCCCGCATTTACAGATCTTCAACTTCCGGTTGAACCCCAGCTGATCGTTGAATTCTACTCCAGATAGGAGAGAAGAGGAGACAGGTATGTATCAACGTAATTGGCGAGAGCTCATCAGACCGAAGAACCTGATTGCCGATCAGGAGAGCCTGTCGGATACGTATGGCCGGTTCAGCTGTGAGCCACTGGAGCGGGGGTTCGGAATAACACTGGGTAATTCTCTTCGTAGAGTTCTCCTTTCTTCTCTGCAGGGTACGGCAATTATTGCTGCGCGATTTGATGATGCATCTCATGAGTTCACCTCCATTCCGGATGTGGTAGAAGACATCACCGACATCATTCTCAATTTAAAGGAAGTTGTGTTGAAGCTTCATGAGCCACGGGAGGTAACCCTTCGTGTCGAAGTGGAAGGACCCTGCACCGTAACCGCCGGACACATTCAGGAAAGCAACCTGGTAGACATTCTCAATCCGGCCCAGCATATTGCGACGGTTTCCGAAGGCGGTCGCCTTGCGTTCGATATCATTGTCGGTCCGGGGCGCGGATATCTCCCTGCGGAACGCAGACTTGCTGTAGACGAGGGAAAGAAAAACACGGAAATCGGATGGATTCAACTGGATGCCTTGTATTCACCGGTGCGGAAAGTTAACTACGCGGTTACGAATGCACGCGTTGGGCAGATTACTGACTATGACAAGCTTGTCATGGAAATCTGGACCAATGGAAGCCTGCGTCCGGAAGATGCCCTTGCGTATTCGGCAAAGATCGTCAAGGAACATCTGAATATCTTCATCAATTTTGAAGAGGAAGATGAACTGCCGATGGCAGAGGAAAACGAGCCGGAACAGCAGGCAAATGAGAATCTGTTTCGACCGGTGGATGAGCTTGAGCTGTCGGTGCGGTCGTCCAATTGTCTGCAGAATGCCGGTATCAAGTTGATCGGTGAACTTGTGCAGCGGACCGAAGGTGAGATGTTGAAGACCAGGAATTTCGGTCGGAAATCATTGAAGGAAATCCGGGATATCCTTGCGGAAATGGATTTGCAGCTCGGGATGAAGATCGACAACTGGGATCAGCTGCTGGATCGCTGGAAAAAGCAACAGGGTTCATAAGGAAATATGCCATGAGACATCACAAGAGTGGACGAAAACTGGGACGGAATTCCAGTCATCGGCGTGCCATGTATCGCAACATGGCTGCCGCGCTGATCCTGCACGAAGGAATTGATACCACACAGGCGAAAGCAAAAGAGCTGCGCAGTATTGTAGAACGTCTGATTACGCAGGCGTCAAAAGCCGGTGACACGATTGGACAGGAGGCGGATAAGCTCTCCGTGGAAGATCGGATGCGACAGGTTCACCTGAAACAGATGGTCACAAGATTCTTGCCGCAGAAGTATCAGGATGGAACTGAGGAAGCCGCTCCAGTGGATCTGGTGAACAAGCTCTTTAATGAGCTGGTTCCGAGGTACAAAGATCGGCCTGGTGGATATACTCGTATCACACGACTCGGCTCCCGCAAAGGTGACTGTGCCCCCCTTGCACGCATTGAACTCCTCCAATAGCTGACGGTTCTCTGCTGGTGTGAAATTTGTTGGTGTTTGACGCATCTGACGAATCGAACTACTATTTCGCAGATGGTTGCTGATACACCGCAGATCGTTGCCGTTCAAGCGCCGGAGACAATCGAAGCTGTGCTGCGTCGGCGCTGTTCCGGAAATACGCTCACCGTTTCGGACCCCCGGGAAGCACTCCGTGTCATTTCCAGTCAGCCGGTGCAGCTCTGCATCCTTGGTGACCAGATGGATCGGATGGAACAGTTCATCAACCAGGTCCGGATGCTGCCGAGAGGCGCCGCCATGCCGATTCTGGTGGTAACACGACATCGGACGCATGAGGAGTTGTTCAAGCTCGGCGCAGACGCATTCATCCGCGCCGACGAATCGGAGGACCAGTTTTTATCCAAGGTTGGTCTGCTGCTGGGCCTGAGTGATGACGAATTGACCAGCACGGGAATCTGTTCCGATATCGGGGAAGACCCGTATCTGCGTGCATTGAAATCGGCACGACGTCTGATGGACGACAATCAACTGCCGGCAGCGGCACCCCGTTATCCCAGAATCGGTGACAGTGAGTCTCTGGCTGATTTTATCAGCGGAGTGGAAAAAGAGTTCCGGTATCAGCAGGTGTCCAGCGAGCGACGTGACATTCCTGAAGGCCTGGAGGCCATCGATGTTCAGGCCTATATCGGACAGCAGATTTCCATCAGTGAGAGAATGGAATCTCCACCGGCCGGTGAACCCGGAACCGGATCGACAACACCCCGGCCACCGTTCCAGGCTTCGGAATCGACGGTATCACCCAACACGGAGATGGAGAATCGGACAGAAGTTCTGCCGTCTGCGTTGAAGCACCGCGGCCTGCCTGCCGAACCGGAACGAATAGGGGTGAGCGAACCGGGGTTGCCAGCTGTCAGCGGAACGATGCCTTCTGATGGTGACGAACCGGAGGAGTCAGCCCTGTCTGATGCAGAAAGATCGCATTTGTCGGGAAATCTGGAGGAGACGCCATTCTGGATTGTGCTGGCAACCGTGTCCCGTAACGGGACTTCTGGAAAGCTGAAAGTGCAGAGCCGCGGTATCACCCGGTTTGTGTATTTTGTAAGTGGCGATCCGATTGTTGTTTTATCCGATGCCCGGGAGGATCGACTGGTCGAACTGCTGTACCGGGAAGGCCGCTTGACGGAACAGCAGTATCAGAGTGCATCGTTAACCATTGGCGACAGTGGTCGACGCGCGGGCGCCGTGCTGGTCGACAAGGGAATTCTGTCATCGAGGGAGCTGTTCCCGACCGTCCGCCACCATTATGAAACGCTGCTGCTGGACTGCTTTACCTGGCTTTCGGGCGAGTGGGATTTTGTCAGTGAAGATGTCCAGTTGACCGAACGGATTCGATTGGACGTCCCTGCGGCTGCCCTGATTGTGGAAGGTGCACGCACGCGGATACCCCTCCATGTCATCGATGCGCTGGTGCCCAAAGGAAGCATGGTTCTGTTTGATGGACAGCATCGGCAGCAGGTCGCATCCATCGACTGTTCCAGTCTTGAGCTGGAAGTGTTGAACTGGTGCAATGGCATTCGGACAACCGATCAGCTTGCGCAGCGATTCAATGTGGATGAGGCGGAACTGCGGGCGTTTTTTGCAGGGCTGTTGATTAACGGTTGGGTTTCCCTTTCGGGAGCGGGTCGCGTGGTGAAGGATGAGGTGACAATGGCTTTTGCTGATCGGGCCAACGCGACAGGCTTGAATCTGGCGCTGGAGCGGTCAAGGATCCTGGAGAAAGTGGGACAGGTGATTGAAGGTACCTATTTTTCCATTCTGGAGGTGGAGCCCGATGCACCGATCAGTGATGTGTTGAATTCATATCATCGGTTGAAATCCGCGTTTTCGTCGGAGCGGTATGTGGCATCGGAATTTGGCGACCTGCAGGAGAAACTGCGGCTGGTGAATTCTGTCATCGAAGAGGCAAAGACAGTTCTGACCGATGCGGATATGCGGGAGAGCTATCGGCAGGCTCTCACGGATGCAAGCTGAGGACAGTGATTGGAGAAAGTATGGCAATCAGAGAAATTGTTATTTATCCAGATGAGATTCTGAAAAAGAAATGTGCGCCGGTCAAACGGTTCGACGATGAGTTGAGACAATTGATCAGCGATATGGCCGAAACCATGTATGCGGCACCCGGTGTGGGACTGGCGGCGAATCAGGTCGGCGTCGGCCTTCAGGTGTGCGTCATTGATATCAGTGATCCGGATGAGGGCAACGATCTGCACGTGCTGGTGAATCCGGAGATTGTGGAGCGTAATGGAGAGATTGACTGGGAAGAGGGCTGTCTCAGTTTTCCGGAGATGACTGTGGAAGTGAAGCGGTCCGCATCGGTTGTTGTTCAGGCGCAGGATGCGGATGGCAATCCGGTCCGTCTGGAAGCGGAAGGGCTTCTGGCAGTGGCGGTGCAGCATGAACTGGACCATCTGAACGGGGTGTCGCTGGCAGACAAGGTGGGGTATCTGCGCCGGCGGATGATGGTGAAAGACCTGATGAAGAAGAAAGCCCGGACTTCGAAATGAACGGATTCGACATGCGCCGGCTGACCACGGTGTTTTTGGGAACGCCCGAATTTGCCGTTCCGGTGCTGGACATGCTGGCGGAATCCACGCGGCTGGCATTGGTGATTACGCAACCGGACCGGCCGAGCGGCAGGGGCAGGAAGATGGCGCCGCCGCCGGTGATGGTCCGGGCCCGGGAGCTGGGGGTGGAAGCCGTGCAGCCGGAGATTGTGAAAGGCGCGAAGTTCACGCAGTTTGTCAGTGGGTATCAACCGGATGTCATTGTAACGGCGGCCTTCGGTCGGCTTCTCGGGGCCGGCCTGCTGAGTCTGCCCGGATACGGATGCCTGAATGTCCACGCCTCCATTCTGCCCCGCTATCGAGGCGCCGCACCCATCAATCACGCCATCCTGAACGGGGAAACCCGGACCGGCGTGTCCATCATGCGCATGGTGGCCGAACTGGATGCGGGGCCCGTGTTCCGCGTGGGAGAGCTGGATATCGGCGATGACGAGACTGCCGGTGAGTTGACGGTGCGTCTGGCGACGATGGGGGCAGTTACGCTGCGCGACGTGCTCGCCCGGCTGGACGAGCTGGTGCCGGTGCCGCAGGATACGGCCGCTGCGACATTTGCCCCGCCCATCTGCAAGGAAGACGGGCGGATTGACTGGCACCGCGGCGCGGAGCAGATCGCACGACAGGTGAGAGGCCTTCATCCGTGGCCCTGCGCCTTTACGTTCTGGAATGGCGCACCATTGAAGGTCCATACCGCCAGGGCGGAATCAGGCGCCGGAGACCATGCGCCCGGAACGGTGATTTTCCATGCTGCCGATGGCATCCGGGTTGCCTGTGGCAGCGGTGTGCTTGTCCTGCGGGATGTTCAGATGCCCGGAAAGAAACGTCTGACCCCAGCTCAGTTTTTCTCCGGCGTCCGCCTGTCATCAGGGTCCTTTCTGGGCTGACTAAGCATCTATTACAGATTTAATTTTTCGCTGTTTTTATGGATGGTTTCGTTATTCTCAGCCCTTCCGGCAACAAAAACGTATATTGCATTGATAATTTTTGAATACTTTACAACCGGGCTTCATCACCGGGCCCTTTTCTGGAGGAGGAACACATGGCGCAGTCGATTCCCGTTCTTCTGTTTTCGTTGCTGTTTCTGGGCATCAGCGGCTGTGAACAGGAAGACGGGGCAACCAGCGGGGATACGGACACGGATGCCGACACGGACGCAGATTCCGATGCGGATTCCGACAGCGACAGTGATACGGACAATCCATTGGACACGTCCGATGCCGACGCGGACACGGATGCGGACACGGATGCGGACACGGATGTGGATACGGATGCGGACACGGATGCGGATACGGATGCGGATACGGATACGCAGACCGATACCGATACGTCCGTTGCGCTGGTGGATCAGGACAGCGACGGGTACTTCTATCCGATTGACTGCGATGACAGCAATCCGGCCATCAAGCCCGATGCCGTGGAGCCTCCGGAGCCCAACGGTGTGGATGAGAACTGCGACAACGAAGACGGGTACACCCTGGACACCGACAGTGAAGGCGATCCGGAAACCTGTGCGGAGGCCGCGCTGAACCGGACGTATATGGGTTGTGATTTCTGGCCGACGGTGACCTACAACATGGTCTGGTACAATCTGGCCGGTTCGACCGGATTCGAATTTGCCGTGGTGGTGGCCAACAATCAGGATGCGGATGCCTACGTTACCGTGTCCGGCGGCGCCCTCGGCAGCGATCTGAACGAGATTGTTCCCGCCGGTGAATTGCGGGAAATCTTTCTGCCCTGGGTGCCCGAGTTGAAAGGAACCACCTTCAATACCGCCAACACGTCGGGAAACAGGGTGACCAGCTCGGTTCGCCGGAATGGCGGCGCATATCATCTGACGAGTTCGATTCCCGTGACCGTGTGGCAGTTCAGCCCGCTCGAATACCATCTCGATCCGGAGCCCGCCGGTTGCATTGACAGCGCGTCCGCCGGACTTGGCACAACGGAGTGCGCTTCGGTCACCAACGATGCGTCGTTGCTGTTGCCCACGTCCGCCCTGACCGGTGTGTACCGGGTATTCTCCTACGGGGGCGAATACGGTGGCGACTGGGGGGATGCACCGGGCGCCATTGCCATCACGGCCATTGAAGATGGCACGCTGGTCAAGGTGGATCTGTCTGCTGCGATTGTGGCCGGTACCGGTGTCACAGCGGCAACGGGCGGAAATGTGGTCGATTTCACCATGGACGCCGGGGATGTGGTGCAGTTGCTGGGCACCACCGGCAACTGGAGTGTGGTGGCGAATTCCGATTTGACCGGCAGTCTGGTGGTGGGCCTCAACGCATCCAATCCCGGGACGACGGAATCTCCCAACTATCGGCCCGTGCAGGTCATCGGGCTCTCTCCGATTGCTGATCTGACGCCGACGACTCTGGTGAGTTACGCAGACCACATGGAAGAGAGCGTCATGCCGGCACAGGCGCTGGGCGCAGAATATATTGTGGCACCGCCCACGGGTCCTTCCGGCAGTGCGGTGGAACACCGTGTGCGGATCATCGGCAGTGTGGACGGGACATCGCTCACCTATGAAGGAACCACGCCCGCAGGTGCGCCGACGACGCTCAACGCCGGCCAGTGGAAGGATGTGGCGACGACATCGGCGTTTGTCGTATCGGCCCAGGACGACGATCATCCGTTCATTGTTGTTTCCTTCATCCAGGGAGCGGAACCGGGGGCCAGTGTCATGGTGGCACCACAGCAGTTCCGCACGTCATACAGCTTTCTGGCGCCGGTCTCGTACCCGACCAACTACTGCGACGTAATCGTGCCGGACGGGGCAACGGTCACGCTGGACGGTGCGACCGCGGGCGGTTTTCTGCAGGCCATCGGCAGCACCGGTTGGAGCATACGCCGCATCATGCTGTCGTCGGGTCCCGGACTTGACGGCAAACACCGGCTGGAATCCACTTTGCCGGTAGGGCTGCAGGTAATGGGCTACGGCTGGGCGACGTCTTACTACTATCCGGGAGGGTTGAACCTGTCGATTATCTCGGAGCCGCCGCCGATTATCATCGAATAGATCTCCTTACCATCCCCGACCCGGCCGGAGCCGATGCTACCGGTTGACTATCCGATGTCCCCGTTCAATAATGCCGCTATGAAAGAAGCACTGCTTGTTATTGCCGCACTGCTGATTGTGCTGTCCATTGTGGTCCAGCTGCTGAAGGGCTTTGTGTTTTCGCGGCGGGCATGGCGCGGGGGAGATGCGGATCCGGAGCTGGAGCAGTATGTGAAGCGGGCCGGCACCCCGGGGGAAGCGCGGCAGGTACTGCGTGAACTGGAAATCCGGGCCGTGGATCAGGACAGCCGCCTGCGGTCGCGCGTTTACAGCACCGGTGGCGAAATTGCGCTGATCGTTCTGAAGCGGCCGGCAGTTGCCGTCCGATACTATCTGCGGGCCCTGCGGGCCAATCCGGATTGCACGGCGGCGTTTGAGCGTCTGACCGAGGTTCTTGTGGCGCAGAAGAAGCTCCGCCGTCTGGAGCGCGTGTGCTGGGATCTGCTGTCGAGGTTGGGCGATGACGGGGCGGGAAGCCCCATGTGGCGCCGGTGCTGGCAGGGGTTGGCCACCGTGTATGCGGCAACGCCCCGGATGGTGAACCGGGCGGATGCGATTCGGAAGATGCTCGATTTTGCCGGCCCCGACGAAGACGACGACAACGGGAGCGGATTTGAGAGTGACGACGCACCCGGGGACTGCCACCTGCCGCGGATCAACGCAACAGACACCATGTCCCGGTGAGCATGCCCGCGCTGAGCAGCGCCACAAATACAAGGACAAACCGGGCGGACGACGCGAGGAGGCGATTCATCGATGGGCCGTCTTTTGCGCGCATGAGTTGCCGGGTCATGACTACAGCAGACGGCACCAGCACCAGTATCAGGATCGCCGTAAGGGGCACATCCAGTGCGGGAAGCACCAGTGCCGAAGCGAAGGACACCGAAAGGTTGCCTGCATACTGGCCGATGCCCGCGCGACGCCCGAACCGCACCACCAGCGTCCGCTTTCCCGACAGCGCATCCTGTGCCGCGTCCCGCAGATTGTTGACCACCAGCACGTTGACAGACAGACATCCGACCGCAACCGCACATGGCCATGAGGCCGGAGGCACCTGTCCCCCGGCGAGGAACGTTGTCCCGCAGACCGCCACGGGACCGAAGAAGAGAAAGACGAACAGATCGCCGAGTCCGTGATATCCAAGTGGAAAGGGCCCTCCCGTGTATGCGAGCGCGCACAACACGGCGGCGATACCGAGCACGCCGAACACCCACCCTCCCGCGACGACGAGAAAACTGCCGCTGACAAGCGCAAGAGCTGCCACCAGCAGAATGCCGCCGGTCATCTGGCGCCGGGTCAGCAGTCCCGCGGCCATGGCCCGCACGGGTCCCTGCCGGTCCGGCCCGTCGGCGCCCTTTTTGAAATCGAACAGATCGTTGGCGAGATTGGAGAGGATCTGCAGCAGCAGTGCCGTGACAGCGGCAATCGACACCGCCGGTCGATTCACTCCCCCGCCGTGCGCCGCGGCAACGGCCCATCCCATCACCACCGGCGCCAACCCCACGGGCAGGGTTTTCGGTCGAATGGCCGCCATCCAGGCGGCCGGACTGCCGGGTCGGATTTCGCTCATGTCAGCCGCCGTTCATGGGTGGCGTTTGAATCTGGAGAAATCAGGGGAACGCTTTTCGAGAAAGGCATTCTTTCCTTCCTGGCCCTCTTCGCTCATGTAGAACAGCATGGTCGCATTTCCGGCCAGCTCCTGCAGTCCCGCCTGCCCGTCGCAGTCCGCGTTCAGGGCCGCCTTGAGGCACCGCAGGGCCATGGGACTGTGGGCCAGGATTTCCCGGCACCATCTGACGGTTTCGTCCTCCAGCTTTTCGAGAGGCACCACCGCGTTCACGAGTCCCATGTCGAGGGCCGCCTGCGCGGTGTACTGCCGGCACAGGAACCAGATTTCCCTCGCCTTCTTCTGCCCCACGATCCGCGTCAGATAGGATGCCCCGTAGCCTCCGTCGAAGCTGCCGACTTTTGGTCCGGTCTGGCCGAACACGGCGTTGTCCGCAGCGATGGTCAGATCGCAGAGCAGGTGCAGCACGTGGCCTCCGCCGACGGCATATCCCGCCACCATGGCGACAACCGGCTTGGGCAGGGTGCGAATCTGGCGCTGCAGGTCAAGTACATTGAGGCGCTGGACGCCGTCCCCGCCCTCGTATCCCGCGTCTTTGCGTACTTTCTGATCGCCGCCGGAGCAGAAGGCCCTGTCGCCCTGCCCGGTCAGAATGACCACGCCGATGGCACTGTCGTTGCGCGCGTCGGTAAACGCGTCGGACAGTTCCATGACCGTTTTCGGCCGGAATGCATTGCGCACCCGGGGCCGGTTGATGGTGATTTTCGCAATGCCGTCCATCTTTTCGTAAATGACGTCTTCATATTCGTTTGCCGGTTTCCAGGGAAATCCGCTCATGGGCGCACACTCCTTGCGAATGGAAGGCCGGGGTTACTCCGTAAACAGAAGGGCGATTTCGTCGCAGGTCATGGCCGCGATGGCGGTGACCTGGGATGCATCCACATCGATGCTGCCGTTCTGCTCAACGCAGCCTTCCGTGCAGGAGGGCAGGTCGGCGCCCGGAGGACCGTCCGGCGAAGCGAGACTGCAGTCGTTGATGATGACGTCGCAGACCGCCGTGCAATTGGGATACGCTCCGTCCGTGTCGCCCTCGCCCGAAAGATAGGCCGTCCAGTCCGCACAGGTATTTCCGG
>JAKQNG010000234.1 GCA_029565915.1 Deltaproteobacteria bacterium
GACACCGACACGGACACCGATACGGACACCGATTCCGATGCGGAAGTGGATCTGGGGGTTCTGGTGGGATTCGACACCCAGACGGAAGCCGATGCCTGGGTCATTGAATATTCCGATCCCGCGGCCCTGGCCGCTGCCACGACGCTGACCTGGACGGATGCGGCGGGATCCCCGGATGCCGGCGCCCTGCAACTGGAAATTCCCTATGACGATATCGAACAGAAACTGGCCATTCAGGTGGTTCTTCCTGCGGCCGTGGACATGACCGGCGTTGTCATCGAAATCATGGTCAACCTGGAAAGCGGCATGACCGATAACGCGGACGCGCCCGGCGGCGCCAAGCTGTTTGTCAAATCCGGCGACGATTCCGTCTATGCGGACAACGGCTGGACCAACCTGACGGCGGGCACCGGCTGGGTGACGCTGATGCTGGACGTATCCCAGCCCCAGGGGTGGATTGACAACGCCGACTACGATCCGGCGGATATCCGGATCATCGGCGTGGAAATTGTGACCAGCAGCATTGCATCCACGTTCTCGCCCGCGACCGTTTTTGTCGATACCCTCGAATACTGAAACACGCCCCTGCCGGCATGCCCGATGCCGCCGGGGGAAGGTGTGGCCCGCCTACCGTTCCCTGTAAAATGCAATGTCGTCGATCCAGAAATCCCAGTCGCCGGTTTCGAACCCGAGCTGGAAGCCCAGCAGGGGAGCGGTGTCGAGGAAGGGCGCGGGTTTTCCATAGCCCCGTTGCTGCATGGCGGAAAACGGCACCGCGACGAATCGCCACTCCGTTCCCATGCCGACCCCGGCGCTGAAGCGATCACATTTTTCACTCTCGTCGGTGGTGTTTTCCAGGCAGAACGGTTCGCCGTCCCGGATGCGACCGCCGTTGTATTCGTCGGTATGCTGTTCGCTGACCGACAGCATGAGCGTATTGCCCACCCCCGGCGCGGTTTTTACCCAGAAGGAAATTCCGTCAAAGGCAGACACATCGCGCCCGTCCGGATAAAAACTGATGCCGAAGGCGCCGCCGTAAATGGCCATGTCCCGGGCTGTCATCCGCAGGGCCATGGCGCTGATGCCGCATCGTCCGCCGTCGATGGCCGACGCTTCCGGTTCCCGGCCGGGAATGGGGACCATCTCGCCGGTGCCGTCGGACGACACCCAGAAGGTGCGGCCGATGCCCAGCTCGAAGTCCTCCACCGGTTCGAATTCATAGTCCGTGAGGGAACGGCATGGATCGATGATTTCCGTCGGTCCGCCCGTGTCGAGTTCTTCCCGCTGGTCGACCCCGGTCACGCAGCCCGCGCAGAGCGCAGCGCCGGCAAAGACGAACATCTGTTGCAGTGCGTTCATCTCCACTCTCCTACCACCACATGCTGGCGGTGATGCTGACGACGTGTTCGTCGGGCACGATGGTCACGTCATCCCGGGGCGGATAGCCTTCCCGCACCGCGGTCCGTCCGCCGTTCTTGAAATGGGCGTACTGGATGGCGAGCTGATCCCGCGAGTTCCAGTCGCTGTGCAGGATGACCCGTCCGGTGATGATGTTCTGCGAAAAGTCCGGAGCCTTCAGGTGCTGGGCCACATGGTCGAACCGGGCGCCGATGGCCAGCCATTTGACAATGGCGTATCCGAGTTCGCCGCCCACCTTCAGTTTGCCGATATCGTCGTGTGCCGCATCGGACGGGCTGTTGACGTGGGTGTAGATGGCAAAGACGCTCGCCATCAGGTCGGGCCCGTTGCCTTCGAAGGCCGCGGGGTAGCGCAGCAGGTTGCCCAGGCTGAAATCGTACTGGCCGCCAACCGTGGAAAGGGAGCCCGTCCCGCTGCTGTTTTCGCCCAGGTATTCCCGCATGAGGCCGGGACCGCCTGGTGCATTGAGGATGCGGACGACGTTGGACACGGCCCGGGCCCGGTTGGCCTGGGTGCGGGCAAAGCCCAGGTACAGGTGGCCGAACCGACCCATGGTCAGCCGGGTGTCCGCCGCGCCCACCGCGATGTTGCCGTCGGGGATGGTTTCCACCTCCGCGCGATCGTCCTTTGTAAACGCGTAGATGAAGTGGCCGCCGACCTCCAGGAGCCGGCGCCAGGCGAGGCCCGCATGGGCATGGACTGCAAAGCTGCTGCCCACATTCGGGTCGGCAAAGCCGTTCCAGCCCGCCGGCTCCACGCCTACGGGCGCCTTGTTCAACTGGCCCTGAAAGCCGATTTCGCTCATCAGGGTGAGGTCGTTGAAATCCACCTGCGCGGAGCCCGTGAGGCCCGTGCCGCCCACCCGCGCGATGAGGGGCGTTCCGTAGCGGCCGAGGTCGTATTCGCCCATGGCCCCGTAGCGATTGGCAAATCCGCCCACGTTGAGCTGGAACCGCGCGTTCGGCATGGGAGCGGCGCGCATGGTGAGAAACGCGTCGTTGATGCCCAGCATGTCGGGCGGGTCAAAATAGCCGTTGGCGCTGGTCACCGTGCGGGCCGCGATGATGA
>JAKQNG010000242.1 GCA_029565915.1 Deltaproteobacteria bacterium
CCGGAAACGCCCCTTGCCAGTGATGGATCGGCGGGTGCCAGCCCGGAAATGCCTCTTGCCGGGGAAGGGACGACGGATGTTTTGTTCGGCAACCTGCCCTTTGTGATGCGGGTTCGTTTTCGTTGTCATGGTTCCCATTCCTTGTAGGGGTGCGTCAGCAGCCGGTTGTTGAAGTATCTGGGGTCGTGGCTGACCTCGGGCCCCAGCCATGGCGGGCGGTCGAATGCCTGCTGTTCGTGTGCCAGTTCGATTTCCGCGACCACGAGGCCTTTGTTGGCGCCAAGAAATTCATCCACTTCCCAGACGAATCCGTCATGCACCACCTCATATCTGATTTTCTCCACCAGCAGCGGGCGGCAGAATGCGTCCAGCATCTGTTCGGCGTCCCCGACCGGAATCTCGTACTCGAACTCCGCGCGGGAAATGCCGGTGTTGGGGCCCTTGACGGTGAGATACGCGTGTGCGCCGGCAATCCGGACGCGCACAATGGGGGTTGTGGGGTC
This sequence comes from Deltaproteobacteria bacterium, assembly GCA_029565915.1. GTDB lineage: Bacteria > Myxococcota_A > Polyangia > JAAYKL01 > JAAYKL01 > JAKQNG01. The sequence continues at coordinate 504 of JAKQNG010000242.1, forward strand.
AGATCCCGCCGACCCCGGCAGGTATCCCTGGCGGATCAGCGTGCCTTTGGCCCCGTCGCGGTAAGCTGCGGAGGTGACAAGGAACTTGCGTTCAATTTCCTGGGGCATCGTGTACTCCTCGTTTCCGGTGCGCCATGTCGGGTGGCTGTTGAATGAATCATGAAGCGTGCCCGTTTGACCGGACGATGGTGGTCGAACCTGACATTTGCGAACAGTCTGCGCCGCGGCCTAATGAAAATCACGACGGCCATACCGGCCGGTTCGCAATTCCATGACATACTCGGCAAGATGGGGCATCTCCGTGGCTTGTGCGAACCGGATTTCCGCTTCCACGTCATAGGGGAGCCGAACCAGTGTGATGGCGAATCCGGCCTGTACCGTCCCGCCTTCCTCGCCCTCCACAATGGCATAGCTGGCCTGCGGAAGCTCCAGCGGGTTGCCGACGCTGCCGGCGTTGAAAATGACCTTGCCCTTGTGATCCCCCTGCATGTGTTCAATGTAGGCGCCGTGAATGTCACCGTATCCCAATACATCCGCCTGTTGGTCCCAGGTGGGCGTGGGGGCGAACAGGCGCATTTTCTCGTGGGGCTCGGTATGCTGAAACACGCGGTGGAACAGGTCGTGGGGGGAGGCGTGGCACAGCCGGACAAGCCGGCCGCTCATGCGGAATTCAAGATAGACCGGGAGCTGGTACAGCCGGTCGATTCTGTCCTGGCCCAATGCCTCCCGGTGCCATCGCATGAAGGAACGATCGGCCCAGGTGGTCGCCAGGTGATCCCAGTTGCCCTTGACCGTTTTCTCGCAGGCGGAAAGGGTCAGATCGGTGCATTCGGCAGGCCGTGGCCCCTTGCCGACGAGGTCGCCCAGGCAGAAGATGCGCGTGATGCCCCGTGCCCCGATGTCCGCAAGCACGCGGGTCAGCGCGGTGAGATTGCCGTGAATGTCTGAAATGACGGCGATGCGGTCTGCCATGGATGCTCCTTTGTGCCCTGAAGCGTTGGTTGCCGGGATGCCATGCGTCACCAACCAACCGGTGACAACAGATCATCGTAACCTTACCATGGGACCGGTGGTCTGACAAGCGCCGGGGATACCTCGGCATGGTGGTGCGGGTGCGGACACCCCCCTGGTGCGGGATGGCTGTGAAACGGTAAAAAAAGCCTCTCCGACTGCATTGGAAGACGCAGTGGAGAGGCTTTCCTCACTCCTTTTCCTTTTTTCGCTTCCGGGTCAGGGCGAAGCCGCCGAACCCGCCAAGCAAGGCGATGTAGAAGCCGACATCGTACCAGTGGCCGGTGTTGAACACCTCGTAGATGCGGATGTTCTTGTTGAAGAACCCGATGATGAGCGACACCGGTGCGA
>JAKQNG010000250.1 GCA_029565915.1 Deltaproteobacteria bacterium
TGCGTTGCCCTGCTGCGGTTTGAAATTGACCCGGAAAAGTGCATCGGCTGCACCGTGTGCGCCAGGAATTGTCCTGTGGAGTGCATAGACGGACGCCGCCGCGAACCCCACTTGATCCGGCAGGACAAGTGCGTGAAGTGCGGACGCTGCTTCGAGGTCTGCCGCTTCAATGCCGTGAAGAGAACCTGACATATTTTTGATATAATGAGGCGCAAGATTTCATCATGAGCAAAAAAATGCTGAATGTAAAGATTAACGGCCAGGACATCCAGATCGCTGAAGGCACAACCATCATGGCTGCCGCGGAAACGCTGGGAATCATCATTCCCCGCCTGTGCTATCATCCGGACCTCTCCCTGGAAGGCGCCTGCCGTGTCTGCATCGTCGAGGTCAAGGGCATGCCCCACTACATGGCCTCATGCAGCGTACGTGTCTGGGACGGCATGGAGGTGCAGACCAACTCCCCGGTCATCCGCCAGGCCCGGCGCGACATCGTGGAGCTGCTTCTGGACAACCACCCGAAGGAGTGCCAGACATGCGAACGCAACGGCAACTGCGAACTCCAGAAACTGGCTTACGACATGGGCGTCCGCGAACGGTATTATGAAGGGCGGCGTAAACATTACAAGATTGACGACAGCGGCTCTGCCGTGATCCGCAATCCGGAAAAGTGCATCCTCTGCGGCCGCTGCGTGCGTGTCTGTTCCGAGATTCAAGGCGTCAACAACCTCAGCCAGCACCACCGGGGATTCAATACCGTGGTCGGCCCGTCAAACCTCGTCCCCATGGATGATTCCGTCTGCATCCAGTGCGGACAGTGCATCAATGTCTGCCCCACCGCGGCCTTCCTCGAAACCCGCCACACCGACGCCATCTGGGAGGCCCTGTCCAATCCCGACCTGCACGTCGTGGTGCAGACAGCCCCTTCCATCCGGGCCGCCATCGGCGAAGGTTTCGGCCTCCCGCCCGGCACCCCCGCCACGGAACAGATGATCACCGCTCTGCGGCGCCTCGGGTTCAGCGCCATCTTCGATACGAACTTCGGCGCCGACATGACCATCATGGAGGAGGCGCACGAGCTGCTCGAACGCCTGAAGGGGAAAGGCCCCCTGCCGCTTCTCACCTCCTGCTCTCCAGGCTGGATCAACTTCATGGAAAAATTTTATCCGGAGCTCATCCCCCTCGCTTCCACCTGTAAATCGCCGATGAGCATGCTCTCCACCCTGTGCAAAACCTACTACGCGGAAAAAAAGGGACTGGACCCGAAGAAAATCTTCATGGTCGGCGTCATGCCCTGTGTGGCCAAAAAATTCGAGTCCCGCCGCAAGGAACACATGATGCCCGACGGCAGGCCATGGACCGACGCCGTCCTGACCACACGCGAACTGATCTGGATGATCAAGTGCTACGGCATAGACTTCCCCCATCTCGACGACGGACGGTTTGATGAACCGCTGGGGATCGCCACCGGCGCGGGCGACATCTTCGGCTGCACCGGCGGCGTCATGGAAGCCACCCTGCGCACTGCTAGCGAACTGGTGACCGGACGGCCCGCCCGCCGGCTGGACTACGATGAAGTCCGCGCCGTCGAGGGGCTGCGCGAGGAGTCTATCGCCATCGGCGAGACCATCCTGCACGTCGGCGTC
>JAKQNG010000258.1 GCA_029565915.1 Deltaproteobacteria bacterium
CCCATGATATCGGGGGCCGGTGTCCCTGTCAAGAAAACATCCGCCACAAGCGGGAGCAGGCAAGATGCCGCCGGCCTTTTCTATGCCTCCAAATCGTCCGGGATCACGTCGTTTCGGATGAGATCGGTCAGAGTTTCCCGGCGGACAATCACGCGATGGCGGCCATCGCGCACCAGCACCACCGCCGGTCTTGGATTGCGGTTGTAGTTGCTGCTCATGGAATAGTTGTAGGCGCCGGTGGCCAGCACAGCCATCAGATCTCCCGGCTGCGCCTTGGGCAGCGGCACATCCCTGCCGAGCAAATCACCGGACTCGCAGCACTTTCCTGCCACCGTCACCACCTGATCGGCTTGCGCGCGCATCCGGTTCGCGAGGTGGAAACTGTATTTTGACTGGTAGAGGGCATACCGGGGATTGTCGAACATGCCGCCATCCACCGCCACATAGGTTCTGACATCCTCAATCTGCTTCACATTGCCCACACGGTACAGCGTCAGGCCGGCCGGCGCGACGATGGAGCGTCCCGGCTCCATGATCATGAACGGCCTTTTCAGACCCTTCTCCCGACAAACCCGGTTCACCACCAGGGAAACAGACTGGATGTAGCGGTCGTATTCCACGGGATCATCCGTGGGGGTATATTTGATGCCGAAACCGCCGCCAAGGTTGAGCTCCCGGATTTCAATGCCCAGCGTGTCACGAACCTCCGCCGCAAACCCGAGCATCACCTCTGCGGTGAGTTCGAACGGCGCCAAGTCGAATATCTGGGACCCGATGTGACAATGAATGCCCATCAGGGTGATATGCGGCATTTTCAATGTCTGCTCGGCAAAGCGCAATGCCTCGCCATTCTCCAGGGCCACGCCGAACTTGGAGTCGATGCTGCCGGTCCGGATGAAATCGTGCGTGTGGGCATCCACACCGGGCTTGACCCGCACGGAAATCTCAATCTGCCGGCCGTGTTCCGCCGCAATGCGGTCGAGCAGGGCCAGCTCCTCAAGATTGTCCACCACAATCCGGCCAATGCCGCAGGTCAGCGCCAGCGCCAGCTCCTCCGGCGTCTTGTTGTTGCCGTGAAACCAGACCCTGTCCATGGGAAATCCGGCCGCCAACGCGGTCTGAATTTCACCACCGGACACCACGTCCAGCCCGATGCCCTCCTGATGCGCGATGCGGCACAGCGCGGTGGAACAAAAGGCCTTGCTCGCATACAGCACCATGCCCTGACCCTCATAATGGCGGGTCATGGCATCACGATACATCCGGATGTTTTCCCGAATGGCCATCTCGTCCATCACATACAGGGGCGTGCCATATGTGGCGGCCAGCTCGGTGGTATCACAGCCCCCAATGACAAGATGGTCCTGTTCGTTGACCCCAAGGTGCGTATTCACGGTCATGATGATTCCTTTCCGCAAACCAGCCGTGTCGTCATGCACGGATCTCGTGGGTGACGATTCCTATTAGTTGTTTCTAATAATACTACTAATTCGGCACTCCTGCAAGCCTGTTGTCACAGGAATTCGAGGCATAACGTTCCCGGATGAAAAAAAGAGGAGATCCGTTGCCGGATCCCCCCCTCTTTGATTGTCAGGACAATTACTTGATTTCGACGGTGGCGCCGACTTCCTTGAACTTCGCGGCCATTGCGTTCGCGTCGTCCTTGGAAATGCCTTCCTTGATGGTGGAGGGAACGCCTTCGACCACGTCTTTGGCTTCCTTCAGGCCCAGGCTGGTGACTTCGCGCACAACCTTGATGACCTTGATCTTCTCGGAACCGGCGTCCTTGAGGACGACGTCGAATTCGGTCTTCTCTTCTTCGGCGGCGGCAGGCGCAGCAGCACCGGCAGCGGGACCAGTCATCATCGCGACAGGCGCGGCGGCGGACACACCGAACTCCTCTTCAAGGGCCTTCACCAGCTCAGCCAGTTCCAGAACGGTCAACGCCTTGACGTCTTCAATCATCTTTGTTACTT
>JAKQNG010000276.1 GCA_029565915.1 Deltaproteobacteria bacterium
TTCCATTCCCGTGTTTCTGCTGGTTCGCGATCGCAATCGACCGGTCCGTTCCGCCTTTTCTTTTGGTGCGGGTTGGAATCGCATCGCAACCACCGTGAGAGAAATTGGAAACCATCGCGATCTGGCCCGGTTTCTTCTGGCATTCTTTTTTTTCAACAATGCGGTTTCCACCATCATCGTGTTCGCGGTGGCATTTTCAGCCGATTCTCTTTTATTTTCGACGGGCGAAAATATTGCGCTGGTCATTGTCATGAATGTGGTTGCGGCACCGGGCGCATCGGTTTTCGGACGGATCGCGGGACGGATCGGCGCTCGTCGGACGATCATTGCCACCCTGTTCATGTGGCTGGGAGTTGTGGCTGGCGCAGAAATGGCCGCATGGCCCGGCCTGTTCACCGCTTCTGGAGCGAAACTCTGGTTCTGGGGTGTAGCGGTTCTGGCTTCTTTGTGTATCGGTGCCATTCAGTCCACCAGCCGCACATTTGTCGGGCAGCTCGCCCCGGAGGGACGCAGTGGCGAGTTTTTCGGATTCATGGCGTTTGCCGGCAGGGGTTCTGCCATTCTGGGACCTCTGGTGTTCGGTATGGCGTCGGATGCGTTTAGCAGCCAGCGGGTTGCCGTGCTGACCATTGGATTGTTTTTTGCCGTCGGGCTTTTTCTGATGCGATTTGTCAGCCGCCGGTGAGGATCTGGTAGATGCGCGTGTTGTCGATGGTGCCCGAAAAGCGGTCCGCAAAGGGCCCTTGCGCATAAACGGGAACCGGCACCCCGGTGTGAACGCTGGTGGTCCACTGCACATCGGGCAGCAGGCCGGCGTCGTTGCATTTGATTACCTGAAGGCCCCCGCACTCGTGATCGGCGGTGACGAGAATCAGGGTTTCGTCCGGATCGAGGGATGCGTTTGTCGCGGTTTCCACGGCCAGTTCGAAGGCGAGCATTTCTTCGATCATCCGTGCTGTGTCGTTGAGGTGAGACGCGTGATCGATCCGTCCGCCTTCCACCATCAGAAAGAATCCGTCCGGGTCGCTGGACAGAAAGGCGATGGACTGGGCGGTCATTTCGTACAGATGGGGCAGGTCGCCGATGCCGTCGAGTTCATAGGGCATGTTGTCCTCGCCGAAATGGCCCAGCCAGCGGGCAGCGCCGGCGGTGTTGACGGAAGCCAGCTCATCGCGCCCGGTCACCACCCGATATCCGGCTGCTTGTGCATCTTCGATGACGATACCTCGCCCACCGCCACCCATGAGGATGTCCGGCAGCCCGGTTTCGAAGCAGCTGCGCGCAATGGTGGTGAATTCCGTGCGCAACGGGGCGTGGCCGACAAATGCGGCGGGTGTGGCGCTGGTCATGTGAGCGGTGGAGACGATGCCGATGGAGCGGCCGATGGAACGGTAGTAGTCGGCAATGGTGGGCAGTTCGTTCCCGCTGCCGGGGATGGCCATGGCAATCACGCCGTTGTTCACCTTCCGGCCTGTGGCGATGGCGGTTCCGCCGGCGGCGCTGTCGGTGACCGGGTTGTTTGACGACTGGGTCATCATGGACGCGTGGGAAGAAAATTGTTCAAATGCCAGACCGCCGGATTCACCGTGTGCCCGGCAGCCGGCGGCTTCCACGTGGGCGTATCCCATGCCGTCGCCGATGAATAGAATCAGGTTGCGGGGACCTTCCTGCGCCGGAGGGCCGCTGTCGGTCGAGGTGTGGGCGCTGTCCGTGCCGGCACAGGGGCAGAACGGACAGTGCGTGTCACAGGAACAATCCGTATCGCACGGCAGACAGAGGCTGGTGTCTGTATCGGTTCCGATCCGCTCGGTATCGTCCCCTGGCGCGTAAGGGTTAGGCTGTATCCAGATGGCGTCCGGAAGGGAACAGCCCCAGAGACCCAGAACAATGACAATGGAAGAAAACCGTTTCTTCATGTCTCGTAAAGGTACTCCAATGCCATCAAGAGGGAAAGACCGTGCTCCGTTCTTTCATCTCTCGCCTGTCGCGATTCCGCCGTCGTGCCGCCGCCGCGCCCTTTCTTTCCGCCGTCGTGCACCCCGTCCGCGGTGAGCGAAATCATTCAGAAATTAAAAAAGTGAAGCGGCGGAAATTTTTTTGGCACAATCCGACCCGAAGCGGCCGAAAGAGAGGGTGAAACTTTTCTGCAAAGGAGCACCCTTTGAGCACCCTGCGCATCCACGAACGGGACGCCATCCACTTTGTCACCAACCGCACCGAGCACCAG
>JAKQNG010000282.1 GCA_029565915.1 Deltaproteobacteria bacterium
CACGCCCCGGGGCCTTTCCACGGCTCGCCCGGCAGCTTCGCGATGAGCTGCTCGTTAATCAGTTCAGCCGCCTTGACCGGGTCATACTCGACCTCCGGCGGGACCAGCAAACGAAGGTCCTCGAGGAACGCGGCGCTCGCAAGCTTGGCCGCGAGGTTGGCCTCGAACTCGGCGCGCGACACGGCCGCGAGGTCGATATCCTCGGAATAGCGACCCCTGGTGCCGAAGAAAAGCTTGTGCAACGCGGTGCCGCCACGAAAGACAGCCCGGTCGGCGACAACCTTGTGGCTGAAAATGGCGACGAGCGCGCGGGAGAGCACCAGATCCTGCTCGACCTGCTCGTTGGACGGCCACGGCGCGACGGCGCGCCACGCAGTGATGTTGGCCCGCGGGATCAAAGATCCACCTCCAGATCGACGTTCGGTATGACGTGCCACCGGTAATCAATCCCGCCGTCCGCCGCTTCTCCCGGTGCCAGGAGCACGGCACGCGGCTGCTTCTTCGCGAGCCACCCGGCCAGAGGCGCGGCAACCTCGCTCTGTCCGACGGCGTCGAGCAGAAAACCAAGGCGCTGTCTGAAACACCATCGGTTGCTGGTGCGCGGCGCCGTGAAGGGCGGCGGCGCTCAGTAGGCCCACATAGTAGGGCTGGCCGAGGAAGCGCATCAGGTCGTCGATGAACCAGCTCGCCGGTGGCGTTCCTGCGGCCCGGTACTCGGGCGGGACGATCACATGGAACCCGCGCCTGGGCGAGGCGACTCGCCCCTGCTGCTTCAACCGGCGAAGTGCGGTTTGTGTCGCGACGAAGGAGCGCCCGGTGTCGGATTCCGCCTCGGCGCGGGTGGAGGATTCTCCCTCACCCGGGATTGAAAAAATCGGCCTTCACCCTACTCGATGTAGCCAAGGGATCGCAGGGAGTCCTGTACGTCTTCGGGCAGGGCCACGGGGCCGTCCGGATCCGTGTCCGACGGGTCGGACGGGGGATTTCTGCCGTGGACGGTTCTGATCAGCGCGTCCTGCTGTTTCAAGAAGCGCTCCAGCTGCGCGGTCAGGCGCACGGCCGCAGGGGAGCGGCTGTCCAGGGGCAGCTTTTCGAGGGGGTCGTTCACCAGGTCGAACACCCGCGCGCGCTTCTTGTCCTTCTTGTGGCGGATCAGCTTGTAGCGACCGTCGAAAAACGACTCCTGCTGCTCGCCGTAAATGAGGTGGGCGCTGTAGGTGGACCGGTGGGCCGCTTCCTTTCCCGTGATGAGGGGCACCAGGCTGCGTCCCTGCAGGTCGTCCGGCGTTTCCTTCCCCATCCACTGCAGAAACGTGGGCACCAGATCCGCCTGTCCGGCGGACCACGACACCCGGTGTCCGGCGCCCCAGCGACCGCCCGGCGCCCGGATGATGAGGGGCACGCGGACAACCTCTTCGGTGAGCGCGTGACCGTGCTCGAACCCGCCGTGATCAAAGTGCTCTTCGCCGTGATCAGCGGTGACAACGACCCAGGTGTTGTCGAGCAGCTTCATGCCCTGCATCTGCCGCAGCAGGCGACCGATTTCGTCGTCCGTGAAGCGGATTTCGCCGTCGTAGGCGCTCTTCATGAACGGCAGTTCCCGGTCCCCCAGGGGTTTCTGCGAGCGGACGCTGCGCAGATAGGGCACCCGGTAGCGGCCGGGCTTCCTGTCCAGAAACGCCTCGTGGTATTTGCGCGGCGGATTGTAGGCGAGGTGGGGATCCATGTAGTGAACCATCAGAAAGAACGGCCTGTTGCCGTTGCGCTTCAGCCACATTCCCGACAGGCTGCTGACCCGATCCGCCAGCCGGTGACGGATCACCTTTGCCACCTGGTAATTCCACAGGTCGAATCCCCGGGCATAGCCCATCCGCCGATGCAGGTAGGCGTTGTTCACAATGGCGGCCGTCTGGTGGTCCGGCAGCAGCTGGGCAATGGTGGAGACATTCTTGTGAATGGGAAACAGTGTGTGGGGGCCGATGCGCACCCCATCCTCCTCCCCGGCCGGATGAAGGGGACCTGCCTGGTGCACGTCGGGCAGGACACCCGTGAGGATGGTGCCGAAGGCCGGCGCGGTCCAGGGCGCAGCGGCGCGGAAACTGTCAAAGACAATGCTCTCCTTCGCCAGCGCATCGATGGCCGGACTGGTGGGTCGGCGGGAATAGCCGTAGCAGCCGAGCCGGTCGGCGCGCAGGGCATCCACCACGATGAGCAGGATGTTCTGCCCGGCAGGCATCTGACCCGACGGCGCGGACGCCATCGCCCCGGGCCGCGACAGGTCAGGGTTGCCGTCGCAGGACAGCGCACCGACCGTCAGCAACGCCAGCAGTCCCGCCGTCCGCACAGACAGGCGGCCCTTCATCAAATGCCTGAGGTCATGCATGAATGAATTCCGTTACTACTCCCGGATTTCTCCGGTGGAGCCGGCGTCGACCTCCCGCTCCTCGCTCTCCTGCACCAGGGGCCCTTCGGCCCTCAGGGCCGGCAGCATGACGAATGTCGCCGCGGCCGTGAGCACCATGGTCATCGCCACGAGCATGCCGAACCGCTGCATGGGCACCATGTCCGAGATACACAGGACGGCAAAGCCGGCGGCCACCTGCACCGCATTGGAAATGATGGACGGCCCCACCCCCGCGGTGGTCTGAGCCAGGGTCTCACCCCGCCGTCGCCGCCGCCACAGGAAGTGGATGGCGTAATCCACGCCGATGCCGATGGCGATGGCGGCGATCATGCTGGTGGTCATGTCGATGGGAATTTCCAGGGCGCCCATGACCCCCACCGCCAGGGCCAGCATGAGCAGGGCCGGCAGGATGCCCTTGGCCGCAGTGATCACCGAGCGGAACGCGATGGACATGACAAACAGGAGAATGACAATCGACACCGCCAGCGAATTGATCTGGTTCGAAATGGTGCTCGTGCACAGGGCCACGTCGATGACGGGCGCACCGGTGACCCTCGCCAGCACCGTCGTCGCGCTGCTGCCCGTGTCGGAAAAGCCGTAGACGGGCATGTCCAGGTCGGTGATGGCCGAGGCCACCCGTTCGCGGAGTTCCAAAGAAGGCCGTTTGACAGACAGGTCCTCCAGCACGGCGGAGGCCATCCGCACGGAGCGCACGGCGTTGCGCTGCTGGGAAAAGGACAACGCCATGGACTGGGCGGTGATATCGAGCCCTTCCGCGTCCCTTTCTGCGCTCAGGGGCAATGCGTCGCGCAGGAGCTGACGCATGCGCGATTCGTCCACGAACCCTTCTCCCGCCGTCGCCAGCGCTGCGGCCACCCGTTCCTCCCGATGGTCCCACTCATCCCCTGCCGCTGCGACCATCGCCTCGTCCGCGGCATCGTCCGCCACGTCATCGGGCGACAGGAACGCACAGTCCCGCACCAGGTGCTCCCGCGTCACTTCACGAGCGGCTTCCAGCAGATCCGCGCCGGGAGAAGTTGTCTCCGTCCAGCGGTCCCGCAGCACCCTCACCACCCGCTGCTCCGCATCCGCGGGCGCCGGCACCTCATGGACCCGCATCAGTCGGACAATCCGCCCGGCCACGTCCTTGACCATCTTCGAGCGGAGCCGTTTCAGCTCCTCCATCGACGCGGGCTCGTGGATCTTCGTCGGCTTTTCCCGGCGCACTTGTTTACCGCTGCGATCAAATTCCGCCGGCGGCGCGTATTCCGACGCCTCGACATCGGGCAGGGCATAGGGATTCACCCGCACCACCCGGATACCCCGCGGCACGTTCTCGTCGATGAACCCGCGTATTTCCCGGACCGTCTCGTCCACCCGACCGGGCCCCACGTCCGCGAGGCGGATCTGCACCAGACTGGCGTCCTTTTCCGGAGAAATCATCTGGTCAATGGCGGCGGTGCCTTCGAGAAACGGATACAGGGACCCGGCACGCCGGTTGGTCTCGGGCAGATCCGCGCGCCCGCCCATGGCCTCGCTCATGACGATGAGTGAATCCGTAATGGCGGACACGTGCTCCACCGCGTCGAGCCCGCGGGCGAATTCCACGATTTTCTGCATCTGCGCCAGCACAAAGGGCGAGCGCATATCGCCTTCAAAATACACCTGCAGGTAGGTGGAACCGCCGAAATGGCGGGTGAGAAACCGGTTGGCCCGATCCGGCTCCGAATCCTCCTTGAAGAACGATTCGAGTGTGGCGTCCGGCGCAATGCGGGTCACGCCGGCCAGACTCACGGCGGCCAGGATGGCGCAGGCGGCCAGCACGGGCACCCGGTTGCGGGCGGCAAATCCGCCCAGAGTATACAGGGGACCCGAGGGAAGAATCTCCGTGATCCGTCCGGGCAGGCGCCGGCTGAAGGACAGGATGGCCGGAATCGCGGTCATCGCCAGCATCGCCGTGGCCACCACGCCGATGGCGGCCTGCAGCCCGAAGTGCCGGAAAGGGGCGATGTCCATGGCAAGGAACGACAGGAATCCCGCGGCGGTGGTGGCGGCCGAGGCCAGCACCGGCGGCCCCATGTTGCACAGGGTGTCTTCGATCCGCCCGTTCACGGTACGGGCTTCCGAATTGAAGAAGCCCGCCAGAATGTGGATGCCGTAGGCGCCGCCGATGGCCATCAGCATGGTGGGAAGGGACGACCCCACGATGGTGAGCCCTCTTCCCTGCAGGGCGATGAGGCCCATGGTCCAGAGGATGGAAATACCCACCGTGCCCAGCGCCAGCAGCACGCCCAAGGGCCTGCGGAAGATGATGAACGTGACCAGCAGCACCACCAGCGCCACAATGGGGGTGAGGCGATTCAGATCCGTCTGGGTACCACCGGCCAGGTGAAGCCGGATGAACGGCGATCCGCCGAAATACATGCCGCCCCTTTTCCACAGGGAACCCGCCGCGTCCTTGATGTCCCGGGCGATGTGGATGGTCGGCCGGTCGCCGCCCAGAAAACACAGGATCATGGTGGCCCGGCCGTCGGCGCTGATCAGATTACCCACCGCGTTCTCGTTGGACAGGATGCGCTGTTTCAGAGCCTCCAGCTCCGCACCACGCTGCGGAATCCGGTCCATGACCAGGGGCGTGACCCGCAACCCGTCCGGCGCCGGCTGGGGATCGGGAATTTCGGTGAACGACAGCACATCGAACACCCCTTCGACTTCGCCGATCTTCCGGGTCATCTGCCGCACAAGGGCAATCTTTTCGCGGGTGAGCATGGAGTCCGCCTCCAGCCCGATGATGGCCACGTCCAACCCGCCGAAGCGCCGGTTCACCCGGTTGAACAGCTTGATGTCCGGGTCGTCCTGGGGAAGAAACTTCATCACGTCGTCGTCCGCCGTGAGCCCCGGCAGAAGGGAGGCGGCCGCCACGGAAACGAGGGCGGTCAGCACCAGCACCGCCACGCGAAAACGGATAATGATATGGGCAAACGGTTTCATGCCCCTTCCCATAGCAGAAAACCTCTTTTTTGGCACTTTAATCGCCGGTGCGGACATGGCGTCTGCGTGTCCCTTCTTCGATGGATGGTGGTCACCCGCCGGACGGCGGTATGCTCCGACCCCGCAGGAGCTGGCGGGCGCCGTTCACGAGCCCGAAGGCTTCCGCGCTGTGAGGCCGCAGTTCCAGAGCCGAGCTGGCCAGCAGAAGAGCCGCTTCCCCGTCCCTTCGCATCTGCAGGGCGATGCGCGCCTTCTTGATTTGAATGTCATAAAAATTATCGATCTGCAGCTTGTCCCAGATCCGTTCCCGGATCTCCCGCCGCCTGACCGGATCCCGGAGCTTTGCCGCCGCTTCTTCAATGCGACGCCGGATCTCCTGCAGGTCCGCCCGCTGTTCGGGGGTGATGTTCTGGTAGTACCGGTCGTCGAAGACCTCCATGGTCTTTTTGTAGCGCTTCTCGATTTCGTCCTGGGTAGAGGTGGCATGAGCCGCGATGATGTCGAACTCGTGCAGCATCTTCATCTCAACCAGGTAGCGGTGCAGGTCGCCGGGAAGCACCTCCGCGATGCCCTCGGGATTCGTCTCGGACAGGTTGAAAACGCCCATCTGCAGCAGCTGGACGATCAGCCGCTGGGTCAACGAGCGGGTCAGCGGCGAAATGGACATCGCAAAGCTCACCTGCATGGGCTTTTCCACAATCGCCTTCAGGTATTCCTTCTCGCGGTTACTGAGGCCCAGGGTGGCCAGATCCCGGCCCTTTTCCCGATTGACCGAGATGTACCTGGGCATCTGGGCGTGAAGGAACGCTTCCTGCTCCGCGGTGAGGTACGTCTCCCGCCAGGTCAGTTTTTTCTCCGGCGCCGGTGCCTTTTCGCCGGGTTTGAGCGCCGGTCGCCCCGCTGGTACCGTCGGCGCACCGGGCATGGCGCTGGAGGCCGGCGGCAGCAGGGAACAGCGGGCCACGTTGGGGGGAAACGCCACGTCCGGATTGCGGTACCACACCCCTTCATCCCATTTGTCGAGTTCGTCGAGGATGATGCGGCCCCGCAGATACACCAGCCTGGCCAGTTCCCGGCGGTCCTCCACCCCGGCCATCCGGAGGGCTTCCACCGGATGCCTGGCGCGCTTCTCGTGCAGGGCTTCCTTGTATTTCTCGTACACGCTGCGGGAAATTTTTCCGTGGGTGAACAGGGCGAGTCCGTGTTCGTGGGTCTCGCTGGTGGACTGGATGCCCTCGGGATCGCCGTTCACGAAGAACACCATGACCTCGTCGTGGTGCGTGCTGAACACGATGGCGCCGTTGAACCTGTCCTTCACCGCATCGTCGACAACCTTTTGACAGACCCCCGGTGCCACCTGTCCCTCCGGGGCCTGGGTGTGCATCACGTTGTACATGGTGTCCCGGGGCGCCACCGAGGGCCTGGGACCGGGTTCGCAGATGGGTGCCGGCGGCGCGGTCATGGGCACGGCGGGCCGGTGATAGTCAACGGCATATACGGGCTGGGCTGTGGGAATGCCCTTCCCGGGAGGGGGCGGAACTGCCGGCGGGTTCAGGCTGATAGCGTGGGCGACCAGTTCGGTGGTGATCTGGACCAGCTGGGCGGTTTCGAGGGCCGTCAGCCGATCCATGATGTCGCTCCGGTCCGCGCCCAGGGCCTTCGCAATGGCCTCCGCCGGTCTGGTGCCGTCGATGAGCTTCAGCATCTGCATGGTCAGCGGATCGAACGAAAACCGCGTGAAATCGGGACCGTCCACCAGCCTTGGAACGCAGGACACGAACTGGTCTCCCGGCAGAACAGGACGTCTCGTCTCCATGTAGCCCCTCCATCATCCAATGATTCACTATACCACGGGATCAATGGCGCGCACGCGTCCCATTTGAAGGGTAGCGTTTTTCCCCCGGATGATTTATGACTGGAACGTCGTTTCAACGGCTGTCTTGCAAAAAATGGAGTCCTGTCATGAATGTCCGCATCTGCACCGTATCACTGGCCATCGCGGCGCTGCTTGTTGCCCTGATGCCTTCTCCGGCCTGCGCCCAGAAGAAGCAGGGAGGCGTCATCCGCCTGGAGACAACGACCATTGAGGGACGCGTGCAGAAACCCACGGCGTTCTTCATCAACACCAGAAATTCCCTCGTGTACGAGAATCTGGAAATCAAAGAAAGCTTCGTCGGTGAGATCGTCAAAGTGGTCGACACCGGCGATTTCTGAAGAGGAGTCATTCGATGAAATGTCTGAGATGTACGGATGTGGAACTGGCGGCCGAGGTCAAGGGCGAAGGCGCGGGCGTCTTCGAAGTGGACACGTGCCCGTCCTGCGGCGGCATCTGGCTGGACGCGGAGGAACTGGCCCGGATGGACGACAACCTCTTTGTGGACGTGGAAACCATTGAATACCGCGCCGCAAAGGACAGTGCTTCGGACGCCGCCCTCACCTGTCCCCGCTGCAGCGTCCGGATGGACAAGGTTCACCCGGCGGAATTTGAAGCGGTTGTCGTGGACAACTGCCCCACCTGCAAAGGCTTCTGGCTGGACGCCGGCGAACTCGACAAACTGCGCGATGTCTCTGACCGCATGCTGATCCGGTCCCTGCTGGACTGACGCGCATTCTCAACCCTTCACGACGGAGCGGACAATGAAAGACCAACAACGGGTTTTCAGCGGCATCCAGCCGAGCGGTGACATCCACATCGGCAACTATCTGGGCGCCATCAAAAAATGGGTCGAGCTGACAGCCACCCACGAATGCGTGTACTGCGTGGTGGACGACCACGCCATCACGGTGGACTACGACGTGAAGCAACTGCCTTCGCGGACCTTCGAGGGCGTGCTCACCACCATGGCCTGCGGCCTCGATCCCGACCGCTGTGCCCTGTTCGTGCAATCCCATGTTCCCGAACACACGGAGCTGACCTGGCTGTTCAACACGGTAACGCCGCTCGGTTCCCTCTTCCGCATGACCCAGTTCAAGGACAAGGCGCGCAACGCCCTGCAGCGCGCACTGGACAAGAAGCAGGGAGGCGCCAGGAAAACCGCTCTCCATGAACTTCGCCGAACGGGAATGGGTGCCCTGGCCCTGTGCGATGAGCTCCGAATCGATCTGGAGGCCCTGAATCCCGACGCAACGGCGGACAACCCGATGGCACTCCAGGAGCAGGTCATGCGGATCAACGACCGGATGGGCACCATCCTGCAGCAGCTTCAGGTGGGCCTCGGCGTCGCGGACGCCTCCTGCGGCCTTTTCGATTACCCCGTGCTGCAGGCGGCGGACATCCTGCTGTACAAGGCCTCCCTTGTGCCCGTGGGCGAGGATCAGGAGCAGCATCTGGAATTGTGCCGGGAAGTGGCCGAGCGGTTCAACCGGAAATTCGGGCCCGTGTTTCCCATGGCCACCCGCATCAAGGGCGAAGCGCCGCGGATTCTGGGTCTGGACGGCAACCAGAAGATGTCCAAGAGCCTCGATAACTACATCGGCGTCCTCGACGAAAAAGACCGGATCATCTCCCGTCTGAAACCCGCGTTCACCGATCCCGCCCGCCTGCGGAGGGACGATCCGGGCCATCCGGAGGTGTGCAACATCTACTCCCTCCACAAGCTGTTCTCCGACGGGGCCACCTGCGCCCGCATCGACGAAGAATGCCGCCGCGGCACCATCGGATGTTTCGACTGCAAGAACCAGCTGGCGACGGCCATCGACACCCATCTGGCGCCCATCCGCGAACGGGCGGACCACCTGCGCGCCCATCCATCCATCGTACTGGAGGCCCTGGCGACAGGCCGGGATCGGGCGGGACAACTCGCCGGCGAAACGATGCGCGAAGTTCGCGATGCGATGGGCATCGGCCCTCAGGCATTAAACAGGTTGTGAAACCGGTCCATTGTCGTTTACTATTCCGGCTGTCACGGCAACAGCAACATCAGGAGTCAACAAGATGAAAGCATCCATCGGTATTCTGGTCGCAGGACTCGCGGGGATTCTCATCCTCGGTGGTTGTGAAGACCCGAAGGGTCCTGCCTACGTGTTCGGCTACGCGTCGGTCAATCCCGGCGGCAGCGACGACGAAATTGACGGTCAGCTCGCCAAGTCGAGCAGTTCCGACTATTACGGTTACTGCAAGAATTCCGGCGGTTCCTTCAGCTTTGTCGTGGGTCATTCGGCCCTCGGCGACCTCGAAGACGTTATTTCGGTGGATCACCCGCTGTATCTCGAGTTCCGCGGCATCCAGGGACCCGACGGCGCCCCCACCCAGGGCGTGTTATTGGGCGGCTCTCCCAAGACAGGCGACGAATACGAAGGCACCTTTGTCGGTGCCACGGTGGGCTCCGAAGACAACTTCAACTTCGGTCCCGAGGACGGTGACTGCCGCGTGGCCCTGTTTGCCGAACCGCTGGAAGGCGAGCTGATTCCGGGCCGCAACAAAGATTTTGAATACTATGTTCGCATCACCTGTTCGGGCATGACGGTGAGAGGCACCTACACGAGCATCGAGCTGATGACCGTCAATCTCGAGTTCTACTTCGACAACTGCTGATCGCCGCCTGCGCGTCTCCGCCTACGTTTCCCTGATCAGTTTTCCCAGTAACCGCGCCCGCAGTGGCCGCTCGATGACCGCAGCGGCGCCGCACCCTTTTGCACGGCGGATGATGTCGGGGTTCAGGATGGCGCTGGTCGCGACAATGTCCGCGGCCACCTCCGGACTGGCCGACAGCACCCGTAGCGCGTTGAAGCCGTCCCCTCCGGAGAGGAACAGGTCCAGGATCACCCGGTGGGGACGATGGATGCCGCAGAGGAGGAGAGCCTGCTCCAGGCTGCCGGCGACGATACCCGTGACGCCGGTGCCCCGCCCGGTCATGTTGGTAAAGGTTTCCACGGTGATGCCGTCGTCATCGGCCAGCAAAACCATCCGATCCTGTTCGCGGCGCGAGGGCGGTTTCCCGGACCCGGTCTTCCGGAAGCGACGGGTGTACCGCGTAGCGGAATGCCGCACGATCCGGGCTTCGGACCCGTCCTGATCCACGATGGTCACGGCCTGTTCGTCGGCACAGAGCTGCATCTGCTCCGACAGGAACCGCACAAAATCCCGGCTGTCGGACAGGATGTGCCACGCGTCATCGGCGCTCAGATAGCCGGCCGCCACCTGGCAAAG
>JAKQNG010000283.1 GCA_029565915.1 Deltaproteobacteria bacterium
AGGCATTTTTCAGCTCGAGCATCATGACATAGCCGGTTTCATCCACAATGTCGAACAGCGGCACAAACGCGACATACAGATCGACCATGGCCACCCCGAGCAGGCCCATCGTGAGGTTGAAATCCTCTGAATCCGAGAGGGAATCGTTGAGCATGTCCATCGGCTTGGACTTGGCTTCCGTATAGGCGTTGACAAAGGCCGTCAGCTCCTGGCCCTCCTGATAATCCACATCATCCGCGTCGTCTTCGGGTTCATCCGAAGGCTCATCCTCCGGTTCATCTTCAGGTTCATCTTCCGGCTCGTCCCGGGCCGAATTGTCATCGGCATCCGCGGCGCTCTGGCCCGCACCATCCTCTCCACCCGTAGACGCACGGCCACATGCGGAAAACATGCCGGCAATCAGAAACAAAACAAGCAGCAGGGACAAAATACGCCTCAGTTTCATGATGCTTCCTCCTTCTGGTGGCGGACCGACAATGGAAAGGTGTTTTTTTACATTGTGTTCAACAGATGTCAACAGTTTATGAATACCGTCACGGTTTGTCAACGGGGTGCCGCACAGCGCTCCCCGATACATCCTTACCCATTTTCAGCACAAACATGCCCCACCCGTTTTTCAAATCGTTCCCTGCGCGGAAGGGAAAGTCCCGGCTGTCCGGCTGCCCGCCGGATGATATAATGGAGCAGCCGTCCGTGGTGGCGACAACCGTCCGTGGTGGCGGTGCCAACCGATCATGGCGGTGCCAACCAATCCGAATACGTTCCGTGAAGACAGGAGCATCGAATGAACATCTCCGCCTTTCTCCGCCTCGTTGAAATCAGAACCAAGGTCGCCAGTGTCATCCCGTTTCTCACCGGCACCCTGTTCGCCCTGTATCACCATGGGCAGCTGCGGTGGCTGCCCGCCCTGCTGTTTCTGCTGTCCATGCTGTGCTTCGACATGTTCACCACAGGCCTGAACAAACGGCAGGATTTTCGGCGCGCCCGCAAGCGGGAGGGCTACAATTACGAAACCCACAACGCGATTGTCCAGTACGGCCTTTCGCTCCGGCAGGTGGATGTCACACTGGCACTGCTTTTTCTCCTGGCCACGGTGGCGGGCATCCTGCTGGTGACGGTGACGGATCTGTTCGTGCTGGCGCTGGGCATGCTGGCCTTTCTGGCCGGCATGCTGTATTCGGCGGGTCCCATGCCCATCTCCCGCACCCCGCTGGGAGAAGCCGCCTCCGGCATCTCCATGGGCCTGGGCATCCCCTTTCTCTCCTGGTGGATCCACGCGCCTGCCGGGCATCTCTTCTCCTTCCACGCGGACTGGACCGGCATGACCCTCTCGTTGCAATGGCTGCCCGCCCTGCAGATTCTGCTCGCGTCAATCCCCGCGATCTGCTGCATTGCCAACATCATGCTGGCGAACAACCTCTGCGACCAGGAGGACGATCTGCAGAACCACCGCTACACCCTGCCCATCGTGGCCGGTGCCCGTTTCGGCATGCTGTTGCACCACCTGCTCTACCTCGCCGCCTACCTGGC
>JAKQNG010000299.1 GCA_029565915.1 Deltaproteobacteria bacterium
CGACGGCGGCAGGTGGACGTCCTTCAGGGGCGTGCCCACGATTTTTGACGACTGCTGGGCTTCAAACGCGATGATCTCCGCCTTGCCCGCCTGGCCGTAAGGCGTCACGCTCATCACCCGGCCCCGCCGCACATGTTGCAGGATGGTGCCGATGGCCAGGGACCGGGGCGATACCACCGCATCCACGCCCGCGTTTTCAATGATGGGAATGTACCCCGTCTTGTTGGTCAGGGCGATAACCCGGTGGGCGCCCAGCCGTTTGGCGTTCAGGGCCGCCATCACGTTTTCTTCTTCGTCGGGCAGGGCCGCCACGAACACGTCGCAGTCGCGGATGTTCTCCTCCATGAGCAGGCTCTCGTCCGTCGGATAGCCGTGCAGCACCAGGATGCGCGACAGGGACTCGGCGAGCTCGTTGGCCCGATCACTGTCGGACTCGATGAGCTTGATGTTCGTCCGGGTGGAGTCCTCGAGGCGCTGGGCGAGCATGTGGCCGATGCCCGATCCGCCGGCGATGGTGATTCGCCTTGTCGGTCGCCAGATGTGTCCCAGCAGTCGACCCAGGGCCGGCAGTTCGGCCGGCGGAATGACCACGTACAGCACATCTCCGCGGCGCACGTCGTCGTTGCCGAAGGGAACGATGCTGTCCAGGCCGCGGATGCGGGTGGTCAGCAGCATCTTCAGGTCGGGCACCGTCGATCGAATCCGCGCAATCGTCTGTCCGTCCTGGGGAAAGGAATCGGGCACCCGGACCCCCACCAGCTTGAGGCCGTACCCCACGTCGGCCACGTCCAGGGCGAAGGGCACGTCGAGGATGTCCGTCAGGCGCTCGGCGGTGACCATTTCCGGATTGATGGCGTGGGTGACCTGAAAGCCCTCTTCCCCCAGCAGGGATCGATCCTTCAAAAAAGCCCGCTCCCGTATCCGGGCCACCCGGATGGCATGGGGCGCCCGCATGGCGGCGATCCGGCAGGCTACCATGTTCACTTCGTCCGAGTCCGTCACGGCGACGATCATGTCCGCCGCATGGACCTGGGCGTCCGCCAGGTTGACGGGGTTGGAGCCGGAGCCCCGGATGGTCTGGATGTCAAACAACTCCCGCGCCTGCTCGAGTTCCTTTTCGCGGAGGTCGATGGCGACCACGTCCGCGTCCTCATCCGACAGGGCGCCGACAATCGCATACCCCACCTGTCCCACACCGATGACAATCGCCCGCATGACTACCCGCCTTTACTGAATCTTGAGGAGCTGCTTGACCTTGGAAATCACCTGGGGCGCCTGGATGGGCTTGGTGACGTATTCGTTGGCACCCAGCTGGAGGGCCCGCTGTCGATCCTCCGCCGCCCCTTCAGTGGTGATGATCATGATGGGCACTTCCTTGTGCACCGCGTCCGTCCGGATGCGCTTCACCAGCTTCAGGCCGTCCATGATGGGCATGTTGATGTCGGTGATCACGAGATCGAACTTTCCGCTGGACAGCTTTTTCAACCCGTCGACGCCGTCATCCGCCTCCACCACCTTCAGATTCCGGATGCGGCCCAGCGCAAACACGATCAGCTGTCGCATCATCGGTGAATCTTCCACTATCAGGCATGTGTATTCAGACATCTTCCCGGCATCCTCCGTCAGCTAGATTCCCTCGAAGCAACCGAGCACGTCCGCCAGATTCTCCGATCTGGAAAACAGCCCGGAACCGATGATCGCAGATGACGAGTGCTCCGCCAGCAGGCGGAAGAGCTCGTAATCCACGCGGACAAAATTCTTTTTTTGTTCCAGCAGCCCGTAGATGGCAATGACCCCGATGGTCGTGGTGCCGAACAACAGGGGAATGCAGGCGATGGGCGCCCCTTGCGCGCTGGTGCTGCCGGGCTCCATGATGTAGCTGACCTGGGTTGCCGCGCATTCGCCGATGGCACCCTGGTTCCATTCGATGCGGGTGCCCTTGATGGCGTCGCAGTGAAAGGCGTGGACGGGGACCAGCGAAGGGGCGTCGTCGGTGCCCCGGCGCAAAAAGATGCCGATTTTCGCCGCGCCGACAAACTGCATCAGCATCTGCTCGATGACACTGAAGACCTCCGAGGGATCCATGGCCACGTGGAGCTGGGCCGAGGCCACATAGAGGTTGGCCATCTGGTCGAGTTCCTGCTCCATTTCCATGTAGCGGCCCTCGTAGTCCCGGTATTCGCGCACCACGTTGTCGGCGGTTTCCCGGATGGAGCGCTTTTCTTCTTCGAGTTCCTTGACCTTCACCAGCAGGTCGCGCACGGCATCATCGGAGGCAAGCTGGCTGCGCAGCTTGATGTTCTCTTCCTTCAACCGGGCAATCTCGCCCCGGCTGCGCTGGACTTCCTGCAGCAGCTGCTCCGTGAATTCGGCGCCTTTGCGAAAGAAGGTTTCCAGAAATTCTTCACTGCGCGCGTTCAGATCAAACACCACTTCTCCTGGTTTCTGGTCGAGTTTCTGATTCATCCGTCACTCCCGTTGATCGCGCCTTTTCCTGTTCGGAAAAAGAATGTACCACGGCCCGGGGGACGGCACAAACCGCCCCTTTTAATTTTTATCAGGTGGTCTTCTTCAGTCCGAGAAGCCGGATTTTCTTGTGCAGGTTCGTTCGTTCAATGTCGAGGATTTCGGCAGCCCGTGAAATGTTCCATCCGGTTTCCTCCAGGGTTTCCGCAACAAACTGCCGCTCCGCCGCCTCCCGGAATTGACGCAGGGTCGGTCGCGCGCCATCGAACGAGGGCGCGGCGGGAACGGGTCGCAGTCCGGCGATGGACCCGGGCAGATCATCCACGGAAATGGTTTCGCCGCTCATGATGACGAGGCGCTCCGCCAGGTTTTTCAGCTCCCGCACGTTGCCTGGCCAGTTGTACACGGTGAGGCGCCGGACCACCTCCCTGTCCACGGCCTTCTTCGGATAGCCGTTGTCTTCGCAGAAGCGGTGGATGAACGCATCGAGCATCAGGGGCACATCGTCGAGGCGCTCCCGCAGAGGGGGCGAGTGGAGGGGCACTACGTTCAATCGGAAATACAGGTCTTCGCGGAATGCACCGCGGGCAATGGCTTCTTCCAGGTTCTTGTTGGTGGCGGCGAGCACCCGCACATCCACCTTGACGGTCTTCTGCCCCCCCACCCGGGTCAACTCCCCCGACTGGAGCACCCGCAGCACCTTGGCCTGAGCGGACAGGGTCATGTCGCCGATCTCGTCCAGAAACAGCGTGCCCGCATCGGCAATTTCAAACTGCCCCGCCTTGCGACCGCCGGCGCCGGTGAATGCGCCTTTTTCATAGCCGAACAGCTCACTCTCGATGAGCTCGGCGGGAATGGCCGCGCAGTTGACCTTGACAAACGGGGCCTCGGCCCGGGTGGACCACTCGTGCAGCACCCGGGCGATGAGCTCCTTTCCCGTGCCCGACTCGCCGGTGATCAGCACCCGCGCGCTGGTGGGGGCCACCTTGCGGATCCGGGCCAGCAGCTCCTGCATGACCGTGGAGTGCCCGAGCATCTCGTGGCCGGATTCCACCACCGCCTTCAGCGTGCGGACCTGGGCGGCGAGCTTGCGCTGCTTCAGGCAGTTGGCCACGCGGATGAGAATGGCGTCCCGATCGAGGGGCTTTTCAAAGAAGTCCGTCGCGCCGCGCCGCACCGTGTCCACCGCCTCCGAGAGGGAAGCGTGGCCCGAAATCATGATGACGGGGATGTCGCGGCTCTCCTGGCCGGACGCGCGGATTTTTTCGAGAGCCTCCATGCCGGACATGCCCGGCAGCTTGATGTCGAGAATGACCAGATCGGCGCCCTCCGATTCCAGGCACGCGAGGCCGTCCGCTGCGGTGCCGAAGGAGGCCACCTCATACCCTTCGCCTTCCAGGACGAGCCCCAGGGTCCGGCGGATGTTCTTTTCGTCGTCAATGACCAGAATTTTCGGTGCGGGCATGGCAGCAGAACCTCAACTTTCAGCGGCGGCAAAGGCCACACTGATGTGCTGGCGCAGGGTTTCATAGGCAAATGGCGACAGGTCCGCGCAATGGGACAGGCGGGCTATTCCCAGGAACACCCCGCCGCACACGAGGGGCAGGCAGATGTCGTGGAAGGGTCGGTCCCTTTCGTCACCGCCGTCGCTGCGGGCCGCCGTGACCATGGGCGGCAGGGCGGTCCAGGAATCCGTGGCAACCGGTTGGTCGCAGAGGTCGATGTGCCAGCGATCGATGCCCAGGGCGGGCAGGTGGGCGGCCATGGCGTCCGCGATGCCCCGCCGGTGGGACGCGCTGATGATCCGCTGGCCCGTCACGGACACCCGATGGGCCCGCTGTCGATCCCGCAGGTCCGTCACCCGCTGCCGGGCACCCCGGTAGTCCGCCACCAGCGCCTGGCCCTGCCGCAGCAGGTTGTTTGCCTCCGCCACCCGGGCCGCGTCCCGGAAAAGGACCGTCACGGCGCCCAGCAGGTCCCGGAGCACCACCGAGAGCACGGCGGCGCTGTCGCCGGCCCCTTCCAGGCGGAACAGCAGCATGTCCAGCTCGTTGAGAAAAATGTTGCGGATGGCGGGCCGATGCACATCCATGACCAGGGAATCGATGAAATCCGACATCAGCTCCCGCACCGCGGCCTCCCCGATGAAGCTGTCGGCGGTGGTGTCCATGAGTGCCAGCGCGTGTGCGGTGATGGCGGCGGCGATCTGTGCTGTTCCCGTTGCCTCCGTGGGTGCCGCGGGTCCCCGGGCGTCGAGGATGTGCCCCGCAAAGCACCCGCAGGACCGTCGGAACACGGGTTCCGTGGGCAGCTGCACCACGTCGCCTGCATCCGCTCCGGTCAGGGCCGCCGCCAGGTGATCAACGGCCGCGGCGCCCATGCGGTGCAGGGGCTGACGGACCGTGGACAGGGCCGGCTGCACCACTGACGCGGTGAGCACGTCGTCGAATCCCGCCACGGCCACTTCGCCGGGCACATGGCGGCCGCGCCGACGCAACTCCTCCAGCACCCCGAAGGCGGTGTCGTCGTTCACGCACAGCACGCCGTCAAAGGAGGTGCCCGCGTCGCAGAGGCGGCGAACGGCCGCCGCCCCGTCCCTTGCAAGGAATCCGCCGTCGAACACCAGCGCCGGATCGTAGGCGCGATTGTTTCTCGCCAGGGCGCGCCGGTAGGCGAGGAAGCGCTCCTCCGCCTCCAGATGTCCCGCGGGCCCTCGCACAAAGGCGATGCGCGACAGGTTGTGCACCTCCACGAAATGGTCCACCATCGCTTCCATGCCCGGGCCGTTCTCCACCAGCACGCAGGGAATCCCCGGTACCGGCTCGGACACACAGACCATGGGCATGCTGCCGAACCGATCGCACAGCGCCGAAACGAAAGCCCGTCCGTGGTGTTCGGTGATGGAACCCGAAAACAGGATCAGGCCCGAAAGGTTGTCGCCGGCCGCGATATCCACCGCAAACGGATAGTGGGCCTCGAAGTGGTCCACACCGTCCTGGGAGGTTCCCACATAGGTTTTCAGGTGAAACCCGAGGCGATCGGCCTGTTCGGCAATGCCCTTCCAGATGCCGGACTGATAACTCTCGTGGACGGCATCGATAAGTACGCCGATGGTCGGTCGCCGGTTCATGGGCGTCTCCGGCCGATGACGCGTTTTCCGGCTCCGGCTTTCATCCCGGAGCGACACTGACGTCCTTCTTTCATCGCGGCCATTTTCCTTCACATCAGGCGGATTGTCCACTTCTCCGGTTTCTGCTGCGGCGCATTCCCGGTCGGGGCACCCCTGTCGGGGAGAATGAAATCATTGATGAATCCGGGATCTGTGGGCCTGAGCTGATTCTCTGCAGTCAGAAGGCGTCCCTTCGCGTACACTCAGCGGCAAACGGAGATGTCATCATGAAAACAATGCGGCCATTGACGGTTCTATTTTGCGCGGGGTGTCTGTCATTTGCGGCTCTGCCGGTTTCCGGGGCGGATTTCTTTGTGGATCCGGAAAACGGAACGGCTGACGGGGACGGCAGCGCCGCGAACCCCTGGCAATCCCTCCAGCAGGTCCTCGACGACGGCCTCATCGAAAGCCGCGAGTGGGATTCGCTTCCCGCCAACGAGGCGCAGGGACTCATCCCCAGGAATCCCGGCGCACCGGTCCGGGCCGGCGACACCATCCTTCTGGCCTCCGGTGACTACGGTGCCCTGGTTCTGCAGGGCTTCTACAACGAGGACTACATCACCATCGCCGCGGCGGAGGGCGCGCAGCCGCGGTTCTCCGCCATCCTGGTACAGGCTGGAGAACGGTGGATCCTGCGGGGCCTCCACGTGAGCCCGTCCTTTGCCGACCCGTACGAACCCGTGACGATGATCGACATCGAATCCCACAACTGGCAGGGCGATGTGGCCGACATCATCGTGGAGGACTGCACGCTCTTCTCCGTGGATGACGCGTCCGCGTGGACCATGACGGACTGGGACACCCTGAGCGTGGACGGCATTTCCGCGGACGGATCGCTTGTGGTCATCCGCAACAACATCCTGCGGAATGTGAACTTCGGCATCAGCGTCACGGCGGAAAATGCCGCGGTGGAAGGCAACCTCATCGAAAACTTTGCCGGTGACGGCCTCCGGGGACTCGGTGATCGGTCGGTCTTCGCCTACAACACGGTGAAAAACTGTTACGCGGTAAACGCCAACCACGACGACGGGTTTCAGTCCTGGTCCAACGGTGACGGGGGCGTGGGCACCGGACAGGTGAACGGCATTGTCCTGCGGGGCAATACCATCATCAATTACGAGGACGAAAACCAGCCCTTCCGGGGCACCCTGCAGGGCATCGGATGCTTTGACGGCATGTTTGTGGACTGGGTGGTGGAAAACAACGTGATCATCACCGACCATTGGCACGGCATTACCCTGAGTGGCGCGGTGAACTGCCGGGTGGTGAACAACACGGTCATCGATTTGAACGACGTGGATCCGGGGCCGCCCTGGATTCGCGTGGCCGAACACAAGGACGGTCGGATGCCCGAAAACTGCATTGTGCGCAACAACCTCACCACCGCCCTGAACAACGCTGCTGAAGGGGTTGTCGAAGATCACAACCTGCTGATCGAGGACCCGACGGCCCTGTTTGTCGATCCGGCGGCGCATGATCTGCACCTGCTGGAGACCGCCGCCGCCGTGGATGCGGGATCGAGTGACGGCGCGCCGGCCCTGGATCGGGATCGCATCGAGAGGCCCCGGGGGAATGGCGTGGACATCGGCGCCTACGAGTGGCACGACGCGGAGGCGCAACCCGTGGATGACACGGATCTGACCGTGGACGACACGGACACGACAGACGACGACGACTGGGCTGTCGATCCCGCCGACGACGATCCGGGATGCGGATGCGCCGTTACCGCAAAGCCGGCCGCCTCCCTCCTCTCTCTGCTCACGTCATTTTGAACAATTCGAACCAGTCGAAATCGGCGCAGAACCCGCCGCCGGTGAGATCCTGGACGCAGATGCCTGCAAAGGCGCCGGTGAACTTGCCCTCGGTTTTATGCTCGTCGGAGAGGATGGTCGCGTCGAGGACCGGGCCGACCGCCGTCCAGTCATCGCCGGTCATCGAAAAGAAGAACTGCAGGGCCGCGCCATCCAGCTCCCCTTTCAGGAACACCGTGCCCGCTGACGGCAGTGGCGTTTCCACCGCGGCATCCTCCGTGTGGTCGCCCCCGTCGCAGGTGATGATCCCCACGGTCCGCTGCCCGCCGTCGCAGGTGATGCGCAGGTAGTGGTAGTTGGTGGTGTCGTAATAGAAGATCAACCCCGCCAGCTGCTGGAACGAGGTTGGAACGAAGTCTACCGCGCAGGACGCACCGGTCTGCAGGTGGGTGATGCGCCGCGCCAGCAGGCTCTGGCGGTGCTTCGAATAGAGGGATTCTCGTCCGTTCAGCCGCAGCCATCCGGGTCGCGCGTCGAGGGACGCCCAGTTTCTGTCCACGTGGTCCCGCAGGCTGTTCCACTCCGGCGACAGGGCGGGCCCGTCGAAGTCGTCTCGTTCAAACGCGTTCTTCGGCGTCGTCCCGTCCGTTGTTGAAATTCAGTGGCGACTTCCATCAAGTTATCCCACCTGTTGAACGGCGTCAATCCGACCACCGCAGCCCAGTTTTCGTTCATGTTCCTTCAATGCCT
>JAKQNG010000313.1 GCA_029565915.1 Deltaproteobacteria bacterium
GGTCGTCTCCGGACGAACCCTCTGGAATCTGAATGGATGGAACGAAAAGGAAACCGGAGGAATCACATTAAACAACCGTCCAGGTGGTCCTGGACACGGGGTCCACTTTACCAGACTGCCAGCAACAACACCATATTCGATCATTGTTCGATCAGTTGGACAATCGACGAAGGATTCAGCTCGCGGCACGCAAAAAATATCACGCTCCAGCGCACGCTCATTTCGGAATGTCTGAACGACGCGGGACATGAAATTCAGCAGAGTCCGCACGGCTACGCGGCCAGCATCAACGGCGACATCGGCAGCTTCCACCGGAACCTGCTGGCCCACTGCGTCGGGCGTAACTGGAGCATGGCGGGCAGCCTGAAGGGCGGAAGCCCGGTGACGGCCATCGGAAGGCTCGATATTCGAAATAATGTTGTCTACAACTGGAAAGACCGGTGCACCGACGGAGAGATTTTCGAGGTCAATTTCGTTAACAACTACTACAAACCGGGGCCGGCATCGGAACGCGACAAGGCGTTCAACGTGGATTTCTATGACATCGCAGAGAACTGGCCCCGGTACTATATCGCCGGCAATGTAATGGAAGGGGTGTTCGACGCCGATGAGGTGGAACTGAGTTACGATCTCGCGAAAACACCTCCCGGGGACTGGTTCGCCGAATCCGAGTTGTGGAATCCGTATGTGGAAACCCTCACCGCTGAGGAAGCCTATGACGATGTGACAATGGATGTGGGTGCCAACATTCCCATGCTGGATGACCACGACAGACGCATCATTGAAGAGGTTCGAAACGGTACGTTTACCTACTCCGGGAGTCGAACAGGACTCCCCGGACACATCGACAACGAGGCGGACGCCGGAGGTCTTGAGGACTATCCCGAAGAAGAGAGACCCGCCAACTGGGACTCGGACCACGACGGCATGCCCGACGCGTGGGAGACCCTGCACGGCCTGAACCCGTCTGATCCGGAGGACCGCAACGGCACCGACCTGTCCAATGTGGGCTACACCAATCTGGAGATGTACCTGAACCAGCTCGCCGGCGACTTCAACTGAGGCAGACCCCGAAAGGAAAAACCATGCAGGCCGCACAGACTTTTTTTTATGTAACGCTGCTGTTCTTCATCGCCGCCTGCGCCGGGCCGGATCCGGTTTCCAATGGCGACCCGTCTTCATCGGACGACTTCGACCCGGACAGGACTGAGCCGGATGCGGATGCCGATGGCGACAATGACGCCGACGCGGACAGTGATGCGGATGCGGATAGCGATGCGGATACGGACGGGGACACGGACACAGGTTTTGACCCGACGCCGGATACGGAAACCACCCCGCCGTGCGAGGGAGAGTCCGTGGGGTTGTACCGGGTGTTCGAACGTTCTGTGGAGAACGACCACGGATATGCCAACCGATTCACGGATGTGGACCTGCAGGTGACCTACCGTGGGCCATCCGGAAGAGAAGTGGCGTTCCGGGGATTCTTCGATGGAGATGGAAACGGCGGCGGCAACGCGACGTCGGGAAACACCTGGAAGATGCGGTTCATGCCCGATGAACCCGGACAGTGGGCGTATTCGTGGCGCTGGAGCGATGGCACCGCGGGCGGAGAAGGGACGTTCTGTGCGGTTTCCGCCGGGGCGGGCAGGGGCATTCTGCGCGCGTATGAAAACAATCCCCGCTGGTTTGCCTACAACGGCACGGAGCCCGTGTGGCTGAAGTCCTACTACGATACGTCGGTGAGCGCGCTGGCGCAGCCGTTTGACTGGGTGTCACAGAACGTCTACCAGACCCTGCTCGACCGCGGCTACAACCACCTGCAGGTGAACTGGCTGTTCCCCCTGTGCTGCGACCACCTGTACTTCCACGACGGCGATGAACCTTCGATCTCTTCGCCGCAGCTCTACGAAGACGGAGAGGTGACCACTACGATGAATCTGGCGGTATGGCAGATGCTGGAAGAGCGGGTGGCCTGGTTGAATGACCGGGACATGGGGTTGCACATGTTCGTCGGGTTCAACGGTGGACGGAACGGTGGCCCGGACTGGAAAAGCCTGAGCGACGCGGAGCAGGAGTTCTATGTGCGGTATGCGGTGGCCCGCCTCGGCGCCTTTGCCAACATCGCCGGATGGAACTACGTGTGGGAAGTGGATGGCGACGACGCCGATGGAGAACTGGAACTCGCCCGGCTGCTGGCGGAATACGACGTGTTCAATCATCTGCGGACCTACGAAGATGAAACCCCGGGAGACAACCAGTTCGATCGATCCGAATACACGTTTGCCGCGGTGGAGAATCACGGATTCAGCGAAAAGACCGACTGGAACGAGGCGTGGACCCATCACCTGGGGGCGCTGGCGGGATATGAGGAGGGCAAGCCGGTCTATATGGCCGAGGGAAACGCCCTGTGGCGGTGGTACTGGAAAATCAAGCTCGACGCGGACTACGGGGGCGTCACCGTCGATGACGGTCGTCGTTCCGCATGGGCGGTAGCCACAGCGGGGGCGTCCTTCAACTGGAATGGTCACACACCGCAACCCGATGTGGGAATGGTGGTCCGCGGACCCGAAGGGCTGCCGTTCTTTGACGACGACAACCCCTATGAACCGCTGGCGGATGCAATCGACATTCTGGCCGGTGTGATGAACAACAACGTGGTGTTCTTTCGGATGACACCGGCGGATTCGCTCCTGTCGGGCGTGGATTCCCGTCGGGTGTGGTGTCTGGCGGAGGCCGGCCGCCAGTATCTCGTCTTTGCCACGGGCGGGGATCCGTTCAACCTGCAGGTGGCCGCCGGGCAGTACGGAAATATCCGATGGATCGACGCAAAAACCGGCGAGATGACCGACGCGGACCATGTGGGACAGGTATCCGCCGGACCGCGGTCCTTTGTTCCGCCATCCACCACAACAGACTGGGTGCTCATCCTCACGCCCTGAAGAGTCAATATAAGGAGATCAACATGACATTCAGAATCTGGATAGTGCTGTGGTGTACTGCATATGCAGCCTTTCTCTGCTCCTGCAGCCCGGCCGCACCGGACTTCACGGAACAGCAGGACACGGAATCGCACATCGATGACACCGCCGACGAAGATACAGGCCACGGAGGGGAAACGGACAGCGGAACGGAATCGGAAAGGCAGGATGCGGACAGTGACAGCAGCCGGGATACGGCAGGGGATACGGGGACGGACTCATTTGATGCACCACCGGATACCGACACGATGACAGACACGGAAACGGAAGTGGCTCCGTGGGCGCCCTGCCCACCCCTGCCGGAACTGTGCCGGATCATGGCGAGCGGGGATTCGATTACGGTCGGCGCCCAGTCCACGGACACGGGTGGGTACCGGGTGTCCCTGTTCCATCTGGCCCTGGAGAACCAGCGTCAGATGACGTTCGTGGGCCCGAGCGGTGCCGGGCCTGACATGGTGGACGGGGTGCTGTTTCCAGAAGCCCATGACGGGCACAACGGCTATGTCATCGATACCTTTGACACCCGCAAGGGACTTCTGCCGTTGATGGAGCAGAACCTGGCGGATTTCCAACCCCACATCGTCCTTCTCATGATCGGCAGCAACGACATCAACTCCAATCTGGATCTGGCGAATGCACCGACCCGGATGGCCGCGTTGCTGGACCTGATCGGAGAGTCGGCGCCGGAGACCTTTCTCGTTGTGGCGGCATTGATTCCCACCAGGGAAGACGAACTGGATGCGGCCATTGAAGTCTTTAACAGGGCGTTGGAAGATCTGGTGGCAGAACGACAGAAGGAGGGGCGGCACATCCTGATGGTAAACATGTATTCCGCATTTAGGGCCAATCCGTCCTGGCGGACGGACTGGTTATTTGACGGGCTGCATCCCAACGACGCGGGCTACGCGGTGATGGCAGACGTCTGGTATGAAGCCATCAGCGGATTCCTGCGCTGAGCGACCCCGCTATCCACCCGTTTTCCAATTCTCCGGCACTCACCTGCTGAAACGCCGACATCGGCCATTTTTGAAGGAGTAACCGATGATGACTGATATCCGTCTGATTTCAATGGTGGTGCTGTGGACCCTGCTGTCCGCCTGTAATAACGGGACAGTGAATCCCGGTGTCGAACCCGACAGCGACAGCGATGCCGACGCAGACAGTGACGCCGATGCGGACAGCGACAGCGACACCGATGCCGACAGCGACGGGGATACCGACAGCGACAGTGACAGCGACACCGATGCCGATTCGGACAGTGACAGCGACACCGATGCCGACAGCGACGGGGATACCGACAGCGACAGCGACTCAGATGTGGCAGTCACTCTGACGATAGAAGAAGAAGCCACGGGTTTCTGTTCAGCGGACGGCACCATCGATGCGGATCACACCGGCTTCTCCGGCGCGGGTTATATCAACACCGACAACGTCACGGGCAGCGCCATCGAATGGGCGGTGAACGCGTCGGGCGGCGCGGCGGACCTCTCCTGGCGCTATGCCGCCAACACGGATCGCCCGGCGCAGCTCATCATCAACGGAGCCGTTGTGGGCCCCGTAGCATTCTCAAGCACCGTGGAGTGGACAACGTGGAGCACCGCAAGCGCGAACACCACGCTGGCCGCGGGCAACAACCTCATCCGTCTGGAAGCAACCAGCGCGTCCGGCCTCGCCAACATCGACAGTTTGACCATCACCGGCGCGGGAATTGAAGCGGGCAACTGCGATGGAGATGCGGACACGGACACCGATACCGACACGGACACCGATA
>JAKQNG010000332.1 GCA_029565915.1 Deltaproteobacteria bacterium
AAGATCTCGATGCCCCGGCCCTTTTCTTCTTTTGCGCGGGCGAGCCATTGAAGCACGAGTTCGTTGATGGCCTTTGTGGGCAGCAGCAGAAACAACTGGTGCTCGGTGCGGTTGGTGACAAAGTGGATGGCGTCCCGTTCATGGATGCGCAGGGTGCTCAAAGGGTGCTCCTTTGTTGAAAAAAGTTTCAACCTCTCTTTCGGCCGCTGCGGGTCGAATTGTGCCAAAAAAATTTCCGGCGCTTCACTTTTTCAGATTCCCGAATGATTCCGCCCATCGCGGACGGGGTGCACGACGGCGGGAAAGGAAATTGCGAAAAAATCGTGGACGCTACCGAGATTTTAAAAAGGTGAGCCGGCGGACTGCTGCCAGCCGGCGAGGAACCCATCCAGCAGGAGCCCCGTGGCGCCCCAGATAATCCGGCCGCCCGTTTCGAACTGCCGGTCCTCTAACGCCACACCGTCCACCATGCGACACCGCGTCCTTCGGACACCGGGACGGGCCAGCTCCTCCAGGGAGACCGTGAACACCTCGTCCACCTCGTCCGGCGAGGGCCGCAGGGACAGAGGGCCATCCACCAGTCCCAACACCGGCACGATCCGGAATCCGGTGGTCGTCTCCAGGGCCGGCATGAAACCGAGAACCTCCACCCGGTCAGGAGGCAGGGCGATTTCCTCAAAGGCCTCCCGCAGTGCCGTATCTGCAAAGGAGTGGTCCGCCCGGTCCACGGCGCCGCCGGGAAACGCGATCTGTCCCTGGTGGACCGCCACGGTCATGGAGCGTTTCGTGAGGAGGACGGCAGGTTCCCCGCCTGCGCAGACGACAGCGATTAGAACGGCCGCGGGGGTGAGGTGGTCGGGCCCGTCGGCGGAAGGCGATGGCAGGGCGAATGACCGGATCCGATGACGGAGTTCGCCGGCGGAAAGGCGCATCACTTCGCGAGTTGTTCCGCCAGCGCCACGATGGTTTTCACACCGAAACCCTTGGCGCCGGTTCCCAGGTGATCGAGGACGCCGGTGCGGCAGCCGGGCCCGGCGATGTCCAGATGGATCCAGCGGTCCACATCTTTGACAAAACGCTGGAGGAACAGGGCCGCGCCGATGGCCCCCGCCCAGCGCTCACCCGAATTTTTCATGTCGGCCACAGGGGAGTCATACTGGCTGAAATAGGGCTTGTGGAGGGGCAGCTCCCAGAAGCGCTCCCCCGTGTCCGCGCCCGCGTGGATCAGGTCACCGGTGAATTCCCGATCCGTGCCAAAGGCGGCGGCGATGTCTTCTCCCAGGGCCACCACGGCGGCGCCGGTGAGGGTTGCCGCATCCACCAGTCGATCGGGTTTTTCTTCACAGGCCAGCGTGATGGCATCCGCCAGGATGATGCGCCCTTCGGCGTCCGTGTTGACCACCTCCACGGTCTGGCCGCTGCGGGTGGTCACGATGTCGGACACGTTGTAGGCGGTGCCGGAAATGGCGTTGTGGGCCAGGGGACAGTAGACGGTCAGGCGCAGGGGCAGGCGCAGGGAGGCGATGGCGCAGGCGGCGGACCACATGGCGGCGGCACCGGCCATGTCCATCTTCATGTCCTCCATGCTCTTGGTGGGCTTGATGCTGTAGCCGCCCGAATCGAAGGTGATGCCCTTGCCCACCAGGGCCAGATGCAGCTTCGGCTGGTCGGGAATATACCTTCCGATAACCAGTCGGGGCGGAACCGCGCTGCCGCCGCCCACGGCCAGGATGCCGCCGCAGCGCTCCGCCTCCAGCTTCTGCTGCGTCCACGTCTCCACCACCAGGCCCGACTGCACACCGGACTCCTCGAAGGCGGCGCTCAGGGTTTGCGGATTCATCACCGCCGGTGGTTCATTCAGCAGATCCCGCGCGTCATTTACGAACCGGGCGACCACGGCGCCCTTCTTCAGAGCCCCGGGCGACGCATCGCAAATCAGCACCACCGGAAGGGACTTCTTCTTTTTTTTCCTGTACCGGTCGAACGCGTAACCGCCCAGGAGTGCCCCTTCCTGCACGGCGGTCGCCAGATAAGAATAGGATGCGCCCAGCGCGACGACCACCCGTTTCAGCTGCAGCTCCCTGGCCTTTGCCAGCGCGGTGTACACCATCTTCTTCACTTCCCGGACAAGCTCGCCCCCGTCACCGGCCATCCGGTGCATGCATACGGCGGTCCGCTCGCCCTTCCGGTCTGACAATCGCACGGGCAGCATCTCCGCCTTCTTCGCCGGCCGGCAGTCCGCCACGGCTCTGGGCACCTGACGGGCGTCGAACATGGGTGTCCCGTCGCGGAAGGGCAATACGAGGAGATCCCCTGCTGTTTCCACCGCCGGGGCAGCGGTCATGGTGAATCTGGATGTGGGCATCAAAACCTCCTTGTGCCGGGCTGTCGCGGCGGTTGCGATCTGATTGTAGATGGAACCGGTGCGACAGGGAAGCTTTTCCCCGGTAGCGGAAATTTCCATGACTCGTCCATTGCGCAGCGGGTCATTTGGCGGGTACACTTGTCCCCTGTGGCAGAACAGCTGAACATCGGCGACACCCTCGAAGGCAAATACGTCATCCATCGCAAGATCGGCGAAGGCGGCATGGGCGTGGTTTACGAAGGCCAGCACCGGGAACTGGAGATGAAGGTCGCCATCAAGGTGCTGCATCCCATTGAGGCGGACGATCCGTCGATGATTGATCGCTTCAAGACCGAGGCGAAATCATCGGCCAGCATCAAGCATCCCAACGTGGTGGAAGTCTACGACTACGGCCTCACGCCGGACGGACGTCCCTTCTTTGTCATGGAGTTCCTCGGCGGCGAATCCCTGGCGGACCTGCTCGACCGGGTGAAGGTGCTGAAGACCTCCCAGGTGGTAGAGATTATCGATCAGATCCTGACGGGCCTCTCCCGCGCCCACAAGCGCAACATCATCCACCGGGACCTGAAGCCCGAAAACATTTTTCTCGCAAAGACCGAAGAGGGAAAACGGGTGGTGAAGATCCTCGACTTCGGCATCGCAAAAATCGCCCGGGGCGGCGAAGGCCACGGTGCCACGCTCGCCGTCTCCAGCCGAACCGGACAGGCGAAGCTGCGGGCCACCCGCCGGTTCCGCACCGAGCACGGGGTCGTGATGGGCACGCCCGGCTACATGGCACCCGAGAGCCTGACGGGACAGACGAACATCGACACGCGGGCGGATCTTTTCGCGGTGGGGGTGCTGCTCTTCGAAATGCTCACAGGACGACAGCCCTTCCGGGGCGAGACCGCCCATGAAATCATGCTGAACACGGCCAACCGACCGGTCCCCGACATCCGGGCCCTCAATCCCGCTGTCTCCAGCGCCATGGAGCAGCTCTGCCTCATCGCCCTGGCCAAGAATCCCGATGATCGGTTTCAGACCGCCGAAGAGTTCATCGACTACCTCACCGCCGCCGCCGTGGACCGGATTCCCGAACACGGCCGTAAATGCCGCACGGACGTGGGCATTCCATCCCTGGTTCCTCCTGCGCCGCCGGCCCGGAGTGAAGGGAGCGGGCTGGAACTGGACGTGGATCCCCTGGACACGGGCAGCCTGCGGGCCCATTCGCCCCGCCCCGTCGCGTCCGACACGAACAACCGGATGCCGCCCGCCTGGGATCCTCATGCGCCCCGTCAGAAGGTCAAACGCTGGCAACCCGCCGCTGCGGCCTCTGCACCCGGGGATACGCGCTACGTGGGGCCGCCCCGCCGCCGCCGGATCATCTTCCCGTTTTCCCTTTTCGAGGTGCTCATCTTCGCCGCGATCGTGGGCGGCGCCCTGTACCTCATCCGCACGAGTTCGTTCTTCCGCACGCCGCAGCAGACAGACGAAAAGGCCGGTTACGAAATCTACCGCAGCGCCAGCGAAAAACGGGTGGAGGATGGTTACAAGGCGCGACTGCCGGCCACGGTGCCCATCTGGGTGGATGTGGAGCCGTCGGATGCACAGGTTCTGTGGAACGGCGAGCTGATGACGGATCGGCCCTTCCGCGTGCCGGGCGGTTCCCTGCCGGTGAAGGTGGAGGTGGTGAAGGAAGGCTATGTACGACGGCTGCTCGTCGTCACCCCGGACGGCGAAAAGACCATCCATGCTGTCCTTGAAAAGGAATCTCCAAAAAAAATCCGCCGGTGACGGTCTGTGCACAATTTCAAATTCTTCAATGATTCCGGTTTCCCCGACAGGGTCCCCCTCCACCGGAGACAAGGTTTCCCGGCGGTCGCCGGGTCGCGGTCCGCGGGTGGTGCGCAGAGGTGACAATGGACTGTACGACCCCGGCGAAATCCGCTATGACGTGAAAACATCTTCATTGATGCTGATATCATGAGATGGCAACCGAACCGGGTTCCGGGAGGAAGATTTTGACTGGCCGAAAAATCATATCTGTTTTCATCATGTTATGGGGGCTGCTGCTCGTTGGCACCGCGTTTGCGCAGGACGGCACCGACGCGGACGGCGCCGCTCCCGCAGAAGAAGAGACCGCTGATACGGATGACGGCAGTGACGCCGTCGAGGAAACCGGTGGGGATACGGACGAGACATCCGGAGCAGTGGAAGAGGACGAGGAAACCGCGGAGGACGGGGAATCCGAAGAAATGGAACTGGACTACTCGGCCCTCGGCGAGATGGATCCGGAGCAGGAAATGTCCGGCGCCGGGAAGGCGAAGGAAGCCGTCGGCCCCGGCGAAGACTGGACCCAGCGGAACATGGAGCTCTTCGAAGTCCACGGCAATTTCCGGGTGCGCCCGGGCCTGTACCACAAGTTCTACATCCGCAACGACAACTCCCTCTTTCCGGTTCCGGCGGATCGCAAGGCGGGCTGTTCCAAGGACGACAAATGCGCGACCCTGGCGGGCGCGGACATGCGGTTCCTGCTGGCCCCCACCATCAACCTCAGCGAAGAGGTCCGCGTCAATGCGGAGCTGATTTTCTTCAACAACATGATGATGGGTTCCACGCCGGCCTCTGCCGTGGACCCGGATGCCGGCACTGCCGCCACGGGCGCCATGACCGGCTACAGCCAGGAAGGCCCCACCGGTGATTTCTTTTTAATGAACCGGGCCTGGGGTGAAATGGAAGCGGCCCTGGGTCACCTGCGCTTCGGCCGCATGCCCAGCCACTGGGGTACCGGCATGCTCTACCACAGCGGCGACGGCATCAACGACGACTACGGCGACACGGTGGACCGGATTTCCTTTGCCTTCAAGCTGAACGGCTGGCTGATCATGCCCGCCTTCGACTTTCCCAGCGAAGGCCTCAGCCTGAACAGCGCCGCCGGACGGCCCTTCGACGTGTCCCAGCTGGACGACGCCTACCAGCTCGTGGGCGTGGTGGCCTACCAGCACGAACCGGAAGACCAGCGCGCCATGCTGAAGCGGGGCGATCTGGTCATCAACACGGGCCTCCACTTCTCCTACCGGGCCCAGGCCATGCAGTTCGACTGGACAAGCGAAGACGACCCGGACTACGACGGCGAAATCGAAAATCAGATCAGCACCTACAAGCGCGACATGTGGGGCATCACCCCGGACATCTGGTTCCAGTTGCTGTACGACACGTTCCACCTGGAGCTGGAGCTGGCGTTCCACGTCGGCGAAGTGGGCGAACCCTCCAGCACCTCCGTGGACATGCGGGCCCTCTCCCTCTTTTCCTGGGGCGCCGTGCTGCAGGCGGACTACGGGCTCCTGTCCGATCAGCTCCGCATCGGCATCGAGTTCGGCATCGCGTCCGGCGACAAGGATGTGGAAGGTCTGTCCGCCCCCGCCAGCTTCGATCAGTTGAACGGCGAATCCAGCCGCTTCAGCGTGTTTTCGTTCAACCCGGGCTACAGCGTGGATTTCATTCTGTACCGCCACATCCTGGGCAGCGTGTCCGGCTCCTACTATTTCAAACCCTGGCTGCGCTACGATTTCCTGAAAGCGGCCATGGGCAAGAAATTCGGTGTCCAGCTGGATGTGCTCTTTGCCCGGGCCTTCTACGAGGCGAGTACCATCTCCAACAGCTCGGGAAACCTGGGCGTGGAGCTGGACGCCCGCGTGGACTTTGCCACATCGGACAACTTTGTCGCCGCGCTGAAATACGGCGTGCTCTTCCCGCTGAATGGCTTCAAGGGCACCCATGAGTGGGAGGACGCCACCGGCGCCGCCCGCACCTACCGCGACACGGATCTGTCCATTCCCCAGACCCTTCAGCTTCTGCTGGGCATCACCTTCTGAATCAGGCCGTTGTCGTCCATCCGGAACGCCGGCGGGGCCGGTGACGGATCGCCGCCGGGAACGGTTCCCACGGTGAGTGCGAAGCGGTGCAGTCCCCTGCGGACGATGCGCTGTTCCACTCGGGCGAGGCCCCCGGCCATGGCGGCGCGGCACAGCTCGTGGCGGGCGGTCATGGTTGGACGACGGCGACGGGGGGTGAGCCGCAGGAGCAGGCGACGCCAGAATCCGGTGACGAACGGATGGGTCCACAGGAGGAGTCCCCCGGGGCGCACCAGGGAGGCCAGATCGGACAGCACCGCAGCCGGCGCACCGTCGACGGGAAAGGGACGCAGGAACACCAGCACGTCGACGGAAGAAGGAGCAATGGGCAGGGCATCACGGGTTTCCACGAGCAGGGCGTCCGCGGCCCGGAAGGGGCGGTATTTCCAGATGCGCCACAGGGGCATGAAGCGGTTGCCGGCGATGAGGATCCGGTGATCCGATGCCAGCAGCCGCAGGGCGGCGTCCCGCTGATGGTCCAGTACCAGGGCGATGGTCCGTCGCCGGCCCCTGGCCGCAGCGGCGATGCGCGCGTCGATCACGTCCACCAGTGCAGGCAGTTTTGCCATGGAGGGCTCAGGATTCCCGCTGGGACGGGCGCCGGATTTCCACGCGCTTTACGTGGCGCGGATCGCTGTCGACGATGGTGATTTCCATGCCCGCCACGGAGATGGTCTTTCCCTTGCGGGGAATGCGGCCGAAGGTGGCCACTACAAAGCCGCCGATGGATTCGTAGTCGCCGCTGTCGGGAATGGAGATGCCCGTTTCGTCTTCGAAGTCCTGAATGGGCATGTGGGCGTTCACCTGCCATCGACCGTCTCCCACCTTGCGGAGTTCGTCTTCGTCCGTGTCATGCTCGTCCTGGATGTCCCCCACCAGCTCCTCGATGATATCTTCGAGGGTGATGATGCCCGCGGTGCCGCCGAATTCGTCCACCACGATGGCCATGTGGGCCCGCCGCCGCCGCATGTCCGTCAGCAGCATGCTGATTTTCTGGGTCTCCGGCACAAAGAAGGGTTCGGTGCGGATCAGGCTGGAAACGGGCGCCTGCCTTGAAAAATCGGGCTTTCGCAGAAATGTGAGCACGTCCTTTGCGTACAGGATGCCCATGATGTTGTCGGGGGTGTCGGCGTACACCGGCAGCCGGGAGTGGGCGCTTTCGATGACCAGCTCCAGCGCTTCTTCAATGGGTGTTTCCTGTTCCAGCGCCACCATCTCCGTGCGGGGAATCATGATTTCCTTGACCATGGTCTGGTTGAATTCGATGGACGCCTGCAGCAGCTCGCCCTGGTTGGTGTCGTCGAAGACTTCCTTATCCACGCCCCGCTGGATGTGATAGATGATTTCGTTTTCGGTGGGAACCGGATCCGCGTCCTCCTGGGTGCCGGACGGGGAGAAAATGAGGGGCAGTCGGGAGAGGGGCCACGCCAGCGGAAACAGGAGCTTATCGAGGAGCCACACCACCCGCATGACGGGCACCGCGATGCGCTCCGCGTAGTGGAGGGCCAGCCCCTTGGGCGTGATTTCGCCGAAGACCAGCACCAGCAGGGTGACGCCGAACACGGACACGGCCTCCGCCCAGTCGGGAATCAGCCGGAAGATCACCCGGTAGGCCAGAATGGAAATCAGGATGTTCACCAGATTGTTGCCGATGAGGAGTGTGGCAATGATGCGCTTCTTGGAGGCGAGCCAGCTTTCCAGGATGCGCCACTTTTCGGGGTTTTCGTTGATGAGCAGCCGGGCCCGGGCCGTGGAAATGCTCGTCAGGGCGGTTTCCGATCCGGAAAAGAAGGCGCTCATCAGCAGGCAGATGGCAATGCCTGTCAGTTCCATCAGAGTTGTGTGGCTGTCACCGTTCATGGGTCAGGTCGATGCCTCGGATTGTCTCCATCGGAATGCCATTGTCATACCGTGTTTACAGGATTCGTCCAGTCAGGAAAAGAGCCACAGCAGCCCGGCGACGCACAGGACCACCAGAATGGCGCCGACAATGATGAGGCCCGTGTCGCCGCTGCGGCGTTCGTCTTCGGGAATGGGAAATTCCTGGGTCTTCACATAGTCCTCCGTGCGTACCGCCTCCAGGGGATCCGGCGGACCCACGGGCAGGGCCGGTGATC
This sequence comes from Deltaproteobacteria bacterium, assembly GCA_029565915.1. Lineage (GTDB taxonomy): Bacteria > Myxococcota_A > Polyangia > JAAYKL01 > JAAYKL01 > JAKQNG01. Next base: position 8,376 of record JAKQNG010000332.1, read on the forward strand.
CCGGGACATCTTCCACCGCCGGCGGAACGGATGCCTTCTCGCGGTTTTCTTCTTCCGCGTCGGGCGTGAACGACGAGGTTTCCTCCTCCGGGGCCCGCTGGATGGCCGCGAGGATGGGTTCGAGAGGGTGTTCCAGCATGAGGGTGGTGTTGCCCACGGTGAAGGAATCGCCAAAGGAGAGGACCGCCTCCTGCACTTTGACGCCGTTTACCGCGATGCCGCCGCGACCGCCGTTGTCCCGCACCGATACCTCGTCCGTTTCGCAGATCACCTCCGCGTGATGGCGGAACACCGACCGGTCCGGCAGGCGGATGCCGTCGTCCCGGGCACTGCCCACAGTGGCCCGCAGAGGTGGAAGGCCCAGCTCGAACCGGGAGGCCTTTCCGGGACCCGCCACGACGATCAGCGCCGGGGAAACGGGCAGCTCCCGGTTGGCCAGGATGGCGGCCAGCATGGCCCGGGCCTGTTCCTCCGACAGATTCCGGTCCGGCATGCCCTGCGCTGACACGCCGAGGGCAAAAGTGATGTCATAGTGGGCGATGCGGATCACATCGCCGTTGGAGAGTCCCGCGGGCCGCCGGGCAATCAGCGTCCGCCCGCCGATGCGGGTGCCGTTCAGTCCGCCCTGGTCCACCGCGCAGTAGCCGGTGCCGTCCAGGCGGATTTCCAGGTGGACGGCCGAGACGTACAGGTCGGGCAGGCATACGTGGCAGGTCCTCGATCGGCCGATGAGGATGCGGTGTTCAATGAAGGTCCGCGTGAACTCCGCCTCCGTTGCCCGACGGTCGCGGATGGTGAGCCGGATGGCCATGGTTCACTCTCCGGTCTTTGCGCTGTCGCTGTCCGGTGCGCTGTCCGACTCGCTGTCGGGAAGGCCGTTTTTAAGGAATGCGAATTCCGGTGGCAGAAATTGTGCATCCGGACCGTACTCCTCGCCGGGCTTGGGCATGTAGATTTCAATGGGGGCCTTCACGCTGCCCTTGATGTTGCCCGTTTCCACCACAATGGGCAGGGGCTGGCGCAGCTCGTACTTGTACCCGCGGGTGTCGAGGCGGATTTCAAACGTGTTGCCCTCCTCGGTTTCGATCACCTTCGAAAACGTGGCCGGCAGCTGGCCCACCCGGGCAAAGGATTTGTGCCGCAGCACGAAGTCGAACAGCCGGATGGCCAGGTGGTTGTACAAGCGGTGGCAGCCGTGGGAATAGCGCCGCAGGATGGAGTTGTAGTCGACGGAGCCGTGGGAGCGGATGCCGTTGTCCAGATAGGAAACGGTGCCGTCCCGGCGCTCCACCGGACGCTCGTGGAAGGCGGCCACGAGGCCGTAGGCGGAGGCATAGCCGGGTCCGAATTCGCTGTAGTTGGGCACCTCGTACAACCGATGGCGGTAGGAGACTTTTTTCGTCAGGTCGCCCACCGGGGTGGTATCCGGCGGCAGCCAGACAGGCCCCGCGACGATGTCCTTCCACACCCGCGGCCCCACGTCGGAGTTCTTGTACTTGTAGTATTCGTACCCGTCCGGTGCCAGCTCCGTGCGCCAGGAACCGATGGTGGTGTTCATCGTGGCGATGGGAAACTCCTGATTGTTCCACTTTACGTACAGGGTGGTGGTGGGCATCACCTTGCGGGACTGCCCCTTCGGCTTGAAATCGGCGGTGTAGGGATATTCGTACCACACGTCGCCCCGGTGAATCACCGCGCGCAGTTCCATCTCCTTCGAGTGGTAAGGGGGCGGCGGCGGCAGGGGAACCGCCACGAACAGCGTGTCGAACGCCTCGTCTGAAAAGGACGACAGGAATGCGGCAACCTGCTCGGGGGTGGCAAGGCCCATGTGCCGCATGGCCGTGGCCGTGTATTCCGCCACCAGATTGCCCACCGTGTGTTCGTTACCCTGTTCGTCTTTGTAGGTCACGGGATTGCCCTCCGCGTCCCGGGCTGTTCCGTCCTCGATGATGCCGGTGGCATCCACCACGCGTTCCGCCAGCACCCGCATGAAGGCGTCCATGAGCCGGGCCTCCGCGGGACGGCCCAGGGCCTCCAGGGTTTCCTTTCCGTAATACCCCCAGCCGAAGATGCGGTTCTTCCGCTCAAAGGCCACCAGCGCATTGTGGGTCTTCCAGTCGAGCCCGCCCCGCCGGTAGTTCTGCGCCCCTTCCTCGTACAGGCCCTCGCATTCCAGGGCTTTCTGGGCCTCCACCAGCGACTCCCAGGCAATGCCGATTTCGATGAGTTTTTTCGACATGCGGTTTTCGGGATGATCGAACAGGATGGCCGCGTCCGTCACGCCCAGCCGTTCCATTTCGGCGCGCATCTTCACCGCGAAGCTGCGGCCCCTTTTCGCCGCCGCATCGGCAGCGTCGTTGGAATCGTAGGCGATAAAGCCATTGAACGCCCGGATGGCGGTGAGGTCGATGTCCTTGTAACAGTCGCGGTTCAGCTCCTCTCGCGAACGGCGCTTCAGCACGGACAGGGAGGGCGGAATGCCGTACACCTCCAGGTAGTGGTTGGCGTCACCGGCGCCGCTGTGCTCGGGATCCGCTTCCACCGACGGGTCCGCGGCCGCGGCAACCGGCGCTTCTTCCTCTGCCGCGCCATCTCCCAGCAGCTCCCGGATTTCCTCCTCGGTCTTTCCCTCCTCCCGCAGGGCGGCCATCTTCGCGCGCCGACGGCGCTCCCGCTCCTCCTCCCAGATTTTTTTCGCCGCGGCAATGGACGGCGGATCGTAGGGCCAGTCATTGGCCAGCTTGCGGAAAATCGACCGGTAGGTGTTGGGGATCCGCTCTTCGCCGTCGCTGTTGCGCTCGGAAAAAATAAACGGCACCCAGTAGTTGGACAGGTCGATGACCGTGAGGCCCTTGTGTGTCGCTTCGCTCTCCCTCATCTTCGTCATTTTTCCGTCCTGCCAGGCAAACACGGTGCGGCCCTCGGGAGGAGGCGGCGGCGGTTCCCCTTCTTCTGCGGGAGAGGGGACAACCGCTTTTTCTGATGCGCGGTCCGGGGCGGGCTTCGGCTCGGCGGGTCCTCCGGAACAGGCGGTAAACAGCAGGGCCAGACTTGCCACCGCCGCAATGGAATGTATTTTTCTGTCAGGTGAAGGATGATTCATGGCCCCTTACTAGCAGCAACGGACGTCCTTTCTCAAGTTATTGGACGGCGGGCAAAAAAGGTAAAAATCGCCGGTTTTTCGCCTCCTTTTCCGGTTCCTGTTATGATCGGCGGCAATGATCGCACATGTGAGGACAGCACCATGACAAAGAGGCACACGGGTATCGGCATTCTGTTTGCAATCCTTCTGTGGAGCGGCATGGCCGCTGCCGCGGAGGCGTCGGCGGAGGTCCGCGTGACCACCGGGGGCGGAGAAGGGGAATCCACCGCCGATGACGATGGCTACCTGTCGGACGACAAGGCTGTCGAAGAAGAAGAGAACAAACCCATGTGGCTGGGCCTCGGCATCCGGGCGGGCGGCGGCGGCAACATCCTGCTGAAGCCCGACGGCGTCAGCGATATCCCGGACATCGGCGGGGCGCCGTTCCGCAAGGGCGGTGGCGGTCTGGCGGGGGGCGGCGGCGCCTTCATCGAGGCGCGGTGGCTCAAGGGACACCTGGGCCTGGAAGTGGGCGTCTGGAACGAGCGCAACCGCACCTGGACCACCCAGTCCATGGACGATCCGTTCACCGGCGCATCCGTCGGGAACAACAAATTCATTTACTATTACAGCGTGGTCCATTTTCCGCTGCTCCTCGAAGCCCACATCCTGAAGAAGAACCACCGGGTCAGCTTCGGTCTGGGTCCCGAATTCACCATCGGCCTGGCCAGCACGGACGTGAAAATCCAGTCTGACGTGGTGAACAGCGACAACGTGCGGGTGAAACGGACGAACGACGTGCTGGGCGCCTTCAACATCGGCTGGGGTGTGAAGTTCGGCGACTGGGTGGTGGGCCTCGACCTGAAGACCACCTACAACTTCACCCAGCCCCGGGACTACAGCGACCGGGTATCGCCCCGCTCCGGCGGCTTTCAGGTCCTGGGTTCCCACACCATCGATTTCCGCCTGGCCGTCAACCTGATGTACGAGATCGGTCTGCCCAGATAACAGGAAAACCCATGGCTCCCATCCGCCGGATACTCATCGTCGACGATTCGGAGATCATGCGCCGCCTGGTGCGCATTTCCATTACCCACATCCCCGATATCTCCATCGAAGAAGCGGGGGACGGTGTTGCCGCCCTGTCGAAGCTCGGCGCCGGAAACTGGGACCTCGTCATCGCCGACATTCAGATGCCCCTGATGGACGGCCTCAAGCTGGTCCACTTCATCCGCTCCGACGAGCGCCTGTCCGCCATTCCGGTGATCATCATCACCTCGGACGACCGGGAAGAGGACCTGGACCGGGCCACCCGGCTGGGCGTGCAGGGGTTTTTAAAAAAACCCGTCATGGGCAGAGATGTTGTCGAACTGGTGGAACAGCTGCTGTCCTCTCCGGGCCTGTAGAACAGGTTCACAGGAACGACGGATTCACGCCACCTGTTCCGCGTCATCGGCGGGAATTTCCACCGGCGCATCCACGAGGGTGGCGAGGATGAGCGCTTCAATTCCACCCTCGTGCACCCCACCCGGGGAAGCGGAAATCATTCGGGAATCTGAAAAGTGAAGGGGCGGAAATTTTTTTGGCACAGTTTGACCCGCAGCGGCCGAAAGAGGGGTGACGGTCGGCTATTTACCCCGAGCGTCCGGAGGGGTCATGACGAAATACGACGAGGCGTACCGCATCCTGTATTCCACAAGGGAGTTCATGGAGGAATTCCTGCGCCACTGCGTGCAGGAGCCGTTCATCGACGAACTCGATTTTTCGAGCCTTGTGCGGGTGAACGGCAGCTACGTTTCTGATTCACTGGATCGCCGCGAAGAAGACATGGTGTGGCGCATCGACTTCCGCGGTCGCGCGATTTACCTGTACGTGCTGCTGGAATTCCAGTCGAAGGAAGACGACTGGATGGCCCTGCGCATGATGATCTATCTCGGGCTGTTCTATCAGGACCTGCAACGCCAGGGCCTGCTGGTGGATGGATTGCTGCCGCCGGTGCAGCCGGTGGTGCTGTACACGGGGGAGGGCGCGTGGCGTCTGGCGACGGA
>JAKQNG010000024.1 GCA_029565915.1 Deltaproteobacteria bacterium
TGCGAAATACCGCGCGGACCGGATGTGGAAGGCGCCGCTGGGCATGTCGCGGGTGCTGCAGCAGACCCCGTTTTCGTCGCCGAAGAAGGTGGAGAGGAAACCGCGGCAGCGATTCTTCTGTCTGGACAAAGGCCGCCTCGACGCACTCGAAGAAGCTTACCGCGCGTTTGCCGACAGCTACCGGGGCTGCATGGACGCATGGCGCAAGTGCCGCCGTCATCCGGGCCGGGCCGCGCAGATCGAGTGGCCGCGGTGGAGCTATCCGCCCGGGTATCTCGTGCCCGTGGGATTCTGAGCGCATCGATTTGACCGTTTGTGTCCGCGTTTGAAGCAACGCAACGGCACTGCTGCATTCGCAGTCGGGCAAAACGCCTTCGTCATCGATTGCTGCCGCAAAAATCGTTCGCCCCGCCGACCTGAACACCGCCAAACGATGCGCACACCGGGCCACCGACACAAAAATCACCCGCAGATAACTGCCTGTCGCCGCAGCGACGCCCGCGCATGGACTTCGCCTGCGCCGATTCGCGAATGATTTCAACTTCCACGGACGGGGTGCGCGACGGCGGGAAGCTGTCACAATCGGGAGAAAAAATTTGCAATTGAATGCACAGATGAAACAGCAGGGCAGGAAAGCAGCCCTCAGTCGCCGAGCAGATTCAGAAGAAATGAAAGCAGAGATGCTCCGCGCGAATTGCCGGCCGTGCGGCATCCACAACTGTCGTCGCTGCTGCCGCCCACCCCGTCGTCTTCACACACCGCTTCGCCCTCGGCAACCACGCAGACCATGTCTTTGACAATGCAGTCGTCTTCTTCCACCCACTGCCCGCCTTCGCAAACGTGAACCACATAACCCAGACAGGTGGTTTCCCCTTCCACACAGAGCGCTGCCGCATCGGAGTCACTGTCCATATCGGAATCGCTGTCCGCATCGGCATCGCTATCCGTATCGGCATCGCTGTCCGTATCGGTATCGCTGTCCGTATCAGCATCGCTGTCCGTATCGGCATCGCTGTCCGTATCGGTATCGCTGTCCGTACTGGCTGTGTCCGTGTCGCTTTCCGTATCCAGGTCTGAGCCGGTATCCGTATCGGTATCGGTTTCCGTATCCGTATCGGTTTCCGTATCCAGGGTCGGTTCTTCGAAGGACACATCAAATGCACCCGCCTGTGCCCCATCGGCGCCTTCCACAATGAAGTAGATCATGCCATCCGCCACTGCGGTGAAGGTGAATTCTTCCGTCGCACCTTCTCCTGCATCGTCGTGGGCCGCAATACAGGTGCGCAACTCCTCGCAGGCACCGATCACCCGGATGGCCACGTCAAAGCCCGGTTCCGGATCAACGGTAACCGTGACGGCGTCTCCCGTCGCCATGTCCATGGCATACACGCGATCCCCGGCGGGAACACTGACGGCGCCGCAGAGACTGCCCCAGTCCGTAATGGAACTCACGGCCCCGATGGTGCTGGCGGCTTCATCAAATCCATGAAATGCCGTGACGGGTTCACCACAGGACCCCGGCACCGGCTCACCCGCGCACTGTGCCGATTCCGTGCAGACGTCGTCCTGCGTGAAGGGATTGGCATCGTCACAGGTTTCGCCCGCGTTGTAGCGCACATCGGTCGGACAGGTCAGCGCGATGCCATCGCAGTATTCGGCCGGATCACAGTTGTCGCCGCCCTGGCGGCATAGCGCCGTCGACCGGGAATCCACCGGGCAGCTGTTGGACACGCCGTTGCAGTACTCCGCCGGATCGCATTCTCCGAAAGAAGGATTACAGAGAGCCGTGGACTTCCCGTCGGCCGGACAGACCGCGGTGCTGCCGGTGCAGCGATCAGCCACATCGCACACGCCATCGGCGATACGGCACACCGTAGCAGCAGAAGCAAACCGATCCACCGGACAATCGACCGCCGCGCCGGTGCAATTCTCCGCGACATCGCAGGTTCCCGCGGAGGGTCGGCATTCCCATGTGTCGGGACGCAGCTGGTCCGCCGGACACGCAGCCGAGCCGCCGGAGCAGATTTCCGCCGGATCGCAGACACCCGCGGACGGGTGACAGATGGTACCGCCGGGGGCGAATACATCCGCCGGACAGGCCGGACCTGAACCGCTGCAGAATTCGGACAGATCGCAGGGCCCCGCGGCCGGAGCGCATTCAAACGTCGACGGTCGAAATCCATCTATCGGACATTGAGGCGACGTTCCGGTGCAGATTTCCGCGATATCGCAGGGACCGGCGGCCGGATGGCAGGACGTCCCCGCGCCGACGAAGGTATCCGCCGGACACCGGGCCGATGTGCCGGTGCAGAATTCTTCTTCGTCGCAGGCGCCCGCCGCATCGCGACAGGACACCGCAGGGGAGGCAAAATCGTCAACGGGACACTCGTCATTCAGTCCGTCGCAGTACTCCGCCGGATCGCAGTACACGTCGACGGAAGGACGGCAGAGGGCGGTGGACTTGATATTGAGAGACGGGCAGTCATCGGACATACCATCGCAGTACTCGGCCAGATCACAGGGCCCCGCGGCGGGATTGCAGATGGCCGTCGATCGATCATCCGGAGGACACAGCGGCGACGTTCCGGTGCAGGTTTCCGCCAGATCACAGACGCCCCGGGACGCGCGGCAGGACGTGCCGGCTGCCCCGTGGATATCCGCGGGACACAGGGGCGAAGTTCCGGTGCAGGTTTCCGGCACATCGCAGAATGGATCCGCCGCATCGCGACATACGATGGCGCTGCTGTGCAGGGTATTCACTGGACAGAAGGTGGTGCCTGCGCTGCAGGTTTCCGCCGGATCGCAGGTGCCTGCCGAGGCGCGGCATTCGTAAGTGGCGGTCAGGGTGATGCACGACGCGCCGTCCGCCGCGCAGGTCTGGCAATCGGTGGCGTCATTGCCGCCGCATTCAGCAAAACAGCACACGCCATCCACGCAGTAACCGCTCGTGCACATGACATCTGCGCTGCACAAGGATCCGTCGGGCCCGGCGACGGATTGGCCGATGGTGCGCATGCGGACCCGATCCACGTTGAAAGGCGCACCCATGGTGTGGCGGTACGCGCACAGTGCCACGTCGCCGATGCCGTCCACTGCCGGAGCCTGCTCCGGCGAAGACTCACCGGCGACAACGAAGCCCGATGGATCGAGCACCGTACCCGCAACGGTCACACGCGCGCCAAAAACGTCGGCATTGCCGCTGCGATTGTCCTGCCACACCACCAGATAGTCGGTTCCGTTCCATCCCACGTCCGGGGCGTTCTGGGTACCGGTGGCGGCGGACACACGGAATCCGCCGTCCTCCAGAACAGTGCCGTCCGGCGCAATGCGCGCGGCATAAATATCGTCGGCGGTGGAATAGCGTTCATCCTCCCAGACGGCCAGGTAGTTGGTTCCGTCAAAGGAGATGCGGGGCAGCCGCTGATTGCCCATCACGGCCGCGACGGGAATGCTTTCCGTGTCGAGCACCCCGTACAGAGGGCTGACCCGGGCGCCGTAGATGTCGTGGGATCGGGTGGAATAGGCGCGGCCATCCTGCCAGATGACAAAGAAGTTTTCGCCGTCCGAGGCCACATCCGGGTCCCGCCTGTCACTGGTCTGAGAAAAAATGGTGAAATGCGAATATCCCAGAGGGTCCGCGTCCGCGCTGACAAAACGCGCCTGAATGGTGTTGCTGTCGTAGTAGTCCCATGCGACCAGATAGACATCGCCGTTCCATGCTGCCGAAGGATTGAGCACATCTTCATAGGCGCCCTGTGCAATGAGCTTGCCGGATCCGCTGAGGACGGCGCCGTCCTGACCCACCAGCCCGGCATAGATCTCCGCGTAACTCGACGAGGGACTGCGCATGTCTTCCCACACGACGAGCCAGTTCGTGCCGTCAAAGGCGACTCCGGGATCCCGCTGGGCGTCTGCCTCATTGCAGATGGCAATGCCGGCCGGATCCAGCACGGCACCGGCAGCGCTGACACGGGCGCCGTAGATGTTGTAGGAGAGCGTTCCCTCACGGACGGTCTGATCTTCCCAGACCACCAGAAATCCGGCGTCTCCGGCCGCCACATCCGGATTACCCTGTATGCCGTATCCCGGGCTGTCGGGAATCAGCGAATCCGACGCATCCACCGGCGTGGCGGCAAAGGTGATCCGCCGACCGGCAATGCGGTGCTCATTGCTGCCCACAGAGCGGTGCCACAGGACCAGCGCATCCGCGTCGTTGGCAGCGCCTGTCGGCGCCAGTTCCGGAAATGCCCCCTGCGAAATCTGCAGATACGGGGACGGCGACAGGAGGGTTCCGTCATCGTCCACACGGACAGCAACCACCATATCCGTTGTGGTGCCGGCGCTTTCGTCTTCGAACAGGACGATGTAATTGTCCCCTGCCCACAACAAATCGGGATTGTCACCGTCGTAGGTGGTCAGGGTAACCGTTGTCCCGGCCGAGATGGCGCCGGCAGCCTCCGTCAGCGGCACATACTCGACCTGACTCGCGTTGATGACCCACGTCGCCAGAAACGAAGTGCCGTTGGAGGCGATTTTCGGATACTGGCTGCTGTTATTGGATGTGTGCAGATCGATCTGGGTCCCTGCCGTGTCAAAAACCACACCGGCTGTGGTAACGGTGGTCGCCCGCACGTGGTAGTAGGTGGTTCCGGAGGGCACCGGCGCCGTGTAGACCACCGTGTACCTGCCGTTTCCAAAAGCCACGTCGGACTGGTTCTGGTTTCCTGTGGCGCTGTTGTTGATGGCAATGTTGTTCTGTGAAATGGTTCCCGCCGTACTGACGAGGGCGCCGAATACATCCGTGCTGGAGTCCCAGGTAATGAGGCAAGTCGCCGCGCCGTCACAGGCCACGGCCGGATTCTGCTGCAGGGAGGTATTGCTGGAGATGGCCATTTCAGTGCCGACGATGACACCGTTCCCATCCACCCGGACCGCGTAGATGTCGTCGTAGGAGGAACCGAGGCGCTCGTCCTGCCAGACGACCAGATAGTTCGTTCCGTCAAAGGCCACGTCCGCGTTGAACTGGTTGCCGGTGACGGCGGACAGGACAATGACATCCTCAATCACTGCGCCGGATGCATCGAGGAGTGTGGCGTAGAGATTGGTGCTGTTGTTCGACCAGACAGCGAGATAGCCGTCACCATCTGAGGCGAGGGCCACTTCGGTCTGGGAGTAACCCAGCAGCATTTCCACGGGCTGGTCCACACCGCTTTCCGGGCCGATGATCGGGTCGAGAACCGCCGGAAATACCGAAGATGCCATCACGGATGCGGGCACGGCGATGCGGATGTGGCCGTCCTCCCATGTGGACACAATCGCCGTCCTTTGTCCTGCACCGTCCACCCAGGTGGCTGGACCATAAACGATGCCGCCACCGTCTTGTGCCGTGAAATGATGCCCGCCGGCCGTGGTTCCCGCAAACGACATACCGGACACCGCCACCTTGACAATCAGGTCGCCGTCGCCCTCGGGCGGGGTGCCGAATTCCCAGCGCTGTTCCACGCCTGCTTCACTGTTTTCAAGGACCTCCCGCGCCGCGCCGCGAATGATCGAAAGCTGCCCTGTCTGCATGGTGGAGACTGAAGCCCCGGTCGATTCCCCTCCGCTGCGGGCAATGGACAGCGTTTCAAACAAGGCACTCCCGGTGGATGTCCGGGCCACTGCACCACCGCCATCCGGGTTCCCGGAAACAGAGAGCGCCGGCGTCACACGGAAGGATCCGTCCTTTTCTGCCTGCACCGAATACGTGAAACAGCCTCCGGAAAAGGTCTCCCCGTCCGGACGGAACGCGAAACGGGCCTGCCGGACGAGCGCGGAGAGATCCACTCCCGGAGATGGCACGGGCACCTTGTCCGACAGCACCGCTCCGTCGGTGTCCATCGAAAGAGTCGGCGCCGGAATTCCGCCATCGTCACAGGCACCGATCAGCGAAATAAGAGCGCTGGCGACCAGAATGGAAGCAATTCGTTGTGTCATTTGACATGTCCTTTCCAGGGAAGCTGAAAATGCTGCTTCATGATATCAGAGCGGTGCCGTTTGTGCCATGGCATCCAATTCAGCTTTCCAACTCACCGGACCCCCGGCACGAAATGAATCCGGATGGACAAGGACCCGGGGATGTGGTCTGAAATCATGGTTTTTCAATGCGACTTTGCAGAAAGTAACGAACAGAGCATGAACGAAAGCCCGGCCGCATCCCTTCAGCCCGTTGATCTCAACCGCGTGACCGATGACATGGCTGCCGCCATCCTGGCCTGCCTGAATCTGCCCCCCGTGGGATACATCGATGATCGGCAGCCTTTCGGCGGGCCCGACGATCCGTCCGCCTTTGTTCTCCCTCCGGAAGTGCGCCGGACGCTCGGAGAACGGCGCCGCCACATCGGCCGATTCTCCTCCCCCGCGGAACTGTGCGGCATCGACGGTTTCGGTCCAACCGACCTCGACGCGCTCATCGGTATTCTGGGCGATCTGCCGCGATTCGGAAACCGGGTGCGCCCGCTATGGGGAGGCCCCGAATCCAACCGGGAATTCTTTGCCCTCCTCGAAGGAGCCCGGCGGTCCATTCACATCTCCACCTATATCGTCGGCGGCGAAGCGGGCCTCCGGCTGGCCCGTCTGCTGGCGCGCAAGCACAAAGAAGGCGTGAAGGTCCGCATCATGTTCTGCGCCACCGGCTTCGTCATCTCCGGCTCCCCGTCCGGCACCGGCTTTGTCAGTCGCTGTTCGGAGCTGCGTTCGTGGCTGCTGAACGACATGTACGTGCGCAGGCGGATTGTAAAAGAGTTGCGGGAGGCCGGCGTACCCTTCATCAACACGGCCCCCATCGGACGCCACTGGCGCCGGACGGATTTCCGCAAAAAAGGCATTTCCACGCCGGACGCCTACGAACGATGGGTCAGGGACCAGGGCATCCCGGACGACTGGGCAGCGGAACAGGTACGAATTGATGAAGAGTGCGCCCTGGGGTTTTCCAACGTGGATCACCGCAAGATGGTCATCGTGGACGGCGACCGCGCCTTCATCGGCAGCCAGAATCTGGCCGACAGCTATTTTTACGACAATGCGCTCAGCGATTCACCCGTGGTAAATCGCCGCAACTGGCAATGGCACGACAACTCCGCCATCCTGGAAGGCGGCGCGGTGCGGGAGCTGACCCGCCTGTTCGCCATGCGCTGGACCCTGTCCGGCGGTGACTGGTTTGATTGGAATGATTCATTCTACAGTCCACCTCTCCGACGGGCGGGACACGCGGCGGTCACCATCGAGGCCACGATTCCCGGCGGTGTCCGGCTGCCCCTGAAACAGAACTGGAAAGGCTTTGTTGCCACGTTCTTCGGCGGCGACGTGCGACCCGTTTCCGTCGGTGCAAATCCCGTCAAGGAACGGCTGCTGTCGCTGGTACGCCATGCCTCCTCGGATTTCTACGTGGAGCACTGCTATCCGGCGGACGCGGATCTGCTGACGCGGTGGGCGGCCTCTGCCGCGCGCGTTCCCTCGTTTCACATGGTGGTGCCCCTCCACTACGACACCATTCTTCTGGGCACCGAATGCGATCGGTATTTCCCCGAGCTGGTGGAAGCGGGCGTGCATCTCCACGGCTTCAACCGGGCCATCCTCCACTCCAAGATCCTCGTCATGGACGGATTCTACGTGGCCACGGGATCCTACAACCTCAACCTGCGCTCCGCCCGGGCAGACCTCGAAAACGAATTCTTCATCCAGTGCAGCGAATATGGTGGCGCCGTGCGGGACCGGATCCGGGGCGACATGGAGTGGTGCATCCCCGTTGCATCCTCTGTGCTCGACCGGTATCGCAGTCGTCGATCCATTCCGGTGCTGGACGCCCTGCTGCGCTACCTGCTGCTGTAGAAAATCAGGGTTTCTGACTTCGATACCGGTTCACGCGGATCACATCGACGATGGAATCCACCGCCGAGGCCACCGTGCCAATGGAAAAGGGAATGGCGAACGCGAAAAGGCATCCCGCGGCCGTCGTGACAAACGCGTAGAAGGGAATGAAATCCGTGCGGAAGAAGACGTCCCGCGCGATGGCCACGATGCGTCCGGCACCGCCAACCGACGCAGGCTTCTTTTTCGCCGCGAGCTTCTGAAAATCCCCGCTGCCCGATCTGGCCATCACCCAGTAGCGGGGCAACAGCGTGACGAGGTAAAGCGCGATGGTCGCTGCGCCGATGACGGGCCAGTATCCCCGCTGGTCCAGCGCCAGGCGACCGTACAGCCCCAGGATGAACGAGAGTCCCGCCAGATCGTCCACCACCGTATCGAGCCACGCGCCCAGCGGAGACCCCTGATACTTGAGCCGGGAAATTTCGCCGTCACAGCCGTCCAGAACTGCCGACACCCAGTAACACAGACCGGCTAGAAGAAACCCCATGTAGCTGTTGAGAAAAAAAGCCAGCGGGCCCGCCGCCATGCCGATGAGGAACACCACTGCGGTGATCTGGTTGGGATGAACCGGCAGCCTGGCCAGACGGCGCGACAGAAATAGAGAGATATGCCGGTTGATATGGCGCGATACGATACCGTCGGTCTGCTTTCGCAGGGCGTTGAGCAGCACCTTTTCCGCCGGCCGGAGGTCATCGCCGTCGATCAGGGCCATGGCATCCGCAGAGAGAGAAGCGACGGTCAAGGTGCCGTCCCAGAGCCCTTTCATCCCGGCTGCGGTCACCACCGCATTTCCCGGAAGGATGCACGCATCGGGTTCGTCGGGCACTGCAGCAACATACTGCACAGGAATGCGGACTTTCGGATGGACAGTCAGGATGGACCGGATCCGATCCGCGACGTCGGGAGATGCGGCAATCCGTACCTGTGCAAATCCGGCGGCAGCAGCGGCCAGCACCGAACGCTCCACCAGGGTCAGGCCCAGAACACGCAGAAAGGGAATGTGTGGCGCCAGTTGGGTGTAGTCGATGATCAGCATGAAACGATGACCCTGGCAGATGGGAATCCGGAGAACCCTCCGGGGCCCGATCAGTGACAGCCCGAGCCCTTGCAACCCGGGTTGCCCTGATGTTTCTGGTAGTCCTTTCCCTCTTTGGGAATGGCTGCCTTCTCGTGGCAGTAGGCGCAGTTGATTTTTGCGCCATCCCGATCCAGCCCTTTGTGGGCCTTCTGGAGCTGCGCGCTGGAAAACGCCAGTGAGCTGATAAAGAGAACCGCGAGGGCCAGGGCGATGAGTGCGGGTTTCATGGCGATCCTTTCCATGTTCGAATCAGTTCGACGACAACGGAACGCATGCCGGGAACTTCAAATATCAGACGAAGCTGATATAGTCAGATTCAAATAGTCAGGAGGTTGCTTCATGTCAAAGAAATTCTGGATTGCCGCCCTTCTGCTCGTCGCGCCCCTTCCCCTTGCGGCGCAGGAATCCGACGGTGACTATCTCGACAAGTCGCTGGAGGAACTGCTGGCGACTCCTGTCTCCGTCGCCACGGGCACCACCAGCACATCGGCATCAAGGTCTCCGGGCATCATCACGGTCATCACCGCCCGGGACATCGAACGGACCGGTGCCCGGGATCTGGTGGACGTCCTGCGGATGGTGCCCGGCCTCGAAGTGGAGCTGGACATGGGCGGCCTGCTGGGGATGGGCATGCGGGGCATCTACGCCTCCGAAGGAAAAGTGCTGCTGCTCATCGACGGCATCGAATTCAACGAAGATATTTACGGCGCGTTCAACGTGGGTCACCGGATTCCCGTGGCGATGATCGACCGGGTCGAAGTGATCCGCGGGCCGGGTTCCGCCATGTACGGAGGCTATGCGGAACTCGGGGTTATCAGCGTGCATCTGAAGAAGCCAACGCTGGAGAACGAAGTGCTGTACCATTCGGGCGCCGGTGTCATGTTCGACAACCGGAACGCCACCCTCGGCCGCGCGCTGGGCACCGCATACTATGGGGCGAGTCGCAGACACGTGCGCTTCGCCCTGTCCGCGAGCGGTGACTTCGGTCACATGTCCAACCGCACGGCCCGCGACCTGTACGGCGAAACCTGGGACATGTCCAATGAGCGGGTAGCCTCTCTGTTTCTCCATGGACACCTCAACCTGTACGGGCTCGACGTCCGCGTTATGGTGAACCGCTACGATCTGGAAAGCGCATACCCTTCCTATGAATTTGTCGATTACAGCACCGGCCACTACTCTTATCTGGCCAGTGTGAAATACGACTGGAAGCTGAATGCGAAGCTGACCATCACGCCCCGCTTTCAGGTGAAGATTCAGCAGCCCTGGCACACGCCCCGTCTCTACACGCCGGAGGGCGAGCGTTTCCCGGACTGGGAATACGACCTGCTGTCCCAGAAGTACACGGGGGAATTGAACGTCAACTGGCAGCTCCTCGACGAACTGATCCTCTCCGGCGGCCTGGCGTACGACCATCTTTTTGGAAAAGAGTACATGGGATGGGGATACTTTGCCGGAAACACCTCGGCGCACTACAACAACGTCGCCATCTACCTGCAGGGCCTTGCCACCACGCGGATTGTCGATTTTACCCTGGGTGCCCGGTTCAACTACCACGACAAGGCGGGGTCGTCCTTCGTGCCCCGGCTGGCAATTACAAAGGAATTTCCCAGATACGTTCACCTCAAACTGCTGGCAGCCATGGCCTACAAGGCGCCCACCATGCTCAATCTGGGCGAGAATCCGGACATCAAACCTGAAAAGTCGCAGACCCTGGAAATGGAGCTGGGCCTGCGGGCAAAGAAGTGGGCCTCCATGACCGTCAACCTGTTTGCCACGCGTCTCCACGACGCCATCGTGTACACATTGGTCGACGATCTGGACGACACGTATGTCAATCAGCGGGGCCTGTCCACGGCCGGGCTCGAGACCACCGGAAAACTGAAGGCGCAATGGATTGAGCTGGATGCCTCCTGGTCCATGTACCATACCGTCCGCAACCGCATCGACGATTACCGGGTGCCCGGCGATGACAGCAGAACGCTGGGCTTTGCACGGCACCGCCTCTACTCGGCGCTGAGCCTCAATCCATTCGGCGAATTCTTTATTACGCCGTCGCTCACATACCTCAGCCGGCGCTGGGCGATTGTGTCGGTGTACACGGACGCGAACGGGGAGGACAACTTCATCTACCGCAAAACCGATCCGGAATTTCTGCTGGATGTAACCATCCTGCACCGCAATGTGTTCATGGACGGCCTTACGCTGTCCTTATCTGCCCACAACCTCCTCAATGAACACGCCGTGTACGTGGAACCCTACCAGGGATATGAAGGTTTCATTCCGGGGCCCGGACTGGAAGTCATGTGCCGGCTCACCTTTGACAACTTCTGAGTTTCTGCGGCCCTTCCGGCCATCAGGACATCTTTTTACGCAGTTCCACAATCTGGCGGACATTAGACCCGATGGTGCGCAGGTTGGCGACCTTTGAGGTGCCGTCCTGCCTGGGACGCAGGTCTGTTGGAAAACTGCGGATCCGGGCACCGCTGCGGGATGCGCGCAGGATGAATTCGATGAGCACGGCCCAACCGCGACCATCAGACACGAGGGTCATGTCCCGCAGAAGGGAAGTTCGCAGCATGAGCACGCCCTGAAAGCGGGGCATCCTTCCAAAGAGCAGGCGGTACAGCGCCCGCTCGCAAAGGGACAGAATGCCACCGACCATGCCGCGCTTGCGGTTGGGCAGATAACCCAGCGCCAGATCGAGATCCGCCATTTCCTGTTCAAACCGGCGGATGATGGCCGGATCGAACTGACCGTCCGCGGGCCAGAAGGTGAGAAACTGACCTCGTGCATTCCGGAATCCCGTGCGGTAGGCCCCGCCGAGGCCCAGATTGCGTTCATGGGTGATCACCCGGACCATGGGGTGCTTCCCGGCAAGACGCTGCGCTTCGGAAGCGGTTCCGTCGGTGCTGCCGTCGTCAATGATGAGAATTTCGTGGTTTCCCGGAATCTGCGCGAGGACATCCTGCACCTCGCCCACCACCGGAGCCAGTCCCGCTTCCTCGTTGTATGCAAATACGGCAACAGTCATGAGGACGGGTTGTTCCATGGCACGCAGCATAGCCGAAATCCCGGCGGGTTCAAGGGATCTGTCAGGTGTCCAGCGGCCGGTCCGTGTCCGCCCGGAATCCTTGTGTGCACGCGGAAGAATCGCTACACTCCCGGGCAGATCAACTGAACCGACGAGGAGGACATCATGAAGAGACTGACAGGCATCATTACATTGGCCACGACCCTGCTTTTCTGGGCCGCGTGCGACGACAGCAACGACGAACCGGTGGAAAACCCCAACTGCACGCAGGTCTGCGACGTCATGATCAACGACTGCGACCTGGCCTCGGACAACGGGCCGCCCGGTGCCACGGTGGAAGACTGCGTGGAGGGTTGCGTCTACGAGTACGGCGGCGATGCGGGCGAGGACATGATGTCCTCCGTGGAGGGATTCACCTGCGCAGAATGGGCCGCCTACCTGACCGCCTATGAAGATCCGCAGCCGGTGAACTGCATGCAGGTCTGCGACGTCATGATCAACGATTGCGATCTGGCCTCGGACAACGGCCCTCCCGGCGCCACGGTGGAAGAATGCACGGAGGGCTGTGTGGAACAGA
>JAKQNG010000033.1 GCA_029565915.1 Deltaproteobacteria bacterium
TCCATTCAACACCGTTGATGAACGGGGGAGAGCGAGGCGGTTCAAGATGTTTGAAACAGGAAACAGGAAACAGGAAACAGGAAACAGGAAACAGGAAACAGGAAACAGGAAACAGGAAACAGGAAACAGGAAACAGGAAACAGGAAGCTAACCTCTGATGCATTCTCCGCACTGGCGATATCGGCACTGCCGGATGTCGGTGCCAAACCGGATGCTGCGATCCGGATCGCCCGTTCCATTCATCCCGTTGCGTCATCAGACGTCGTTTCGTCGAACACTGACCGAATCCGCGCGCCGAACAAAGTGCCTCCACGGGCTGTCTGTGCTGGAGATGTGAACGTCAGAATGGCTTTTTGATGAAAAATCAACGTGGAAAGGAATTTGAAAATGAATCGAAGAAAAAGTTTTCAGACCGCAACTGTCGCCATTGCCGTACTTGTTGTCTGCAACGTTTCGTCTGCAGGGCCGGGTTCAGATCCGGAGCATGAGCTCATGGTGTACAGCATTCGAGACTACGGAAATATCGACGATGCGCTGATCTCCGGTACAAACTATGTCGACTGGAAACCAGACATACCGCTGAATGCTCCAGAAGGAGGTAATCCCAACGCAGACCCCGCTAACGGATTGTGGTCAACTCTCTATACAAATTGCAATGGCGGTGATTCCTGTGCTTATTCTGACTCGAACTTACGAAAAGATAGTGACGTGACCGTTGATGCAATGTGCAGTAATGACACAGACGACGATTTCAACGATGCCGATATGGTTATTTTTTCCGGACATAACACGCATATTACTGGTTCCTATGAACATCCACTGGGAGAAGGCGGATGGTCACCCCTCTGGCCGTACGACAATCGCTGGACTCATGTCGAGATCGAAGATGCACGTAACTGGGGCACATCCGCGGAATGGTATTTTTATCACTGGCCCACGTTAATTTTTAATGCGTCAATCACCAACCCATATGTAGTGATTTATGGATACAATCCCATTACTTCGATCCTGATGGGTAAAGATTACGTCGACGGTGATTGGACGACGCGCAATTCACGAACGTCATCTGACGTTACCCATAATGGTCGCCTTGGCGGCGATCTTGAGTGGTTCATTGCAAATGGATGCAACGGCGTTCCAGTTGCGAGATCCGATGAAGACGAAACGTTCGTTGTGTCGAATCCCAGAGGGGTGAACGCCTGGAAAAGAGTCTGGAGCCGGATTCATCTGGTGATGGGTCATTATCACTATGCGGCAATGCATTTGCTTCCAAATCTAGCGACTTTTGCTGCGGACATGAGGGCTGGAGTTCCTCTGAAAGACGCATACTTCGATTTGCATGTTTCCCCGTGCCGTGCTGGGTCGCAGCCTTCCGCCATCTCGGCCGTAAAGCAGGATGAATGCTGCTTCTGGCAGGAATTCTCTCAGACATGGTACTGCGGTCAGGCCTGTGTGACCAAGTACATGACGCAGGATACTTGGAATGATGCGCTGCCGGATCCGACCGGAACGCTGTATTACGTTGTTTCTTGGAATGAAGGGGAAGGGGTGTGATGAACATGCGCGTTTTTGAAAGGACAATTTACATGAATTCGAAATACAGCAACCGTCGGCCGGCAGTTGATGGCATTCTCCTCGTTGTATTCTGTCTTGTTTGTTCTGCCTGCGATTCGGTGGGGCCGTCCAGCGCTGTGCTGGTTGATGCGCCGGCGATCGTCGCTCAGCAGCCTGGATCGGACAGTCTGTCGATCGCAATTCGCTCAGATGACGTTCTGACAGCCTTCGGGCAGGATCGGATTCTTCGACGCAGCGAGGATTTTCGAATGACGGCGGACCAGTTGCCGTTGGTGAAATTTGTTGGACCTGAAAAACGGATCACGCGGGATCGATTGGTGCAGATGGCTGCATTGGTGATCGGTGGCGAAGTGAAGAACGCACTGTGGAAGGAAGAATCTGATTTTTTCAGCGTCAAGCTGGAGAACGGTCTGGCGTATTCCGAGAAGAATACCGGGTCAGCCGTCATTCATCGAATTTATACAAACAAGCATCCGACCAGCCTCGAAGGCGCTGAGGACGCGGTAAACCGGGCGCTCGAAGAGGTGGTGGAGAACAGTCTGTTGACGCTTCATCCGGACGAGACGCTGGATATCGTTTCCATTACGTCAACGCATTACGCCATCTATGGCGACGATGCGGAAGGAAACCCGGCGTCCGTCCGTTTTCAATTCAACGGAGAGAATGAAGCGGTTTCGGAATTCCAGGATGAATACATGGTGCATTTCGGTCGACGGTTCAGAGGCGTGCCGGTGATCGGTCAAACCCTCGGGGTCAAGCTGGATGCGGACGGTAATCTGATTTCGTTTCAAAAAAGATGGCGTGACATCGCATCTGAGAGCGGAAAATCGACCGTGTTTTCACTGCGCTCAGCAAACGACATCTTTGCCACAGCAGAGGATCAGTTGAAAAAGGCGGAACAGGAAGAGGTGGAATCAATGCAGTGCGGGTACGTGGAAGGAGATGCCTCATTCGCGCAGTCCGAGGCAGGGATCGGCTGTCAGGTTATCGTGCGAAATTTCGATGTTAGAGAAGCTATGTCGTCCAATCGCGTTGTGTGGGTGAATGCTTCCACCGCCGACCACCCGCTTTTTGGAAAGAAAATCGAGTTTGTGTCCGGAAATACCATTGAGCGGCCCTTGGTGGATGACGGTGCTGCGGATGTGATGAATTGATGCGGCACAGGTACCCAATTTCAGGACGGTATGGGTTGAATGAAATGAACAGAAAGTAGTTTCCAAGGAGAAATACAATGAATCAATATTGCAATCTGCTGATGCTCGGATTGCTGCTGGTGGTCGGCATCGGCTGCGATGAGGTGGACGATACACAGGGCGGGGATGCAGACATGGACGGAGACACTGATACTGACACTGACACGGATACAGATACGGATAGTGATACGGACATCGACACGGATGCGGACTCGGACGGGGATTCCGACGCAGACAGCGATGGTGACAGCGACGGTGGTTGTTATGAAGGCGACTACACCATCTCTGACGAAGCCAGCCTCGCGGCGTTTTCCTCATACATCTGCATTGACGGCAATCTCACGATCACGGCGCCGGACCTGACGGAGATCCGTCTGCCGAATCTGACAGAAGTAAACGGTGAACTGGCGATCCGGGGAAATGAAGCGATGATCGTTCTGGAACTGGAAAACCTGAGAGCAGTGGGCGAAGGGGAATGGCTTCACCTGTGGATCGACGATAATCCGCTGTTGGAGAATCTGGATGGATTTTCATCTCTTACCTCTGTGGGTGGAGAAATCCACATCAGCACCAACCCGGTACTGTCTGACATTTCCGGGTTTTCCAGTCTGACCGGTATCGGTTCTCTGTTCGTCGAAGACAACGATCTGTTGAGCAGTTTCGCCGGACTGGACAATCTGGTCAGTCTGAATTCGGAAATCAGTATCATCGAAAATGATTCGTTGATTGACCTGCAGGGGCTCTTCGGCCTGACCACCGCCTATGAGTTGATGATATCGGGAAATGATCAGCTAATCAGCCTGGATGGGCTCTCCAATCTGGAGAGAGTTGATGAGCTGTTCGTCATTGGTAATAGTTCCCTTGTCAGTCTCGACGGACTGAACGCCCTGCAGGTTTCCGACTGGTTTGTAGTTATCGGGAATGCCCTGATTCTCCAGTGCGAGGTGTTTGCGTTCGTCAGCCAGATCGACGATTACATCGGTGACATCTGCATCTATGACAATGCCCCGGACACCTGCGAAGCCCACATGGATGGCTGCCCGGAGGCATAATGAATCCAGTCCCGGCCCGGGGCCCTTTTGTCGAAGTCCGGAAAGGAAACGACCATGTTTAAAAAAATAGCTTTGCCGATGATGTTTCTGTTCGTCGGATGCTGTCTCGTCAGTTGTGATGAAAAGGAATCATCGGAGAGCGAGTGTTTGGGAGACGATTCGCTGTGCGGGGTGACCAATGACCCCGAAGATCTGCGTCCCGCAGAGCAGGGGATCATCGATCTTCTGTCGACTCCATTTGAAGGGGTGGTCGCGGACGACGAGCAGAATCCGCAGATGGATCCGTGTCGATATTCAGGGGAATCCTTTGTTCTGACGTTTCATTCGTTTTCAGACTTGGATTGCGGTGACGACGACTGCGCGGATGCGCTGGTCGCCACCATGTTTTTCAGCGCGACACTGGAAGTGGGAGGAGATGTCTATGAATTCAGCGATTTCGAGGTGACCATTCCCGGTGTGGACAACTGGCAGATTGTCTTCCGTCAGTGGGGGACCTCTTCTGATCCGGGAGAAACGAATGAGCCTGTGCTGTACTATGAAAATGATTCGGAAACATTGCATGCTGACACCGTGTTTGATGAATTCCTGTTGATTTTCAAGTCACCCGATACCGACGATACGGTCGAATTCTGCTACCTGCCGATCTGAGTTTCGTCCCGCGTTCCGGGCCGGTCTGTTCCCGTCATGGCTCGGTTATGGCGGACGGTTATCAACCCTGATAGAATTGCCGGTGTTCAATGAACTTTTTAAAGGTTCCCGGATGGAACCCGGGGAGGATGACATGAAGATTTATTTGATACCGGTGCTGTTTCTGTTGCTTGCCGCCCAGGGCTGTAACGACAGTGAAAATTCCGATGGTGTCGACGCGGACAGCGATTCAGATACGGATTCGGATGGAGATAGCGACACCCACGGAGATAGCGATACGGATGGGGATACTGACACCGACACGGACGGGGATACTGACACCGACACGGACAGCGACACCGACACGGACACCGATACGGACACCGATAGCGACAGCGATACGGACACAACAACGGACCCGCCGGGGGAATGCGCGGATCAGGAAGACACCGTTTTGATGGATATCTCCGAGCAGTTTCCACAGGCGACAGTCATTGACGCGGGATACGAAGTCTGCTTGACCAACGAGAGCGCCCACCGCCGGGAGGCCGTGAGCTGCTATTCCGTCGAGAACGGCTACTACGACACGGACTGGGCCGCCGGATGCGAGGAATCCTGCGACGGAGGCGGGCTCTGCGTGCAGATGAACGCCTGGAGATTCGCATGCATCATGCCGTGTCAGTCGGACAGCGACTGCAGTCCGACGGAGATCTGCCTGTGCGCGTTTGCCGGAGGAAGGTTCGGCAATTACTTTCAGCGGTGCGTGGCGGCCGACTGCCGGACCGACGAAGACTGTTCGCCTTACCTGTGCGGGATCAACTACGATGATGAAGGAGAAATTCATTCGCTGGTGTGTCACACGCCGCAGGACGAATGCCGCGGCCACCTGGACTGCGGAGACGACATGGGCGGCGATTTCTGGGAAGGTACCCGCTGCGGATGGCATTTCACCGAAGAACGCTGGGCCTGCATGGACTGGTACCCCGGCGAATAGGCCGTTCCCTGGCCGATCGCTTTACGCTGCGGAAGAATGGCGCTTCCGATATGTATGATTTTTTTCAACGGAACTGTCGGTCTCATGCCAATGAATCAGAAATCGGCCTCGCGATCGGTGAGTTCTGCACATGCGAGAATCTGCTTTGGGCTACCCCGTTCAAATTCGTCCTGATAATCTGTCGTCGTAACCACAATGAACAGACGTTTACCCAAAACACGGGAGGATAGAATGAACACCAGGCAAACCTTTTTAGAGATGCCCATCCTGACACTGCTGCTGGCCATGGCCGTATTTTCCGGTTGCACCCACGACGCTGATCCCGCCGGCGACGCGGACAGCGATTCGGATTCGGACAGCGACGCGGATTCGGACAGCGATGCGGACAGCGACTCGGACAGCGACTCGGACAGCGACTCGGACAGCGACTCGGACAGCGA
>JAKQNG010000074.1 GCA_029565915.1 Deltaproteobacteria bacterium
CCCAGGCGACGACGGCGCTGACCAGGGCGAGGGCAACGAACACCGGCAGGATGCGGCGTCCGGATTGCCCCACCAGCGCCAGGATGAACCGCAGATACAGCACACCGGCCATGGACAACAGGGACAGGCCGACGATGGTGATGAAATGCAGCATCCGGTGGGGGAGGTGCAGCTTGACGAACAGCTCGAACAGGCAGATGGCGAACAGACAGGCGGTAAAGGGAAGGAATGCCGCGCGCACCCTTGTCCGGTGGGGCAGACCGGTAGCATGGCCCAAAACAAACAGCAGCAGCAGCGCAGTGACAAACGGAATTGTCAGAATCAGGCACGGTTCCATCAGGGATTCCCCCGCATCCGGGCTTCGATGGTTTCCAGCAGGATCCGGATGGTGTCGCAGTAATGGTATCGCCGGTCGCCATCTCCGTCGACAACCGAGCGCACCAAGCATATGGGCTACATATTTTTCATGCAACGGAAACAGAGTGCCATCCAGCCTCTTTCGACCGCAACTGGGAATTCACAACAACTGATTCAGGAAAAACACGCGATACGGGGAGGGCAACCGGGAGGAAGGTGGTCTACCACCACATGGAGGCGCCCAGCGTGATCACGTGATTGTCGGGCTTCATGGCGCCGTTTTCCCCATCCAGGTTCCACGGATAGCCGGGCATCACGTCCGAACCATTCAGGTAATAGGTGTACTGGAGGGTGACCATCTCGTGGGTGATGAACTTGCTGCGGAACATGACCCGGGGGCTGAATTCCCAGAAGGACAGCTTGTTGTTTTCCATGTCCGGGTTGACCGCATCCACCCGGCCGCCCACGCCGAGCCAGGAGAGGGGCGTCCAGAGCACATCCGCGCCCCATTTCAGCTTGGTTTTCGCCGACACGAACAGGGGGCTTTCCGAATTGATGAAGTTCATCATGCCGAACACCGTGAGGACCACGTCTTTGTCCTGTCCCCAGAATTCCTTGGGATGCCACAGCAGCTTCGCCAGGCTGAGCTCGTAGTTGAGTACGATGGTGTCGATGGTGCCTTCTGCTTCGCCGTCCATGTTGGTCATGGGGGTTCCGCCGCCATTGGGATCGACGGAGGATGCCTTGAAGTAGTTCTGGTTCCAGGCCCAGCCGCCGACAGCGTGCAGGGCTTCAAGGGCGCCGCCCACCCGGAGGGGATTTTTCAGCATGGTGTGGGCATAACCCAGATAGCCGTTGCCGAAGAAGAAGTCCCGGATGCGCAGGTCAATACCCATGTTCATTACATAGCCGTTCAGATGGCTGCCGTGTTCCATGTCAAAGGAATCGGAATCCACGCTGAATTCGTGCATGAAGTGACCGCCGATGAAGAGCTTGTCGTCGTAGGACACGCCGATGTGCTCGTGGTGCAGCAGGGTGTCGCCCTGGGCCCAGTCACTCCCGCCGTATGGCGCCCACTGCTGGGTGGTGATCGGATTGGGAACCGGCGTATCGTTGTCGCCGTTGGTGACGATGGCGCCGTTCTGGTCAGTCAGCTCATACTGCACAAAGGGATTCACTTCGATCTTGCCGCCGAAGCCCTGTTCGAAATGCAGGGTGATTTTGGGGGCCACATCCAGATAGAGACGCAGGTGTTCGCCGCCCGTCTTCGTCGCGCCGAACAGGTACGTGTCGTACATGCCTGCATCGTAGCGTCCGGCACCGCCGTAACGGGCCGAGAAAACGCCCACGTTGGCCACGAGGCCGCCCCGTCCGTTAGCGATGATGCCCGGGAAGTTCATGGACACAAAACCTTCGCTGATGCCGAGCTGGGCGGCCAGTTTCTTATAGCCACCCTCCGTCATGTTATAGGTGGCCAGGGCGATGTTGCCGTTTATCTTGCGATTGCCGTAAGTAAAGCGGATTTCGGCCCAGGGACCACCGTGGTTGTTCGTGTAGCGCCAGTCCAGATAGCTGGTATCCGGAATGACCGGCGGCGCATGCAGCTTGGTGCCGCTGTACCCTTCGCCGTTCAGGGTTTCATTCGTGCCGATGCCGAAGTTGAAAGGCGCCCGCAGGAAGCCGGTGTAGTAGAAGTTGTTCTTGTCTTCTCCTTCGGCGTCTTCCTGGCCGGACAGGCCGATGGGATTCACGCCGTAGGTCTTGATGGCCAGTTCACTCGGATCCTGACCGACGCCGGGTGCGACCTTGGAACGGGGCGCAATGAAATTTGCGTCGAAATCATCCTGTGCAAATGCAGCAGGCGCAACCGCGACACACGAAATCAACAGACTCCATAGAAACGTCTTTTTTTTCATCTTCCTACCTCAGTGGTGACGTTAAAAACCGGCGTGCCGACTCTTAACGGATTTTCAATTCTTCGAGTCGTTGCCTACTGGGCCGCTTCCGCCGCCGGGGCCGCTTCCGCCGCCGGGGCCGCTTCCGCCGCCGGAGCCGCTTCCGCCGCCGGAGCCGCTTCCGCCGCCGGGGCTGCTTCCGCCGCCGGGGCTGCTTCCGCCGCCGGGGCTGCCTCATCCTTCCTCGGAGTCAGATAGGACTCGTTGCAGGCGCCGATGAAGCGAACATCGTCGATCAGAACGTCAAACAGGGAATTGGGAATCATGGCCTGCCAGGACAATCCGATCAGGGCAGAGGCTTCCACGTGGTCCGGCCTGGGATTTCCCCAGCCCGCGCGCTGTTCGAGTTCGTCGAAATACAGGACGTAGCGGGTCCACTGATCGGTGAGCATGATCGTGTCGCCGAAGTGGTTGAAACACTCAGAACAGATGTTGCCCGCCGGATCCGTGTTCACGTCGGCGACGTTGAGGCGGACCGAATTCATGGCATCCACGGAACCGCGCTTGGCCAGGAACGAAATGCCCGTGTACTTGCTCGCGTCATAGGGAGACGAAGGGCCGCCCGCCGACAGGCCGAATCCGATACCGGCGTAGATGTCGCCGCCGGATTTTGCGGTGGTGCCGCGCAGACGGGCAACGAATTTGCTACCGCCCACGCCGCCCGGATACGCCCGGAAGTCTCCGGAGGGAAACTCGATCTGCGTGCCGAGACCGTCGGCATAGGTGTAGATGTACTCGCCGCGACCTTCCTGCACCAGAATCTGCGTGTTGGCGTCCTCGAAATCGTCAATGGTGGCCTGCTGCTCACAGCGCGAGAGCATCGGCGCATTCGTGTTGGCGGTTCCCGCATCCGGCTGGAAGTAGCCGCATCCGAGGAACGCACCGCCCAGTACCGCGATCATTGCTTTTGAAAGTGTCTTCATGGTGCCCGATTCCCTTTTGGAAGTGTTGTTGGATTCCCGAAGAATCCGTTGTTGTTTGAGCGGCGTCCCTTCCAAAGGACGCCGATTGGTTGCATCAGGCAGTCGTGTCCGAATCGTCCGTGGCCGTGTCGGTGTCCGCCGGCTCCGTATCTTCGGTATCTTCGGTGTCTTCGGTGTCTTCGGTGTCCGTCGAACCGCTGGTATCCACGTCGCCGGAAATCGTCGGTGCCGTCGTCGCTGCATCGAACGCCGGGCCGTTGTAGAATCCCACCTGGTCAATATCCATCTGGAAGTCGGGCAGGTCCACGCCCGCTTCAAACACGTAGCTGAAAGTAACGCCGAACACTTCCGTCAGGTCGAAAGGAATGACCGCGCCCCAGCCTTCGTCCTGGGTCATTGTGGCAAAGGAAATCTGATACAGCTGCCAGTCGGATGTCAGGTTGAGGGTCTGGCCCCACTGGTTGTAGCAGTCCTCTTCGGGGGCACAGCCGTGCTCGGTTGAAATATCGATGGTGTCGGCGGTCACGCGCATGCGGCCGGTGCCGCGGGCGTAGAACTGCAATCCCTCATAGGCGCTCACGTCCACCGGCATGCCCAGGTCACCGGCGTTGATCAGGTTGGTATGCACGGCCGGTCCCCAGGTGGTAATGCCGGTTCCGGTGAAATGAAAGTAATTCACATTGGTTCCGGCAATGGCGGCCGGGCCGGGATCCGTCTCCGCGGTCACGTGGGTCATGCCGGTGGAAGGATCCTGTCCCATGGCCGGTGTGGTGGTCCAGCCAGCGGTCGCCTCGTCGCCGTAGACATACCAGTAGGCGTGTCCGCCGATCACCATGTCGTCGCCGTCATCGAAATCGTCGATGAGATAGGCAATGGCCGCCGCCGCTTCCGTGTCATCATCGGCGATGCCGCCGCCGTTGTCGCCGCTGCCGGCGCAGGCGGCAAGGCCAAGAGAAATCAGTACAGTCAGCATCCACATTGTCGTTCTGTTTTTTGTCATCTTTTCCACCTTTTTTGTTATGGGGTTTCCATCTTCCAGAATGCACCCCGTGTCAGATTTGTCTCAGAATTATATACAAAAATGACAAAAGGGAAAGGGGTTCATTTACATTCCCCGCTGCCTGAAACCTGAATCCTTTCAAGGAGAAAGCATCGACTGCACCAGCAATCCGCCGCCGATGTCCACCCCTGAACCGTTCCGGTCCGGCGCGCATTCCGTTTCTATGTGGGAAGAAAAGAAGAGAGCGGCTCAAAAAAGCGCATCAGGTGTCGCTGTCCGCCGTGTCGGAATCGGACTCCGTGTCCGCCGTATCCGAATCCACTGTATCCGAGTCCTGGGTATCCGTATCCGCCGGCGTGTTCGCCTTCACCCATTCGAGGATATCCCGGACCGGCACCACGCGGACATCTTCGAGGGAGAGCGCGTAGTTGAGAAAATCCTCCACGGCGGCGCGCCGGTCTTCCAGGGGAATCTGGGCCGGATTGAAGTCGAGGTTCGCGGCCGAATAATACGGGGTATGGGCACCCCACATCATGGGCGCCCGGTTGCCCTTGCGTCGCAGATCCAGCGTGTACTTGAGCGTGGCCGCCACTTCCGGCCCGGTCATGGGGAACTCCATCATCATGTTGTAGTCGAGGCCGGTCAGCTTGCCGTCCACCACTTCAAAATAGTCGCCGGCGGCCTTCATGCGGCTGCGCAGGCCCACCGGGATGCCGTATTCCGCACAGCGGTAATCGGGCACCGTGACCACCGGATGGACGGGCATTTCCCAGAGCCCCGGGTGGGAACCGACGGGATCCCGCAGGTAACCCGTAGCACCCCAGGAGAGGATGATTTCGTCGATCTGGGAACCTGCGGCGAGATCGTAGGGCCAGTTGTAGTTGGTGCCGTTGTGGTCGTACTGCCAGCCCTCTTCCATGGAGCAGTCGTAGGCAAAGCCCACCTGCTGCGCGGCGGCCATGGTGGTATCCGTATAGCCGAGGAAGGGCGTGCGGAATCCGACAATGTCCGCCACTGGAATGCCGATGGCTTCGAGCTGTTCGTTGCAGGTCTGCATTTCATAGACCCATTCGTCCAGGCTCAGCAGGTCCTGCTCATTGAAGTCCTCCCACTGGGCATAACCCTGGCGGTGGTTGACGGTGTGATTGCCGATTTCGTGGCCTTCGTCATAGGCGCGCTTCCACACGGCCTTCACCGCGTCCGGATCGTCGCCGCCGCCCACCTCCGCGTAGGTGAAGTCCTGGCCGTCGTCATACACGTACCCGCAGGCGTTGTAGAAAGTAACCCGGGCCGGCGTACCGTCCGCGTTTTCCTTGTCGGCGAGAAAATCGAGGATCCATTCCATGCCGTCCACAAAGGCGTTGTCGTCAAAGCCGATGCTGACGAACATGGGCACGTCCGCCGCGTCCATGTCGCCGGGGGGCTGGGCGAAGGTTCCCGGTACGGCCACATCATCGGCCGCGTGGGTCGGATCCATGGCGGTTTCCGAGTCGTCGACCGTGTCCGAATCCGAATCCCCATCGGAATCCGTGTCCGCATCGCCACCGCCGTTGCTGTCTTCCTTGCATCCGGCGAAAAATGCCACTGCGCCGATGGACAGCAGCAGCACCAGTACGTTCATCCATTTCATCTTGTCCTCCTTTTTTGTTGTTCCTGTAAACGGACCGCCGAGCAGAACAGCGGTGTTCCGGTCATTGAGTAGAATCATACTCCGTTTCGGGTCAGGTTTCCACCCGGGAAGACGAATCAGGGCAGGTCGGCGCAGGCTCGGGGGGCGCCGCCGGGATCGGGACCCTGATCCGTCGGCGTGCAGTCGTAGTAGGACACATTCCACGAACAGGCCGCGTCGTAATCGGCGGCACAGGCGTTGCAGTACAGTCGACCCTGGGCGCAGTACACCAGGTTGCCCCTTCCGTCGCAGCAGCCGACGTCGGTGATGTTGCCGCAGTCGTCAGATGCAGGCACGGGTGAGCCGCCTTCCACGCCGGGACAGTAGCCGTCCACCCAGTAGTCGATGGTTCCCGGTTCGGAGGTGTCGATCTCCACTTCGTATTTGTCGAGCTCAAACATCTTTTCACAGCCTGCCAGAAGGAGTGCAGCACCCAACCATGTCAACATTGTCTTCATGATCAGAAACTCCTTTCCAGCGAAATGCCGCTGAAGCCGGGACCCACCACCGGGAGCACGTTGAATGACGACATGCCCTTCCGTTCCAGCCGCCGTCCCACAATCATGAGCACGAGGCCCGTCAGCGCCAGCCCGCCGCCCACGGGAAGCGCGATGGTGGTGACCTTTGCCATGGCCCTGGCCACCTTCAGATCGGTTTCGTCCTCTTCGGTGGTGCACACCTGACCCGGGCAGTTTTCTTCGAGCTGCTTTGCCTTGATAATCGTTACCACGCCCGTGGCGGCGCCGGCGGCCAGTCCCACGGCGCCCACGGTGAGGAGCACTGCCCCGGTAATCCGCAACGGATGCTTCTGTTCGATGGTCTGCACCACCGGAATGCCGCCGTCATCGTCCTTTGCGGGTATCTCCACCATTGCCGGTTTCTCCTCCTCCACCTCCACAGGCGCCGGTTCCTTTTCAACGGGTGCTTCCGGCGGCGGCACTTCTTCCGACGGTGGCTCTTCCTGTTTCTGCCCGGCGACCAGGGCGATTTCCTCCTCGGCCCACACGCGGATTGTCTGATCGAGGAGGACTTCCTCCCCGAGTTTCACCACCACGTGCTGATCGCGGCCGGCCGCCACCTTCATGCTGGCCACCATGGGCGCCACCCCCCGCTGCACGTCGTCGATAAAGATGACAGCGCCTTCGGGGGCGGTGACCCGCACGCTGCCCACCTTGTTCTTCAACTCGCGGATCTGCTCCACCACTTCTGTTTCCCGGTCTTCGGGAATCGCGTCACCGGCTTCGGCGAGATAGAGCTGGAAGGCTTCAAGGGCCATGCCGTAGCGCTTGGCCGCCGCTTCCGAATGCCCGATGTTGTAATAGAGTTTCCAGGATGGCGCGAGGCTCATGGAACGGCGGAACGCGGCCGACGCTTCGACAAAGGCCCCTTCGTCAAAGAGGCGACTGCCTTCATTGAATGCATCCTTGGCCGCGGCCTTCTTGTCCACCGCATCTTTTTCCTGGGCCGGGCCGATGGTCGCTGTCAGCGACGCGAGCAGAAAGCCCCACAGGCCGATGATGATTCTGTTCCCCATTGATGTGTCCTTCCTTTTACAAAAAATGCCGGCCGCCACCGGAGGAATTCAGGATTGCACGATGAGGGGAAAATCGCAATACCATGCGAAGGAAGGAAACGCTCTACTGCTCGACGAAGTAGGCGGGGCCGCCGGCGGGATTGATGTCAACAATGTACTCGCTGCCGCCGATGGATCGGAGGGACAGGGCCTGTTCGTCCTGCACCGCCAGCAGGGTGGTCGCCGTGGCGGAGATGACGACACTGAGGGGCACAGCGTAGGCGCGGCACAGGGCGTCGCTACCAGTGGTGAAGGTGATGGCGCCGTCCGATGCGGTGGGTGCGCCGCACCAGGCGCGGCTCGCGCGGTATTTCATCACTTCGAGGGGGGTGTCCATCCACAGTTCGCCGGCGTCGATGCGGGACACGACCTCGTCGAGGTGGGCCGTGTATTCGTCGAGGGTGATATATCCCCAGCCCGAGTTGCCCACGTTGTGCAATTCCCGGATGCCGCTGCCCCCCGCGGCGATGATGTCGTCGAGGTACTGCTGCATGGTGTTGGCGGCGTAGACCGAACAGTTGTCTTCTTCGGCCGGATTCCGGTGCTCGTTGTGGCAATCGAAATTCGCCTTGAAAGGAGCCAGTGGATCGCCCGTATTCAGATCGGCGGTGTCCAGGCCCCGGATGCCGCCCCGGGCCGCCAGATAACCGTTGTCCTTCAGCATGGTGAACAGCGTGCTGTCGTAGGCGTCCAGGGGAAACACGAAGTAGTCAATATCGATGCCGAGTTCAGATTCCAGGGTGGCTCTGGACGCGACGATTTCCTGATTGCGATCCACCTCGGCGGACAGGAGCCCGTTCCAGCTGTCGCCGGAGGGATGGGTCTGGGAGTGGTTGATGATCTGGTGGCCCGCAGCGGCCATCTGGCCCAGCAGGTTCCACAGGTTGCGCTCGCTGCAGGACTCCACGATGGCGCCGAATCCCGCGCGCAGCCCGCGGTTGGTCAGCTCCTGCCAGCTCGTCTCCAGTCCCTGGGTGCTCCAGTCGCACATGTCGTCGTGGATGATGGAGTAGGCCGCGTCCGCATCGCCCCGCCATGTCGCCGTGCGCACCACGGTCACATCCACGGTGTCCGCGGTATCGATGACCACCGGTTCCGTATCCGTGTCGCCATCGCCATCGCTGTCGCTGTCCGCATCCGAATCGGCATCCGTGTCCGCGTCGGTGTCCGCATCCGTGTCCGCGTCGGTGTCGCTGTCCGTATCGGCGTCGCTGTCCGTGTCGGCATCCGTGTCCGCATCCGCGTCCTGTCCCGGCGGCGCGCTCTCTGGTCCGTCCGTGCAGGCTGCCAGACACAGCAACAGGCATGATGAGATGAGAAATTTCATGAAAACGCTCCTTTCGATGGATGTGGTTCCGCAGCCGATCTCCGCCAGAAATGGAAAACGGCCGCAGTCAGTCGTGTGGTAGCAGGGGCCGCGGCGGTCAGCTCATCTTATGCCTGAAGTAAAAAAGTGAACTTTTATTGCGGCAGGGGAGCCGGGGATTTCATCCAGGCGAGGACGTCCTTTGCCGGCACCATCCGGACCGCTTTGACGGCCAGGGCGTAGTCGACGAATTCTTCCACCGCCTGGCGCCGTTCCTCCGGCGAGGCGCGCATCTCACTCTCTTCGGAGTAGCCGTCCGCGTACATGTCACTGTGCATGCCGAAGAGGAAGGGCGCGCGGTTGCCCGCAAGCCGCAGATCGAGGCTGTATTTGAGTACGGCGACAAATTCGGCCCGGGTCATGTGAAAGAGCACCCACATGTTGTAGTCGAAGCCCGTGATTTTGCCGTCTTCCTTGTCAAAATAGTCCGCAGCGGCCTTCATCCGGTTGCGGAAACCCGGCGCAACCCCGTACTTTTCGCATTCCGCATCCGGCGGCACGGTGACCGCGTAGACGGGCAGTTCCCACAGGCCGGGCCTGGGCGAAAGAGGTCCCTTGAGTCCCCACTGCATCTGCAGGTCGTGGGCGAAGCTGCCCTCGTCGAGCTGGTAGGGCCAGTAGTACATTCCGCCGTGGCGGCCGGGCTGGATGCCGTCTTCGATGCTGCAGTCGTAGGCAAATCCCATCTGCTGCACGGCCGCAAAGGTGTTGTCGGTATATTCCAGAAACGGCGTGCGGAAACCGACAATGGCTTCTGGGGGAATGCCCGCGCCCTTTGTCGGATCGGGCGCTTCGATGGATTCGTTTTCGTCGAAGGGCAACGAGAGGATGTCGTTGCATTTTTTGATATCGGCGATCCACTCGTCCACGGTCATCGCCACGCCCTTTTCGTCGGTGCCGTGGGGATGGGAGAAGGTGTGGTTGCCCGTTTCATGGCCGTCGACAAAGGCCCGGTGCCACAGGCGCTTCACCAGCGTGGGGCTGCCCGCGGGATTGTCGCCGTAACCGGATGGATCGCCGGTGGCATAGGATGCGGTGAGGTAGAAGCTCGCGCGGACGTCCGTGCCGTCGGGGTTCCGGCGGCCGGCGAACATGTCCAGGGCCCACTGCATGCCCTGGGGGTGGTCCGGATCGCCGGTGCCGGCGACCCCGTTGTCGTCGAATCCGAAGGCGACGAACTGAGGGGCCCGGGAGACTGCGATACCTCCGGGGGGGCGGTCGTCCTGGGCCGTGAAGGCGGTCTGCTTTGTCATGGTGTCCTCCTGCCGGCCGGTGGCGCCGCATCCGGAAATCAACGCGCCAAACGCCAGAAGAATGATGGTTTGTCTTGCGATCATGGGGGTTCTCCTTTCTGATGTGACCTACCGCATGTCTGCGGAAAGGTCCAGCGGACCGGGAGCGCGCCATGACTGATGCCTTTACCTACCGCCATCCGAGGCCCGCGGTCACCGTGGACACGGTTCTCCTCTCCACGGCCGGGTCGCGTCCGCAAATTGTTCTCATTAAAAGAGGCAACGAACCGTTCCTCGACTGCTGGGCCCTGCCGGGCGGCTTCCTCGACATGGACGAGGACCTCGAGGCAGGTGCCCGGCGGGAACTGCGCGAAGAGACAGGCCTGACAGCGGGCCCTCTGCTGCAGGTGGGCGCCTTCGGCACACCGGGGCGGGATCCCCGGGGGCGCACTGTCTCCGTGGTCTTTGCAGGTGTGGTGCCCGATCCGCTGCATCCCGCAGGCGGCGACGACGCCCGGTCCGCGGCCCTCTTTTCCCTGGATCGGTTGCCGGCGCTGGCATTTGACCACGATGCGATTATTGCCGCATCCCTCGCTGCCCTCCGGCGGGCCGGCCATCCGGTCTGAATGGGTACGGCGGTTTCTGCGCCAAAAGTTGTTGCCACGGGTCCGCTCCTCTGATAATGAGCACCGCTCTGTTGAACGCAACGACCCATGGGAGGTCCGGAATGTCGAATAAATGTGAAATCTGCGGAAAAGGTTCCCAGTCGGGACATATTGTAAGCCACTCCAACCGCAAGGCCAACAAGACCTCGCGGCCGAACGTGCAGAAAATCAATGCCGTTGTCGACGGCAGCCCCCGTCGGATGAAGATCTGCACCCGCTGCCTCCGCTCCGGTAAAGCCCAGAAGCGCTCCGCGTAAACACCTGTTTTTCCAGTTGAGCTGAAAAGCACCGTTTGACCTACCTGACAAAAAGCAGGTAAAATCCACCGCTGATTCCTGCCTGCCACCACGAAGGACGGTGCATCATGACAGAACTGCGCAGATTTGTTTCGTTTGTGTCGCCGGCATGGGTCATCGGAATGGCGCTCCTTTCCTGCCAGCGTTCCCCCGGGATCATCGACAGCCTGGACGGGGACAGCGATACCGACAGCGATACCGACAGTGATGCCGACAGCGATACCGACAGCGATGCCGACAGCGATGCCGACAGTGATGCCGATACGGACGATTCCCATTGGACGTTCGCGGACCAGGACGCGACGGTGTTCAACCAGGATGCCATCCTCGAATACCACATCACCATCGATCCGTCGGATCTGGCGCAGATCGAAGAACACGGCAACGAGGAAGTGTGGGTCCCCGCGTCCCTGACGGTCATCGGCCCCGGCATCGAAGAGACATTTCCGCAGGTGGGATACCGGTACAAGGGTGCGTACAGCCTCCACCACTGCTGGGATGAATCCGGCGGCGTCCGCAGCTACGACGGGTCCTGTGCCCGGTTGTCCCGGAAGATCAGTTTCAATGAATACGACGAAGACGCACGGCTGTACGGACTGAAGAAGCTGAACCTGCACGCCATGATGGGAGACGGCAGCAAGCTGCGGGAGCGCCTGTCCTATTCCCTGTTCAACCAGTTCGGCGTGGATGCGCCGAGGACCGCCCACGCGAAGATGTATGTGAACGGCGAATATGACGGGCTCTTCATCGCCGTGGAGGTCATCGACGGCCGCTACACGGCCTTTCACTATCCCGAGGGCGGCGACGGCAATCTGTACAAGGAGATCTGGCCCAAGCCGGACCTGCCCGACGTCCACGTCCTGTCCACCCTGGAGACGAACAACAAGCCCGAGGACAACCCGGACGTGTCCGACTTCATCGCTTTCGGCAACGCGGTGGCCGCATCGACGGCGGACTCCTTTGCCGACGACATGGCGCCCATCGTTGACCTGGAACACACGCTGCGCTACATCGCCGTGGATCGGGCCCTGCGCAACTGGGACGGCATCATGGCGTTCTACTCGGAAGGGACGCCCCACAATTTCTACTGGTATCACAGCAACGCCCTCGACGACGGGCGGTTCCGGCTTATCCCGTGGGATCTGGACAACACCATCTGGGCCTTTGACATGTACATGGCGCCCCGGGACTGGTGCACGGCGGATCCGGTACCCGACTGGAACGAAATTCCTCTGAACTGCGACGGCCGGCCCGGCTGCACGGCGGACACGGGCGTGCCCCTGACGCCCCCGGGATGCGACGATTTCCTTTCGCTGCTGGCGTCCACCCACTGGGACGCGTTCCACCAGCTGGGCGAAGAGTTTTTATCCAACGTCTTCGAGTACGACGCCATGGACGCACAGCTCACTGCCTTCGCCGACCAGATCGCGGATGCCGTGGCGGACGACCCCCTGCTGGACGAAGCGGAATGGCGCTCCCAGGTGGACGCCCTGCGGGGCATTCTGCGCAATGCCATCTACGATTTTTCGCAGCACATCGAAGAGGGCATCGTGAACGAGGTCTCGTACACCCCGCGGGACGAATCGGATCTGCAGGACCCCATCGCGCAGTCCGGGTGGGACGTGGCGCAGGTGAACAATTTTGAATTTCCCGATGGGGACGACTGGTCCGCCTATGTATCCGCCGGCGCGGCGGAGGGAACCACGGTGACGACGTCGTGGAATACCGACGATCCGATTTCCGGCACGGCGGACATGCGTATCGATGTAACATTCACGTCCCGGCCGGGGGCGTACAACGAATGGGTGAATGTGAATTTCCTCGCGGCGGAGGGCGATCCGGTGGACCTTACCGGTTTTTCGGGCATCTGGCTGGCGGTGTCCGCCGATCCGGCCCGATCCGTGCGGATGGAATTCCACAGCCCCGTATACGACACCGGGTTCGGCGGCATCTGGCAGTCGTTCTCCGACACCTTCAGTGCTACGGCGGATACGTCCCATGTCCGCATTCCCCTCGACACGGTGTTCTATCCCGACTGGGCAAAGGCGGAATGGACCGGCTCCCAGGGATGGACGGTCAGCGACAACGAAGCGCGGGACATGGTGCTGTCCGCGGTGTCGGGACTGACCTTCTCGGTGTCGTCCACCACAGATGCATCCGGAGAAATGTTGAATGACACAGAATCGATTTCGCTCCACGTGGACAACATCTATTTCGAGTAGAACCGGCGATCCGGCCGGGCGGGTTCCGGCACACGCCCTCTTACTGTTCAAGGTCGCTGGCCTGCTGGTTTTCCCCTTTCTGTTCGCGCCGTCGCCTGCAGGGGCGTCCGATGCGATCATATTCGAAGCAAAAAAGAATCTGTTTCTCAATTATACGCTCGAATCGGAAGATGATCGCATTGAGCACAAATTTAAAATCGATCGGGCGCGCATTGATCTGCAGCTGGAAGGATGGCAGATGCTGGAGGCGGTTCTGGAATACGACTTTGCCGATGTGCTGGACGGACGTCGGGTGCGCGACGGCATCGGCGATGCGGTTGTTTCGCTGCGGCCCACAAGGGAATTCGGCGTGTCCGCGGGGCATTTCAAGCGCCCCGGTGGTGCGGTGGACACCCTTTCGCGAAGGAAGATGCCGGTCATCGGGCGTGGCGGCGCCAACGAATACCTGTGCGAGCACCTGATGTATGGCGATCGGGACTTCGGCCTCATGGTGTCCGGGCGCATCGGTGCAAAGTATCCCCGCTTCGAATATGACGTGGGTGCCTTCAACGGCCTCGGCCCCATGGGCGACATCCGGCCGGCGGGCCTCATCGAACCGGCGGCGCGTATCAGCTTCTCCCCGGCAAAATGGCTGGAGGCCGCACTGTTCGCCTCCATGAAGATCATCGACGACGACACCCTGCGCATGGCGTTTGATCCGAACGACTTCCTCTTCCGCACGGACAAGGACTTTCCCGACTACATGAACCTCCCTGTGGAGCAGGCGCGGGAAGGCTTCAACGACGAGCACGGGTGGATGAAGGGCGATCGCTGGATGGCCGGCGCGGACGTGCGGCTGAAGAAGAAGGGTGTGCTCGCTCTGGTGGAAGGGGAGGTGGCGCAGAACTGGTGGTATCGTTACTCGCCGTGGGTCTGGTCCGTCGCGGCCCTTGCCAGCTATACGCACGAGTTCGACACGAAGGTGCGGTTTGCCCTGGAGCCCGTGGCGATGATCGATCTGCTCACCGTCGCGGACGGGGACTTCCGCTGGCAGTCCAGACTGTGGACCCTGCAGGCAGGACTGAATATCCACCTGACAGAGGTGCTGCGCCTGATGATCCAGGGCGAGTTCGTGTTCACCAACGGCACGGACGCCTACTTTAAAGAAACTCCCCGCAAAGGGTTCTGGCCCGGCGAATGGCCCGATGACTTCGAACCCTCCACCGCATTGTCCGTCCAGTTCACACTGGTGGACTGAAGGTTTTTCATGGAAGCATTTTTTCGAAGGCTGATGGGACTCCGGCTGCTGCCGGCTATTCTATTGTGTCTGCCGGGAATCGCCCTGTGCGCCTGGTACACCTCGTCCGCTGTGCTGGCGTTCAAGCGCTACGAGTTTGCCCAGAAGGACAAGGTGTCGTTGAACACGGAGTTCTTTCACATCTACCTGCACGACCAGTTTGAACGGGATATCCGCTGGCTCGCGACGCCGCGTTATTCGAGCCGCATCAAGCTGTCCGTCATCGAGATGAATGTGTCCCGGTCGGAGATGATGCATTTTCTGGCCGGGGCGGGAAAAGAAACGGCGCGGCCCTGGGGGAAGGCGAAGTTCGCAGTGGACGGCCGGACATATGACAGCGAAATCCGGATCCGGGGCACCCGGCATTGGCACTACGTGACCAAGAAAAAGTCCATCAAGGTGAAGATGGAGGAGGGCACCCTGTTCCGGGGCAACGAATCCTTCAATCTCATCAACCAGTCCGAACCCCTCATCGCCGGTCAGAAGGTCATCGTCGATATCGCAAAGGACAATGATGTCATTGTCCCCGACTACGATTTTGTCCGCCTCATCCTGAACGGGGAGGATCTGGGAGTTTACCACCTGCAGGCCCAGCCCGATCAGTCCCTGTTCCGGAGGCAGCACATGATGCCCGGGGCTCTGTTCTCGGGCAATCCCTCCGACGATGCGGATGCCCTTTCCCTGTGGAAGAGTCCCGACGCCTGGAAATCGGTGACGACCTACCGGGAAGGGGGCGTCCTCGGCCAGGCTCAGTTGAAGATTTTTCTTGATCAGTTGTGCAAATCCTCCTTTGCGGAATTTAACACCTTCGCCCATCAGTATCTGGATCTGCCGGCTTTTGCTGCCTTTGAAGCCCTCGACGTGGTGTTCGGCATCGAGCAGCACGGGTTTTCGGAAAATCAGAAACTCATCTACGATCCGTTCCGGGGCCGATGGCTGCCGGTGGCCTGGGACCTGCGGGGATTCAAGCACGACGGCGTGTTCAACCGGGCCGAAAACCCCATCACCCTGCGTTTGAAGATGATGCCGGAATACCGCCTGCTGCGGGATCAGGCAGTGTATGCACTCCTGTCGGATGATTGCTCGGTGGCGGAGGTGAAGGGCGCACTGCGGGGCCACCTGCGTTCTCTGGCCCGGGAGCTGGAATCGGACCGGCTGTTTTCGGCGTACAAGCTGCTGCCGAAAACCAGCGACTTCGCATTCCGCATGCTGCGTCCCATGGACCTGCGGACCGCGGCACTGGTAACCGAGGCTGAGGTGCTGTCGTTCCGCAAGCGCCATTCGTTTCTGATGAACCGGCTGCGGAAAAATCCCCTGTTCATCGATGTGCTGCCCACCCGGGAAGCGGCGTCGGCGACACCTTCGGCGACAGCGGAGACAGCGGTGGTGGAGGCGGATTCGGACACTATCGATGTGCCCGTCGTCGTTGCCGACCCGGAGGCGGATGCGCCGGCGTTCATCACGCCGCTGGTACTGCTGGTGGA
Organism: Deltaproteobacteria bacterium; assembly: GCA_029565915.1. Taxonomy (GTDB): domain Bacteria; phylum Myxococcota_A; class Polyangia; order JAAYKL01; family JAAYKL01; genus JAKQNG01. The sequence goes on from JAKQNG010000074.1 coordinate 16,019, forward strand.
CGGCGCCGCCGCGGCCGCGGTGCAGCGCTTTGACGTGCAGTGGCCGCCGGACTGCGCTGAACCCCGCTGGCGGGTGGAGGACGCGAACGGCCGCACGGTGACCAGCGGTCGGGAGTCCGGTCGTCTGGCCCACGAGTCCATCCTCTACGCCGGTGCATCCATTGAAGCGGGGCAGGGAGGGTCGGACGGTCTGAATACGCTGCAGATGGTGTTTGTGCCCACTGCCTGGCCTCATGTGCTGCGATCATCGTGTGCCCCTGCAAAGGTCCGCGTCTTCGGGCGTAATCCGGTTTCCGGTGCCGCCATCATCGCTCACCGGGCAGACCCGATGCAGCTGGCGGCCGCGGAACAGAAGCAACCGGCGCCGGATGAGGTACCCGCCTTTGCACCGGGTCAACGGACGCCCCGCCCGGGCGCCATTCAGCCGCCAACGGTCACACCCGTGGTGCTGGGCCCCGGCATTGTGGACCTGCCCCGGACCCGGCGCTTTGCTGCCCACCAGCACGTCACCGTGCAACCGGGCACCACCTTCCTCATGGGAAAAATGGCGTCCCTCATCTTCGAAGGTCCCGTGCACATGGCGGGCACGCGGAATGCCCCGGTGCTGCTGAAGCCCGCCGGCAGCGATCCCTGGGGCGGCATCGCCATCACCGGCCCCGGGGCGTCCGGCTCAAACATGTCCCACGTCACCGCCGAAGGGGGAGACATGCCGCAGGACAGCGCGGTTCTTTATCCGGGCATGATCAACGTGCACGACGCGTCGGATGTGACGATTTCGAATTGTGTTTTCCGCGCCAACCGCGGAAAGGGTGACATGTTCCACGGCGCCTATGCGCGCAACCTCGTTGTCGATCAGATGACCGTCGAAAATACCTCCCTGGACGCGCTGGACCTGGAATTCTGCGATGCCCGGATCACCGGGCTGCGCCTGCAGCATATCGGCGACGACGGCATCGATCTCATGGACACGCGGCTCTCGCTGCGCGAGAGCGTCATCCGGAACGTGACCCACAACGGCATCTCCGCGGGACAGGAAACCCGCCTGACCACCGACGCCGTGGTGGTGGCCCTGGCCCAAACCGGCATCCTCGCAAAGGACGCGTCCCGCATCGCCCTTCTGTCCACCCTGCTGTACCGCAACCGGATCGGACTGGACATCGAGGACGAGTCCGACCACTACGACGGCAGTGTGACCGCGACGGCCGACCTGCTGTACATCGTGGGTTCGAAAACCCCGCAGAAGCGCAAGGCCCAAAAGGGGAAGAAACCGCCAGCCCTGGACGACGGCTACATCCGCTATGGATTTTCGGACTACCGCACCCTGCGCGGGCTCTTTTCCGACGTGCTGCGCATCGGCGGCCCCGAAGACCTGTCAGCTCTGTTTCCCGGGGAGGTGACGCCATGAAAAGGCTGTGGAAAGCCACCTCCACCGGCTTCAAGCTGCTCCTGCTGACCTCCGTGGGTGTGGTCGCCTTCTTTGTCTGGGGTTTCCGCACGCCGCGCCTCGAAACCGTCTGGCAACTGGAACAGGAGCTGAAGACGGGCATCATCGTCAACCTGAAGAAGAACGAAAAGCAGCTTTTCTACGACGTGATGGCGGACTACCCGGACTACGAGGAATTCCTCGCCGGGGACCGGGGCATCGACATCCTGTCGGCCAACATCGACGGTCGGTCGCTCACAGATCGCATCATCGTCCTGCGCACGAAGAAGGCCTCCTCCTGCGGGCGATTTTCCCTCGATTTGAGCGCCCACGAATCGGTGTTCCCCGTGGTGTTTCACGTGCAGGGTCGCACCTGGGACAGGGACCTGACGGTGAAAGGGCCGGGACGGGTGCCCGTCCATCTGCCGCGGAGCGTGCTGCTGCCCGAGATTATCGAGGTCTCCAGACCCGACATGGCGATAAAGGGCGAGGTGGATATCAAGGTGAGGTTCTGTCAGTGATCAAGCGGTTCAACCGGTACGAGCTGAAGTACATCATTCCGGTAACGGCAGCTGAGCGGATCCGCGCCGACCTGCGCCATGTGACCGTGCCCGACCCCTACGCGGGCGAAAACGGATATCCCCTCATCAGCCTGTACTACGACAGCCCGGCGCTGGATTTTTTCTGGAACAAGATTGAGGGCATCAAGTTCCGCCGCAAACTGCGGGTGCGCATTTATCCGGCGAACCCCATCGAGGCGACCACCCACGGCATGGTGGAAATCAAGCAGCGGATCAACCGCACCGTGCAGAAGCGGCGGATTTATCTGCCTCTGGAGGCGGCCCACCTGCTCTGCACCCGCGGTGACACGCCGGATCTGGACCTGGACGAGGCGGACCTGCTGGTCGCATCGGAAATCCGCTACATGACCGAGTCCATGCAGCTTCTTCCCACCTGCATCACCGCCTATCAGCGGTCCGCCTACATGGGCGGCGAAAATGACCCGGGGTTGCGGATCACTTTTGACACGGACGTGCGCTACCGGACCCATGCCCTCACGGTCAACGAAACCGCGGAGAACTTCGCCATCCTGCCACCGGACTGGTGCATCATGGAGGTGAAGGCGAACGAGCGGGTACCCGACTGGGTGACGTCGCTCATCTCCCGGCACAACTGCCAGCTCCACCGGGTCAGCAAATACTGCGCGGGCATCGCGCGGTCCCGGTCATTTGATCACCTCATGGCCCTGGCCATGTCGCCCGTTGCGAAAATGAAAGGACTCTGATCATGGATGAACTATTAAAGGAAGTAGAACAGTTCGGCGATTTGACCGGCGCATTCACGGTGCTCGACATGTTCGTCGTGCTGATGCTCAGCTTTATCCTGTGCCTCGTGCTGGGCTTCATCTACCGGTACACCCACAAGGGGGTGTCCTATTCCCAGTCCTACGTGCAGACCCTGGTGGTGATGGGCGTCACGATTGCGCTCATCATGCTCATCGTGGGGTCCAACATCGCCCGGGCCTTTGCCCTGGTGGGGGCCCTGTCCATTGTGCGGTTCCGCAACGCAATGAAGGAGACCAAGGACATCGGCTTCATCTTCATGGCCATGGCCGTGGGCATGGCCGTGGGCACGCGGTTCTACATGCTGGCCGCCTTTGCCACGGTGGTGATGAGCGCGTTCGTGGTCATCATGCACCGCTTCAACCTGTTTGCCAAAAACGTGCGGGAGCGGATTCTGCGCATCCAGATGCCCGTGGACCGGGATTATGAAAAGGTGCTGGACGAGCCCTTCCGCGAATGCCTCGACGAATCGCGGATCATTTCGGTGGAGACGGTCCGCGCCGGCGTGCTGCAGGAGCTGGTGTATTCGGTGGTGCTGAAGAAGAACGTGGAACCCGTCAAGCTTCTCGAAGCGGTCCGCGCGAAAAATGACAACCAGAAGGTGACCCTCATTCTGGGCCGTCAGGAGATCGACCTGTAACCGCGCCGCCGGGCGCTCCCCGGGAAACTACTTCATGAGTGATGCGACCAGCCGGGCGAATCCCGCGGGGTCGGGCAGGGGACTGCTCTCGGCGAGGAGTGCCTGGCCGTGGAGCAGTCTGGCCGTGTCGCCCAGTTCCTCATCGGACAGGCCCGCGTCAAACCGCTCCTTGATGCGCACGATGACCGGATGGTCGGGGTTCAGCTCCATGACCCGCTTCTGGGGCGGCATGGACAGGCGGCTCTGCTTCATCAGGCGCTCGATGTGGGGCGAGAGGTAACCTTCCGAACCCACCATGCACGCGGGGGATGAGGTGAGGCGCGAAGAGAGGCGCACTTCGCTCACGTGTTCGTCAAGAACCTTCTGCAGGGCCGCCAGGCAGTCCTTGAACTGGAGGGACCGCTCTTCGAGCGTTTTCTTTTCATCCTCCCCGGCCAGCTCCACATCGCCCTTGCCGATGGACTTCAGCTCCTTTCCATCGAAGGCGTCGAGTCCCGCCACCATGAACTCGTCGATGGGGTCGATGAAGAACAGCACCTCGTAGTCCTTTGCCCGCAGGGCCTCCATGTGGGGCGAATGCTCGACGACTTCGCGGCTTTCGCCGGACAGGTAATAGATGAATTCCTGTCCTTCTTTCATCCGCGAGCGGTACTGCGCGAGGGAGGTGAGTTTCTCCTTGTCATTGGAAGACGCGAACAGCAGCAGGGGCACCAGCCGGTCCTTGTCGGCGGGTTCCGCGTGGAGCCCTTCCTTGAGCACCGCGCCGAAGGCCTGCCAGAAGGTCAGGTACTTTTCTTCGTCCTTGTCTTTCAGCTTCTGCAGTTCGTGGAGGATTTTTTTCACCAGCGCGCCCCGGATGGCCGTGAGCTGGCGGTTGTTCTGCAACGTTTCTCTGGAGATGTTGAGGGGCAGGTCGGACGCGTCCACCACGCCCTTTACAAAGCGCAGGTACTCGGGCAGCAGCTCTTCGCAGTGGTCCATGATCAGCACGTTGCGCACGTAGAGCTGAAGGCCCCGCTTGAAGGACTGGGAATAGATGTCAAAGGGCGCATTGGACGGGATGAACATGAGGGACTGGAATTCGCTGCGACCCTCGGCCTGCAGGTGGATGGACACAAGCGGATCGGCCCAGTCCCTGGCCACGTGCTTGTAGAACTCGCTGCGCTCCTCATCCGTTACCTCACTCTCCTTCTTGCGCCAGATGGCCTTCATGGAGTTGAGGGTTTCGTCCTTCACCACCTTTTTCTTCTCATCTCCTTCGCCCTCTTCGCGGGTCACGGGCAGGACCACCGGATAGCGGACGAAGTCGGAGTATTTTTTGACGATGCGGCGCAGAACCCATTCGTTGGTAAAATCGGGGAGTCCGTCGTCCGGGTCAGCGGGCTTCAGGTGCAGCACGATGGTGGTCCCGGCGTTGTCCCGCTCTCCCTCCTTCAACGTGTATTCTGTGCCGCCCCGGTATTCCCACAGGGTGGCGGTGGTTTCGCCGGCCCGGCGTGTGGTGAGGGTGACCCTGTCGGCCACCATCAGGCAGGAGTAAAAGCCCACCCCGAATCGGCCGATGAGCTCCCCGGGCAGGTCCTTCGCCCTGGTCTGTTCCAGGTCCCGCAGGAGGTCCCGCGTGCCGGAGCGGGCGATGGTGCCGATATTGGCCACGACTTCATCGCGGGTCATGCCGATGCCGTTGTCGGTGATGGTGAGGGTGCGGGCCGCCGGGTCGGGCAGCAGGTGGATGCGGCCCTCGAAGCCGTCCCCGGCCAGAGATTTGTCCGTGAGGGAAGCGAAGCGCAGCTTGTCCAGGGCGTCCGACGCATTGGAGATGAGCTCCCGCAGAAATACTTCCTTCTCCGTGTACAGAGAATGAATCATGATTTCCAGCAGCTGGGCGGTTTCCGCCTCGAATTTCATGGTCTGATCTGTCATGGTTTGTTGTTCCTCGCTTTTTTGGACATGCAACCGATTCCGGTAGGTAAGTCCGACGGCAGAAAAGTCAAGGGAGAGTCCGGCGGGATGATGCGTCGTTGGCGTAAAATCGGCCCTCATGCGGAAAAGCTGGATGGGGTATCAGTCGCTGTAGTTCCGCGGGGCCCGGGCCAGGGCGTTGAGCTGCCGGCGACCCGCTGCACTGCGGGCCCAGCTCCGAAGAGATGCGGCGCTGGCCGGAACGGCCGGCAATCCGAATGTCTCTGCCACCATCTTCCGGTGCAGGGGTGCCATGCGATCGAGAAAGCCGTGGAATCCCGTGCCCAGTATCCGTCGGCAGGCCGCGCATTCGAGGCGCCGGATCCACACCTCGTCGCCGCGCACGGCGAGCTCGAAGCCCGTTCGCTCCCGGCTGAGGCCCGTCAGGGAAAACAGCACCTGCGCATCGTCCGGAAAATCGCACATGTCCACCGGCAGAAAGCGGCCGGCAACGATACCGTCGGTCGTGCACAGGATATCGGCATCGGGAGGTTCTGCGCAGTTCGATCGATTACTGTCCGAATCCTCGGCGTCGGACTCCGCGGGAGGTGAATCCGGCATGACCGTCGCATCCGGCGGCCCGGACAGGGACGGGACAGGCACGGGGGAAGGAACGGGAGAAGGGTTGTTCTCCGTCACCGGTGATGCGGCCGGCGGTGCCTGCACGGACGCCGGCGTCCCGCCGCACGAAAAGAACAGCAGCGCAAACAGACCGCAGATAACCCGCATTTTCGACAACTGGTGCAAGTGCAAATGAGCCAGCCCTGTTCCTTCTACAAACCGGCCAGGGCTGCGATTTCGTCGGCGGAGAGGGCCCGGTGCCAGATCGCTACTTCGTCGATGCCGCCTTCCAGGACATCGCCGCCGTTGACCAGGTTGCCGATGGCGATGTCGGACATATAGGTATCGATGAAACTGCTGGTCTCCGGGTGCACGGAATCCTCCTCGCCGTCGATGTAGATGGTCATCCGCTCTTCCTGTGGCAGTGTGCCGTCAAACACCACCGCCACGTGGTACCACTGCAGGTTGGTCAGTTCCCGCGTGGAATAGGCGCGGTCGGTTTCGTAGTCGATGTCCACGGCAACCTGAAAATTGTGAAAGTACACGGCGTAGGCCGTGAGGTCGTTGTAGCCCCGTCTTTTCGTCACCATCCCCGGGTAGAAGTTCTCCGCCAGATTGGCGGGATACACCCACAGGGAAACGGTCAATCCGTTGTAGGGACGCAGGGCCGGCCGATCGGCAATCTGCAGCCACCCGGCGCCGTTCAGCGACAGATATGGGGTGTCGTCATCCGCCAGAATCGCGCCCAGGGCGGCGTCCATGACCGTTGCGTGATGCTGGTACGAGGTGGCATCCCGCACGGACGCATCCACATTGAAATCGGTATCGTCAAAATGCAGCAGGAGGACATTGGACAGATCATCCGTTGCCGTGTCACTGTCCGTGCCTGTATCGCTGTCGGTCGCCGTGTCAATCGGATCGTCTGAATCCGTTGACGGTTCACTGTCTGAATCCGTGTCGTTGTCTGAATCCGTGTCGCTGTCTGTATCCGTGTCGCTGTCCGTATCGGTATCGCTGTCCGTATCGGTATCGCTGTCCGTATCCGTGTCGCCGGTCTCCGTGGCGGTGTCTTGACCGTCGCCGGAATCCACTTTCAGCTCGGGGACAATGAGCTGGCACGACAGGGCGAACAGCGCGGACGCGACAAGGGCCGGCAGTGGAAGGTGACCGATGATGCTGCGGTGCATGTCAGAACTCCCTGAAAACGGACAGTGTGAAGTGGCCCCTGCCCACCGACGGCGCCAGCGACAACGACTCACCGCGTTTTTTTCTGTGGCCCGCAATGAGCAGCACGATGCCCGTTGCAGCAAGCGCGCTGCCGCAGATGAGGAGGATGTCCGTTGTCAGGGCCAGGCGGTTGACCGTGTCAACCCGGTCGGCCTGTGGCAAGGGAACCCGTCCGTCGTATCTGTCGTCGAGGGCCCGTCCCCTGGACAGGGCCAGGGAACCGGTCACCACCATGGCGGCCAGCGCCGCCGCGCCGATGCCGAGGGTCGTCCATCCGGCGATCATCAGCCGGTTGTCCGATTTTGCGGGGGCCTTCTTCACCTTTTCGGGCGGGGCCGCATCGCCGGAGGGTCCATCCGCCTTTTCCGCAGGCGGCTCATCGAAGGCCAGCTTCCTGGTGGTCTGGCTGCTGATGCGGACATTCTGACGGAACAGTTCGCGTCCCTCCCGCTGCAGGACAATCTGATGCTCGGTTCCCGCGGTAATCACCACCGGACCGGACAAGGGCGTGATGCCCCACTCGCTGTCGTTGACGAGAACCGTGCAGCCCGCCGGCGCTTCGATTTCGACGTAGGCCACGATGTCGCGCAACCGCCGGATTTCCGCCAGCACTTCGTCCCGTCGATCCGCCGGAATCTCATCGCCGCCGCTGGACAGGTATTCTTCAAATCGAATGAGGGCCGCGCCGTAGTTTCTGGCAGCGGCTTCGCTCTGGGCGATGTTGTACAGCAGCTTCCAGTTCGGGTCCCTGCGCCATGCGTCCGCAAACGCCTGCGCCGCCTCGGCATAGCGGCCTTCATCAAACAGGGTCCGCCCTTCGGTGAACTTTTCCCTGGCCAGGGCGTCGGCTTCCTGGGCGCGAACCGTCCAGGGGATGACCACCATGAAGGCGAACATCGGCATGCAGATTTTCCATTTCCAGTTGAACCGCATCGTGTCCTCCTCGCGGACTGCAGGTTATCACTTCTCGCGATGTGGTGGCAATCAGGGAAGGTTGGCGGACATGGTCTCCCACGCGGCGTCCGAGCAGAAGGGACAATCCGGGCCGATGAGGAAACCTTTGCCCGTGGCGCTTTCGTCGCCCTTCAGCCACCAGTTGAGCCACGCCAGGTTGATGCGGTTGAAATCACCGCCATTGGGTGTGAACAGGTCGCCGCCGTGACCGAGGTTCTTGCTGAAGAACATGATGGGCCACCCCCGTTCGCTGAGGGCGGCATAGTCCCGCAGGCCGTTGTCATAGGCGGTGGCGCCGGGATCGCCCATTTCGCTGAGGCCACCTTCCACGATGAGCACCGGCGTATGCACCGCATCGTAAATCGCCGCGTTTTCGGCGAACAGGCCGCTGCTGTTGTACCCGAACGTGGTCATCCGCGGGTCGCCGGACGCACCGATGGACATGAGGCCGCCGCAGGAGAATCCGTTGGACGCCACTTTACTGGTGTCCAGACGGTGGTAGTAGGCGCTGCAGGGCTTATTGTTTTCGGTAATGGCCCAGGTCACATAGGCGAGCAGGGGCGCGCCCATGCTCACGGTATCGCCGCCCATGCCGCGGCCGTCGTCGTTTCCGGGAGTGCCGTCGGCGACGACAAAGTATCCGTAAGAGGCGATTTGGGCCATCGCGGCGGAATTGGACTCGCCGTTCAGAGAGCAGGCGCCCTCCCCCCACACGTAGATGGGAAAGCGTTCATCCGCATCCAGGTTGGCGGGGCGATAGATGGTTCCTTCGTTGATGCCCGGATCGGCGTTGGTTTCGACCACCACGTCGTAGGGTCCGGTGCCAGAGACGGAGATGTTCGTGTTGACAGAGGGCGTGCAGCTGCCGGGAATGTCCGTTTCCGTGTCGATGTCCTCGTTGCTGTCCGTTTCCGTGTCCGTGTCGTCCGGTTCATCGGCCGTGAAGAATTCAATCCAGTCCACGTCGCCGTTGTAGGTGCCGTTGTCCGCGCTGACCAGGTACACCGTATGCACGCCGTCCACCGCTGAGAG
>JAKQNG010000081.1 GCA_029565915.1 Deltaproteobacteria bacterium
TCCGTCAATCCGTCGCAGTCGTCATCCAACCCGTTGCACAGACTGTCATCGGCTTCCGCGGTCACTTCACCCGTACAGCCCAGCACACCACCCGTGCAGGTCCGCACGCCACCGACGCAGATACCCTGACAATCGGTTCCGTCCGCATCGCAGCCGCCGTCGCCGCCCGAGTAGCAGGACTGGCCCGCCTCCGGGAACGACTCGTTGATGGTGCCGTCGCAGTTGTTGTCCAGCGCATCACAGATTTCTGCAGAGCCGAAAGAGCCGCCTTCGCACTCCCACGTGAAGGGCGCCGTGCACCGGTACTGCCCCACCGTGCAGATGGGCGGACTGTTCACCGTATCGTTGATGCCGCAGCTTTCGCCGAGCAGGGTGTAGTCGAGCATTTCACCCTCGCCCTCATCCGTATAGCCGTCGCAATCGTTGTCCACGCCGTCGCACATCTCCGGATTGGGACCGATGAAATTGAGACACTGCAGACCGGTGGAGCCCTGTACACAGGCCCAGGTGCCCGCCACACAGGAGCCGGTGATATAACCCGGCTCGCCCGGATCAAGGACCAACCAGTCAATTTCCGGCGGCAGATCAGCGGGAATGCACCGTGCGCCGATCAGCGGATCTTCGTTGGCAGACCACACGCCGTCCGCCGGGGGCTCGTCCACCATACCGTTGCAGTTGTCGTCGACGCCGTCGCATTCGGTTTCGCCGGGATCTGCGCAGACCAGGGGGAACCAGGGATTGCCCAGTGCGATGGTGCCCAGTTCATTATGGCGGTCGCACATGGGCCCGATGACGCCTTCATCGATTTCGCCGTCGCAGTCGTCATCACCGTAATTGCATTCTTCAAAACTGAGGGAATCCTTCACGATCTCGAAAAGGGCCGCAGACAGGGCTTCCTGGGAATTGGCCGTGAAGGCCTCTCCCGGAGCGGACGGATCAAAATGCCCGCCGCCCGCTGCCGCCATTTCGTTCAAGGTATCGTCATTGTAGGCCAGGCCGATGACCCATGTGTCAATCTGCTCCACATCGTACAGAGCGGTCACCGGCGTGACGGGGTTGGTGGCGCCGTTCCACGCGCCGTCCGTCAGCACCACCACCGTGTATTTTCGACAATGGGCAAACTCATCCTCCAGCCGGACATTCTGCAGGTAGGTCCGGGCCACCGTAATCGCCTCGCCCAGAGGGGTTCCACCGTCACCGCGGAGTTCCTGTTCCCGGTAGTCGCCGGCAGGACCGGGAAACGTCGAGGTATCCACAGTTGTACCGTTGAACTGGTGGTGGTCCATCCAGGACAGGAGCTCAAGACGGTTGTTCTCCGTGTTCACGCTGCGGCCATGCACCAGATCGTCTCCGGTCGCCGCATAGGCGCCGAAACCCACGGCAAGATACTGACTGACAGTATTAAACGTCTCTCCGTTGTCTCCGTCGTAGGGAAGCTCATCGTAATTGTTGATGTCGTCCACCTGATTTCCCCGGTACCAGCTCGACGTGATGCCATTCACGTTGTAACTCTGGGCAAACTTGATAAGACCGAACTCAATTTCGCCCGAGGCGTTCAGCATCTGCGCCATGGCTTCCTTGGCCGCGTACATGCGGGAACCGCCGTTGCCGGGGCAGCAGATATGGGTGGCATCCCATGGGTCCGCGGAGCCGTCGCCGTCTGTCGTCCCGCCCGCAAAATCGAACGTCATGCTGCCGGATGTGTCGAACACAATGAGGATGCGGGGTTTCACCGCGGCCTCCACCGGCTTCTCCATCGCCAGGAAACCCAGCGCGAGGACAAAAATGGACCATCCGAACCTGGTAATCGTGCGAATCATGTTGTGCTCCTGATTCCGGAACGCGGCCGGTTCCCTCGGCCGGGCAGTTTGCTCACCCTCGGGGTTAGATTCATTCCTGCAAGAATATTATGATTGCGCGGCAAGTAAAGGCGGGGTTGGATTTAATGATATGATTTGAAAAGAAATTACACAAAAACTGAAATTCAGCAGTCCAACCGCTTGCCCGGAGCCGCCAGACACTGTCCGGTGGCGGAGGCCTTTACTTTCGCCACGTCCCGGGGGGTTCCGGCTGCCACAATGCGACCACCCTGATCACCGCCGCCGGGCCCCAGATCGATAATCCAGTCCGCCGCGCGGATCACGTCCATGTGGTGTTCGATGACCACCACGGTGTTACCCTGATCAACGAGCTTCTGGAGCACGGCCAGCAGCTTGCGCACATCGTCAAAATGCAGTCCGGTGGTCGGTTCATCGAGCACATACAGGGTGCGCCCCGTGCTGCGCCGCGCCAGCTCCCGGGAGAGCTTGATCCGCTGGGCTTCTCCACCCGACAGCGTCGTCGCCGGCTGACCGAGCTGCACGTAACCCATGCCCACGTCCTGCAGGGTTTTCAGGATGCGCGAGAGCTTGCGGTGACTGGCGAACATCTGCTGCGCCTCGTCCACCGTGAGATCGAGAATTTCCTTGATATTGCGACTCTTGAACCGCACCTGCAGAGTGGCGTCGTTGTAGCGGTGGCCCTTGCACACCTCGCAGACGACATATACGTCCGCGAGAAAATGCATCTCCACGCGCACCACACCCGCGCCGCCGCAGGCCTCGCAGCGCCCCCCCGTCACGTTGAAGCTGAACCGACCCGCGTTGTATCCGCGGGATTTCGCCTCCTTTGTGGCGGCCAGGATGTCCCGGATTTCGTCGAAGGCCTTGGTGTAGGTGGCCGGATTGGACCGCGGCGTGCGGCCGATGGGCTTCTGATCGATGTGGATCACCTTGTCGAACTGCTCGACGCCCTTCAGCGAATCGAAGTGTCCCGCGTGCACCACCGCGCCGTTCAGTATCCGCTCCAGGGCCGGCAGAATGGTGGCGGACAGCAGGGAGCTCTTGCCCGCGCCGGACACTCCGGTGAACACGGTGAGGGTTCCCACGGGGATGTCCGCGTCCACCTTGCGCAGGTTGTTGTGGGTCGCCCCCCGGATGGAGAGCCAGCCCTTCGGCAAACGGGGTTCCCGCGCCGGGGATACGGCCATGTCGCCCCGCAGGTAGGCGCCGGTCAGGGAATCCGCACAGCGGCGCATGTCGTCGACGGACCCTTCACACACCACCCGTCCTCCCGCCTGCCCTGCCCCGGGACCGAAGTCCACGATGTGATCCGCCCGCGCGATGGTATCGCTGTCGTGCTCCACCACGATGACCGTATTGCCCAGATCCCGCAGGCCTTCCAGCGCATCGAGCAGTTTTCCCGCGTCCTTCTGGTGCAGTCCGATGGAGGGCTCGTCAAGGACATACAGCACGCCCGACAGCTCGGCCCCCAGCTGGCTGGCCAGCCGGATCCGCTGGGCCTCTCCCCCGGACAGGGTGGGCGCCAGCCGGTTCAGGGTGAGGTAGGACAACCCCACGTTGACGAGGAACGACAATCGCGCCCCGATCTCCTTGACGATCTCCTTTGCCACCTGTCCCTTTGCGCCATCCAGCGCGAGGGCGCCAAACCACTCCGCCGCCTCGGCCACGCTCATGGCTGACACCTCGTGGATGTTGCGCCCGCCCACCTTCACCGCCAGCGTCTCGGGTCGCAGCCGCGTGCCGTCGCATTCGCTGCAGGGCACCTGCGACATGTATTTTGTGTAGAATTCGCGCATCTGGGGGCTCTTGGTCTGCTGGAGCCGCCGCAGGAGGGTATTGGCCACCCCTTCGAATTTCACGGCCATGCGGAAGGAGGATTCGTCCCGGCTGAAGTGCACCTTCACCCGGCGATCCGTGCCGTACAGCACGAGATCTTTTACCTTCTTCGGCAGCAGCTTCCAGGGCCGATCCAGATCGACCCCCATCTCCCGTTCCAGGGCCTCGAAGATGCGCGCGTTCCAGCCGTCTGCCCGCTGAATCTGGGACGCAAACGGAGCGATGGCGCCGTTGTAGATGGACAGGTCCGGATCGGGCACCACCAGGTCCGGATCCATCTCCAGCCGCGTGCCGAGTCCGCTGCAGGATTCGCAGGCCCCCACCGGGGAATTGAACGAAAACGACTGGGGCGACAGGGGCGAAAACCCCACGTTGCAGTCCGCGCAGTGATGGTGGGCCGAGAAGCGGTGTTCCGTTCCTCCTGCCTCGGCCACCACGAGTTCGCCGCCGGACTCGCCAAGGGCCGTCTCCACCGAATCCATCAGCCGGTTCACATCCGTTCCGCCCACCTCGATGCGGTCCACCACCAGCTCCACCGTGTGTTTGCGCTTTTTGTCGAGGGGCGGTATCGCGTCGTCCAGATGGTACACCGTGCCGTTTACCCGCACCCGCACGAACCCTCTCTCCTTTGCCCGCTCAAACAGATCCTGATGGGTGCCTTTCCGGTTCACCGCCAGGGGCGCCAGCAGCAGGGCCTGCTGTCCTTTTCCAAAGGCATTGATTTCGTCCACGAGCTGCTGGGGAGACAGGGCCGCCACGGGCCGGCCGCACAGATGGCAGTGCTGGACGCCCACCCGGGCAAACAGCACGCGCATGTAATCGTACACTTCGGTCACCGTGCCCACGGTGGAGCGGGGATTCGCACTCGCCGCCTTCTGCTCGATGGCAATGGTGGGGGACAGTCCGCTCAGCTTCTCGTACTTCGGCTTGTCCATCTGCCCCAGGAACTGCCGGGCATAGGACGACAGGGACTCCACGTAGCGACGCTGGCCTTCCGCGTACAGCGTGTCAAAGGCAAGGGACGATTTGCCCGACCCGGACACGCCGGTGAACACGATCAACCGGTCCTTGGGAATTTCCAGGTGTTCGATGCGCAGGTTGTGCTCCGCGGCGCCTCTGATGATGATGACATTGCGTCCCGTCGTCATGAAAACCGTCCGATGCTGCCGTCAGCGCGCGATGAGCGCCGTGGCGGGTTCCGAAACCATCCGTTCGCGTCCGATGCACAGCAGCCGCAGCAGCGCCCGCCGCAGGGGCTCATCCTCGTGGGCGGGTTCGAGAGGACCCTCTTCGTCGATGTCCGCAAGGGGCGCCAGAACGGCGAGGGCGTCCGCGAGGGCCTCTTCCATGTCCCGGTCGCAGAACTGCAGGGCAAACTGTTCCGCATCGTCCGCATCAAGGGGTTCGCAGGAAGGGGCGCCGCCGCCGCCATTGGCCAGCACCGTCAGCACCACGGACGACAGCAGCGCCGCTGCACCGTCGGCGGGCAACCAACCCGGCTGCTCGAACAATTCCTCCAGGCGCTCCAGTTCATCGAGCATCCGCGCGGCAGCAGTCACATCATTCCCGGAAGAAATGACCGTCATCTCGTCAGAGAGGGGCTCGGGAAACGCGGGACTCAGGGCCTCGGGCCCGGACAGGGGCGGCCACCAGACCGGGATGTCCCGGGACAGGCAGTCCAGGGCCACATGGTAGACCGGATCGAGCCGCACGGTGCGCAATGATGGACTTTTTTTCAGCTGACGGGCCCGCTGCCGCAGGGGCGTAAGCACCCCCATGGCGGCTTGAATGAAGGTTCCCGGCACCTCGTGGACAAGGGCATTCGCGGCGTCGGAAGGCCCGTTCCCGCCCACGGCCGACAACCCCAGGGCCAGCAGGTCCCGGGCCATGCCCGCGCCGGCGGCCACCGCGTCCAGATCCGACAGATCGCACCGGATGGCGGAGAGAAAGAGGTTGGTCATGGAAGCGATTTCCGCGGGAAGGGTCTCCGCCCTGGCCTGCCACTGGGGATCTGCTGATGTCGCCAGCAGCGAAAAAGCGCCCTCCAGCAGGGGATGCCCCTCCAGCTTTTCGCGGTACAGGGCCGGCAGGGCGTTGTCGACGCGCAGGAGTGGCGTCGTCCTGCGGCTCTTCAGCCGCGCCGCCACCGCGGACGGATCGAGGGGCGCCAGCAGCCGGAGACCTTCTTCGTAAGTGCCGAAGCCCAGATCTGCCATGCGGCCCGTGCGCCAGCGGAGGGCGTCTTCCTCCAGGGAGGACTCCAGCTCCCACCGGATGGCCTCCAGCTCCCGGTGGTACTCTTCAAAGGGCCGGAAGAGCAGGCCGTCCACCAGTTGCCGAACCACCGTCGGACAGTTTTCGGCATCGGGGATTTCGATGAAATAGTAGCCGTCGGCGGTGGGGATCAGGTCGGACGTCTCGGGCACCTCCGGCGCGTCGTCGTCCAGGTGTTCCCGCTGGTGGACCACCAGGTGACGGCGGAATAGCAGGGTTCTCATCTCATCCGTCAGGCGGTCCATGGCCCGGATGGCGCCGCCCAGGCCGGTGGCCACCAGGGGCGCAATCAGCTCCTCCACCTTTTCAATGGACGGCGTCCAGCCGGACCAGCCGTACAGGTCCACCATGCTGTGGAACTGCTCCTCCGTGGCCAGGGCCAGCAGGTCCGCGCGCTGCTCGTCGTCCGCCTCGAAAAAGGCGAACAGCAGGTCCTGGGGCGCCAGGGGTTCCGTCAGTTCAAGGGGGTTGTCGGCATCTTTCAGTGCCCGCAGAAACTGCCGGGCCGTTTCCTTCGAAGCGGATGAAGGGGCCACTCTGTTTCCGGATTTGCGAATCGTCGTGCTCATGAAACGGGTTATTTATCCCGACCGGCACGCCGTCAACTGAAGAAGGGGAATTTTGTGTGGAAAATGGTATCAGCTGCCAGCCGATCACAATCCGCCGCCCGCGCGTATCTGCTGAAGAAAGATGTTGTCCGGTTGCGGATGGACATTATCATTGAATCAGGAGGCGCGACGTCATGTTGAACATTGAGTATCTGCGATCCGCGGTTAAGGAACACTGTCGACAATACCGGGTCACTCGACTCGATTTGATTGGTTCTGCGTCCCGCGGCGATTTTGACCCGGAACGAAGTGATTTTGATTTCATCGTCTCTTTTGATGGACAGGATCGGCTGTTTGACCGCTTTTTCGAATTCAAGGCAGCACTGGAACAGGCATTCCAGAGACCGGTCGATATTCTTCAACCCGGTGCCATCCGCAATCCCCATTTCCGACATACGATTGAACAGGATCGGATTCTGCTGTATGAAACATGACTTTCGCACATACCTTCACGACATCGAAGCCGCCTGCGAATCCATCACCGCATTCACTGATGGAATGACTTTGTCCCGCTATGTGCTGGAACCCATGGTGCAAGCAGCGGTTGAACGGAAATTCATCATTATCGGGGAGGCACTGATGCACCTGCGCAACGAGTTTCCCGAAATGGCTGATCAGATTACTGATCTGCACAAAGTGATCGGGTTTCGCAACATCCTGGTTCATGGATATGATGCGATCGATCCACCCACTGTCTGGTCCGCAGTGACGGAAAACCTCCCCGTTCTCCAGCGCGAAATCCGGCATCTCCTGTAGCTTTGCCCTGGATGGTCATGAAGCGGGCCCCGCGACTGCGTCAAGATCTGTTCAGGAGTGTTTCTTCCAGTTTCCGCAGGCGTTCGCGCCGGGTGTCCCCGGTGACCGTTGCAGATGTCTGGAGATGGCGATCACAGGTAACGGCTCACCAGCGCTTCCGAAATCCGCTTCAACCGGATCGTCCGTCCATCCATCTGCTGTGGAATCCAGCGTTCCAGCCCGGGAATCCGGCGCCGGCATTCCCCATAAATGGACGGGAAACTGCTGCGCAGGGACGGCAGGCGGGTTATTCCACGGGCGGGATGACGGAGGCTTCACATCCGAAGGAGGCGGACACGGTTTCCCACTCGCGGACGCCTTCGATGGTCTTCATCTTGTTGCAGGCCAGCGGACAGAGCTGGATGCGGGCGCAGGAGGTAAAATCGCTGCCTGCGGCGGTCACGTCATCGAAGGTCGCGCCTTCCATCTCCACCCAGTACCAGCCCAGATTGTCCTCTGTCTCATTGTCGCAGTTGGCCGGATTCTCTCCGTCCACACCCGAGTAGTAGATCCGCACCAGTCCGCCCCCCGTGGGCGTTCCCGTCAGGTTGACGGAGTCGCAGCGCTTTTCCACCGCCTCGCCGGTGACTTCGTTGATATCGGGCACCGTGGACCAGTTCACCTCGTACTCGCAGTCCACCACCAGGTTGGTGATGCTCTCGAAGGCGCTGTTGATGGCGTCCGCGTTGTCCGCCGGGAAGTAATACGGATCGTCGCTCGGCGGCACTTCCGTGGCGGGCGCTTCCACCTGTCCGTAGAAGGCCAGGCCGTCCAGCACCGTCGCAAAGGTCTCCGTGGCGCCGATGCCGACGACGAACACCTCATACCCCGCCAGGGCCAGCTCCATGGCCGCGTTGTAGGAACAGTCATCGTCGAGGCACTGCAGGGACGACTGGACAGTGGTGCCCGGAATCGACGGCTCGCAGGTGGCCGGGCTGCCCGCATCGGGATTGCAGTTGGGTGCCCCGTCCGTGGCCAGCAGCACATAGGTGTCGTCCGCCGGCATTCCTTCGTCCTGCAGGTACTGGAGCGCCCACTCCAGACTCATGCAGGTGGGCGTGCCGCCGCACTGGCCCACTTCGCCGAGGGCGCCGCTGATCGCGTTGTACGTGTCGACGCTGACATCCGCCGCAAAGGGCACCGTGGGATCGTCGTAGGTATCGGGATTTTCACTGTCGAACCGGCTGGCCGCATGGCACTGCACGATCGCATCCTTGTCCTGGGCCGGCAGCTGGCGATACGCGTCGGTGCACACGGCCGCCGAGGGAAACACGTTCAGCGCGAAGTTGATCACGCCCGCGTCCGTATTGCTCTGCACCACATTGTCGATGGCCGCCTGCACCACCTCTGCATAAGTGTCCGCGCCCAGTTCATTCTCGAACATGGAGCCGGACCGATCGAGCAGCACGAGCATGTTGATGACCTTCAGGTCCACGTTCCAGTCGATGTCGGCGCACTGGTCCACGTCGCCATCCGAATCGGCATCCGTGTCCGAATCCGTGTCCGAATCGCCGTCCGTGTCCGAATCGCCGTCCGTACTCGAATCGCTGTCCGTGTCCCCGTCCGCATCTCCGTCTCCCGCATCCCCGCTGGTATTGTCATCGCTGCAGGCGATGGCCAGCATCAGCCCCAGCAATAAATAGAGATAATTTGCCATTCGATTGTTCCTTTCTCCTGATTGAAGTCCGGATCCAGACTTTTCACAGAAATGCGAATTATTCAATCGCAACCACCGGCGCACAGCCGAAGCTGGCCGCCACGCTCTGCCATTCCCGCTCTCCGTTGTGCACCTGCAGCTTTTCGCAGGCCCGCGGACAGAGCTTGATGGTCCGGCAGTTGTCCGTGTTGGTCTCTTCTTTCACTTCGTTCCACGAGGCACCCCGCAACGCCTCGTCCGCCCAGCGCCAGCCGTAGTTTGCCACCTCGTTGCAGCCCGCGTCGTAGATGATGAGGTTCGGGTCTTCTTCCGTGTCGACGTCCGTGTCCGCAACCAGACCATCCACCACGGCTTTGGCCTTCACCATGTCACAGCTCTTGGCCACGGGCATTTCCGGATTGTTCGGATCGACATCGGGCACTTCGCCCCAGGGCACCTCGAATTCGCAGGTAAGAGTGGAGTTGGTGATGTCTTCCAGGGCCGCCGACAGGGTGCTCGCGTTGGCCGCCGGGAAAAACCAGGTGTCCTGACCGGCCGGCGGTTCGCAGATGCCATAGGGATTTTCCCCGGTAATGGTACAGCCGGTGCCGTTGCCGCCGCCGAAGTAGGCGATGGCGTCCAGCACCTTGCCAAAGGTGGCCGCTTCTTCGCCCACGCCGACCACAAAGGTGCGATAGCGCTTGGCCGCCAGATAGAGCGCCGCATTGACAGAGCACTTGTCGTCCAGGCACTGCTCCGGATAGGAGGCCTCCTGGCCCGAGGCGATGGACGTTTCACAGGTGGCCGGGGAGAGGGTGTGGCTGCAGCTGGGCGCGCCGTCCGTGGCGAGGATCACGTAGGTCCGGTTGGGGGAATCGACCTGCTGGAGATAGTCGTAAGCCCACCAGAGGCTCTGACAGATGGGGGTCCCGCCGCACTGGCCCACGTCGTTCAGCGCATCGTGGATGGCGGTGTAGGTGTCCATGGTCACGTCGTCGACAAAGGGAACGACGGGAACGCTGTAGTCGGACGGACCGGGGGCCGTGCCGAGGGGCGCCGTGGACCAGTAATAGCGGCTCGCCGCCTCACAGGCGATATCGAAATCCATCGCCGGTTCCGTGTTGGGGTTGAGGATGTCGCCGTTTTCGTCGAGGCCGTCGTGGGCCAGGCGATACTCTTCCGTGCAGTTTTCCGCTGAAGGAAAGACGTTCAGGGCAAAATTGATGATGCCCGAGGCCGTGTTCTGCTGAACGATGGCATCGATGGCGGACTGCACCACCGCCGCGTAGGTATCCGGGCCGATGCTGTTGTTCGCCATGGAGCCGGACCGATCCAGCAGCACGAGCAGGTTGATGGGCTGGACCTCCACGGACCAGGGGATATCCGCGCACTCATCAAAATCCGGATCTTCCGTGTCCGTGTCCCCGTCCGAATCGCTGTCTGAATCCGCGTCCGTGTCCGAATCGGCGTCACTGTCGGCATCCGTGTCTGTATCCGAATCTGTGTCCGAATCCGTGTCCGAATCCGAATCCCCCTGGCTTCCACCCGAGTCCTTTTCACAGGCGGGAACGACCATCAACGCCATCAGAGCAAACAGAACTGTTAAATTTTTCCACATATCAAATCCTTCCTGCGCAGGCGCATATCTCAACCAACCCCGCGTCATTCCAATCCGGGAACCCGGAATCCGCAAATTAGATTGTATCCGCAACCTATGTTACGATTCTATTCGAAAAAACAATTTGAAAGGAATTTTTCACAATAAATGAAAATCGCCAACGGTCTTGACAACCTCGTCACCCACCACCGGCACCTTCTGTCCAATCGACGGATCGGCATCGTCGCCCATCCGGCGAGCGTCACTTCATCCCTTGAACACATCCTGCCGTCCCTGCGCCGGGCCGGTGCCCGGGTGGAGGCCCTCTTCGGACCCGAACACGGTTTCGGGGGCGAAGCCCAGGACATGGAACCGGTGGCCGCCCCGGTAAAAGGACCCGCCGGTATTCCCCTGTACAGCCTGTACGGCGCAGAGGAATCCAGCCTCTCCCCATCTCCGGAGGCGGTGTCCGGACTGGACGCCCTCGTCGTCGACCTGTTCGATGTGGGCGCGCGGTACTACACGTTCGTCTGGACCGCGGTACTGTGCCTGCGGGTCTGCCATCGCGTCGGGACACCGCTCATCCTGCTGGACCGCCCCAATCCCCTGAACGGCGTCACCGTGGAAGGGGCGCCCGGAGACAGCGGCTTTCTCTCGTTCGTGGGCCTTCTCCCCGTGCCCAACCGCCACGGTCTCACCGTGGGAGAAATCGCCACCATGGCCGCCCGCCTGGAGTGTCTCGAAGACGCGCTGACCGTGATCCCCATGGCGGGCTGGCAACGGGACATGTACTTTGATGAAACCGGCCTTCCCTTTGTCATGCCCTCGCCGAACATGCCTGCGCTGGACACGGCCCTCGTCTATCCGGGGGCCTGCCTGCTGGAAGCCACCTGGTGCTCCGAGGGACGGGGAACAACACGGCCGTTCGAATTCTTCGGCGCACCGGGACTGGACAGTGATGGACTGTGCCGGCTCCTCAACGAACAGCAGCTGCCCGGCGCCTTCTTCCGCCCCGCGTCCTTCAAGCCGATGTTCCAGAAGCACGCCGGACACCTGTGCAGCGGTGCCCAGCTCCACGTGCGCGACCGATCCATTTTTGAGCCGTACCGGACGGGGGTGGCCCTGCTGTGGGCCCTGCGCCGGATGGCCGGTGCGTCGTTCTGCTGGCGGGAGGCGCCCTATGAATTCGTGACGGACACTCCCGCCATCGATCTGCTGTGCGGCAGCGCCCGCGTCCGGCAGATGCTCGAAGATGGCGCGAACCCGGACGATATCCGCGCGTCCTGGCAACAGGGCCAGCGGGAATTCGAAGCCGTCAAAGCGGATTTTCACCTTTACTAACTGCCCCTTCCGCCCGTAGCATCCCGCCCATGCAGGACGAAAAAATCCAGGTGCTCGTCGCCGACGATGAACGAAATCTGCGGCGCATGCTGCGCGCCCAGCTCGAACGCTGGGGCTACGATGTCCACCTGGCGGAAAACGGTGTGGACGCGCTGCGGGTACTCGAAGAAAACCACATCGACATCGCCATCACCGACCTGCGGATGCCCGAAATGGACGGCATGCAGCTCCTCGCCCACGTGCAGAAGACTTACGAATCCCTGCCGATGATCATGATCACCGCCCACGGCACCGTGGACACGGCGGTGGAAGCCATTAAAATCGGGGCGTTCGATTACATCACCAAACCCTACGACCGCAATGCGCTCAAGGAAATCGTGGCCAAGGCGGCCAGGACCTGCGAGCTGCAGCGCCGGGAATTTGCCACCCCCGCGGACGCCAACGGACGCTTTAAAATCATCGGCACCAGCGCCCCCATGCAGGTCATCTACGACATGGTGGAACGGGTGGCGCCCACGCCTTCCACGGTGCTCATCTCCGGCAGCAGCGGCACGGGCAAGGAGCTCATCGCCCGGGCGCTCTTCGAAAACTCCAACCGCCGGACAATGCCCTTCATCCGGGTCAACTGCGCGGCGATTCCCCCCACGCTCATCGAAAGCGAGCTGTTCGGTTACGAGAAGGGCGCCTTCACGGGCGCCGACAACTCCAAGCCCGGCCGATTCGAACTCGCCGACGGCGGCACCCTGTTTCTCGATGAGGTGGGAGAAATCTCCCAGGAGATGCAGGTGAAGCTCCTGCGGGCCATCCAGGAGGGTGAATTCGAACGCGTGGGCGGCGTCACCACCAACAAAGTCAACGTGCGGCTGATCACCGCCACCAACCAGAACCTGAAAAAGATGGTGCAGGAAGGCCGCTTCCGCGAAGACCTGTTCTATCGACTGAACGTGGTGCACATGCACCTGCCTACCCTTCGGGAGCGACTCGAAGACGTTCCCCTCCTGGCCCGGCACTTCCTCACCCGCTGCAACACCCGGCTCGGCCGGCAGATTGAAGATTTCACTGACGAGGCCATGGCCGCTCTCATCACCTACAGCTGGCCCGGCAACATCCGGGAACTCGAAAACGTGGTGGAGCGGTGCACCCTGTTCTGCGACGACGCAAAAATCGGATTCCACCACCTGCCCCAGGACCTGCAGATCACCGGTCCCGATTTGCAGACCGTTGCGGAAGAAGCCACAGCGCCTGCCGGAGGACCGGCTCTGGATGCTGGAGGCCTGAAGGATCAGGTCCGGGCGGCCACCGCCAACCTTGAAAAAATCCTGATCATCCGGGCACTGGAACAGACGGATCGCAATGTCACCCGCGCCGCCCAGCTGCTCAAGATCAGCCGCAAATCCCTGCAGGCCAAGATGAAGGAATTCGGGCTGCGGGACGAAACCTGACCCTTTCAAACCTCTGCCGGCGCGCCTCCCATGACCGACCGGGGCATCGTCTTCAAACGAGCGCGCAGTGTCGATCTGGCCATGCCCAGCTGACGGGCTGTGGCCGCCACGTTGCCCCCGGCGTTGATGATGGCGCTCACCACCTCCTCGTCGGACACCGCCGGTCGTTGCGGCGCGGTCGACACAGTCAGCTCCAGATCGCAGTCCCGCAGTTCCCTTCGTCCGCAGAGAACGGCGGCCTTGTACAGAACATTGCGCAGTTCCCGGCAGTTGCCCGGCCAGCTGTGGTCCCGCATTTTTGCGATGGCGCTGTCCGTAAGTATCCGCGGGCCGGTCTCCTTCTGCACCTGATCGAGAAAGAACCGGGCCATCAGCGGGATGTCCTCCTTCCGGTGACGCAGGGCGGGCGTCCGCACGGAAAACGTGGCGATCCGGTGAAACAGGTCGAGGCGGAAGGTTCCTTCTTCCACCATCGTTTCCAGACGCCGATTCGTGGCGGCCACCAGTCGGAAGTTCACCCGGCGCACGCGCTCGCTGCCCAGTCGGCAGACGACCCCGTTGTCCAGCAGCCGCAGGAGGGAGGACTGGTGGGCCGAAGAGAGTTCGCCCAGCTCGTCCAGAAACAGGGTGCCGCCGTCGGCCCGCTCGAATACGCCCCGGTGCGCGTCGCTGGCGCCGGTGAATGCGCCCTTCTCGTGCCCGAAAAACACATCGTTCGCCAGCGTGGGCGACAGGGCGCCGCAGTTGACCGCCACGAGCGGTCCGTTGGCACGGGGCGACAGGGAGTGAAGCGCCGCGGCGGCCAGCTCCTTTCCGGTGCCGCTCTCCCCTTCGATCAACACGGGGCCGGACAACGGGGCAAGGGTGGTCAGATGTTCCCGCAGGCGCCGCATCACCTGCGTGTCGCCGAGAATGCCCGTCGCTTCCGCCAGCCGATCCACGGCAATGCCGGTAGTGCCTTTCCACTCCACCTCGTAGTCACCCAGGGAAATCCGCCTGCCCGGAAAGAGAACGCCACCGTCCCCGTCGTCCCCATCCCCGCCGACGACGACCGATCGCCAGCATCCGCGGGGATCCCTGTCGATGATCAACTGTCGTTCCCGCACGGACGATGCAGCAAGGACCAGATCATTGTCTGCCGCAGCACCGATGCGAATCCGGTTGGAGATGACGGGCTGATGCACCACCGCTTCACCGTTATAAAAAAGCGTGATCGAATTCATGGCACCTCCTGACGAAAAAGAAACTCTGACTGCTCTTTCGGCCGGAAGGGGGCAAATTGTGCCAAAATAATTTTCAACCGTGCTTTTTTGGGGGAGGAAGGGGAAATCCGGATGCCGGATCAGCGGCACTTATTCCAGAAGGTGTCCACGTCCGCTGCTTTGATCCGGCAGGCGGCCACCTCACTGGAAACGTCCTTCACCATCGGGTCCTTCTTGCACTTGTCTATCTCCTCGGCGGATGGCGCTGCCGGCTCACCGCCGGACGACGACCTCAGTTTAGTGAGCTGCGCACACATCTGCTCCACTTCCTGGGGCGTTGCCTGGCTGCTGCACGCTGAAAGGACCAGACCCGCAAAGAACATCACGCCAATGACTGTAAAAAACTTGTTCATTATCACACCTCCTTGCCCGACGCCGGAGCGGGGCCAGATTGAGTTATCCCGACCGATTGATTTCTACGCGATGAATAGCCGGATGAAGATTGGAGGGCGATGGGGCCGGCGGCGATACTCATTCAGAATCAGGTCCCGCGTTTTCCGGATGGGGGCAGCAGAGCGGCCCGGTGGAAAAAAAACAAACGACAGAAGAACGGGAACAGCACCCATCCACCCGAGGTGTCCGGACGAGTCCGGAACACCGTCCTCCCGATGACCGTCGGGCATGGAAATGGCCATGGACGGCGCACACGGGAACGCGCAGTATCCCGCGTTTCTGCTGTCTTCCCGCGCCGGACAAGCCGCGATGGACAGCAGGAGCATCGCCGCAACCGCTGCCATTACAATGGTCCACTTCATCCACCCGGGACGGCGCCGCCGAACTGCTTTCATAAGTTTCAGTATATATTCCGGAAACCACACGTCAACGTCCGGAATGTCCGGATGCCGGCCGATGGTGTCGCCTACAACCGTTCAACGATGGCGTCGCCCATCTCCGCGGTGGACACGGCGGGTTTCCCGGCGGGGGCGATGTCACGGGTGAAGATGCCGTCTTCCAGCGTTTTTTCCACAGCGGCGTGAATCGCCCCGGTCACGGGATTCAAGTCCAGACTGTAGCGCAGCATGAGCGCGGCGGAGAGGATCTGGGCGGTGGGGTTCGCAATGCCCTTACCGGCGATATCCGGCGCCGATCCGCCCGCGGGTTCATATAATCCAAAACCACTGTCATTGATGCTCGCCGAGGCCAGCAGGCCGATGGAGCCGGTCAGCTTGGCACATTCGTCCGAAATGATATCGCCAAACATATTGCCGCACAGCAGCACATCAAACCGATGGGGATCGCCGAGGAGCTGCATGGTGGCGTTGTCCACGTACATGTGTTCAAGCTCCACATCGGGGAACTCGCGCCCCACCTCGATGACTACTTCCCGCCACAGGGCCATACTGGCCAGCACATTCGCTTTGTCGATGGAGGTGACCCGGTTGCGCCGCTTGCGGGCCGCACGGAATGCCACCCGCGCCACCCGTTCGATTTCTCTGCGGCTGTAAACCATCGTGTCAAAGCCCTTCTCGTCAGGACCGCTGCCGGAGCGTCCTTTCGGCTCGCCGAAGTAGACATCCCCTGTCAGCTCCCGCACGCAGAGGATGTCGAAACCGCCTTTCACGATGTCGGGCCGCAGTGGACTCGCAGCGACAAGGGGTCCGAACATCTTGGCGGGGCGCAGGTTGTAGGAGAGACCGAAATGCTTGCGGAGAGGCAACAGCGCTGCACGCTCAGGCTGCTGCGCGGGCGGCAGTGTTTCCCATTTCGGACCGCCAACGGAACCGAACAGGATGGCGCTGCTCCTTTCGCAAACATCGATGGTCGACCGGGGCAGCGCACACCCGTGATTGTCGATGGCGGCGCCACCCACATCCGCATAGGTGTAGGAAAGGGAAAAATTGAACTTCGTCTGGGCCGCGTCCAGCACCTTGACGGCTTCCGCCATTACCTCGTTGCCGATGCCATCGCCGGGCAGTACTGCAATCTCGTGAATCATTCGCCATTCTCTTTCGTTGTCGGGATGCCCGCTCTGTCGATTGACAGAACGGCCCGCTTATACCGTCCCCGTCGCAAATTGCAAGGTCGGTGCCTTACCGAACAGAATCATTCCGATCCCGCCGCCGCGCCCTTTCTTTCCGCCGTCGTGCACCCCTTCCGCGG
This sequence comes from Deltaproteobacteria bacterium, assembly GCA_029565915.1. Lineage (GTDB taxonomy): Bacteria > Myxococcota_A > Polyangia > JAAYKL01 > JAAYKL01 > JAKQNG01. The sequence continues at coordinate 16,733 of JAKQNG010000081.1, forward strand.
TGGGCGGAATCATTCGGGAATTTAAAAAAGTGAAGCGCCGGAAATTTTTTTGGCACAATCCGGCCCCGAGCGGCCGAAAGAGAGGGTGAAACTTTTCTGCAAAGGAGCACCCTTTGAGCACCCTGCGCATCCACGAACGGGACGCCATCCACTTTGTCACCAACCGCACCGAGCACCAGATGTTTTTGCTGCTGCCCACCAAGGCCATCAACGAACTCGTGCTTCAATGGCTCGCCCGCGCCAGAGAAGAAAAGGGCCGCGGCATCGAGATCTTCGCGTTCGTCGTTCTATCGAATCACTTTCACATGCTGCTGCGCGACACAAAGGGCGAGCTCGCCGCGTTCATGGATTACTTTCAAGGGTGCCTCGCCACGGCGGTCAACAGACACTGGGGCCGCGAGGGCACGTTCTGGCAGCGCCGCTACGACGACGAGGTGGTCAAAGGCAACGCCGAATTCTGGAACCGCTACGCCTACCTGCTGGCCAATCCCGTAAAGTCCGGGCTCGTGGGCGTGCCGTCCCAGTGGCGGGGCGTGTCGTCCCTGTCGTACCTGCTCGATCACAAGCCCGTGGAAGTGAAGGGCCTGCGATG
>JAKQNG010000096.1 GCA_029565915.1 Deltaproteobacteria bacterium
AGAGCGAGTGGGAGTATGCGATTCGGGCCGGGAGCAGCACGGCGTTCTACCCGAGCGACGGCAACGACGGGAGCATCACCTGCACGGACACGAGCCCGATGGACCCGAACCTGGACCAGATCGGTTGGTTTGGTGGGAACAACGGCGCGTCCGGGACGCCGGAGTGGGGGACGAAGCCGGTGGGCTTAAAAGAGGCGAACGCGTGGGGGGTGTACGACATGAGCGGCAACGTGTTGGAGTGGACGTGGGACTGGTACGGGACGTACCCGTCCGGCGACATGAGTACCCCGGCGGTAGATCCATCGGGTCTTGCATCGGCCTTCAACCGTGCCCTCCGTGGCGGCAGCTGGGACCACAACGCGAGCTTCTGCCGTTCCGGCTATCGCAGTAACAGCGCGCCAGGCGTCCGCGTCAGCGGCATTGGCTTCCGCCTTTCCAGGTCGCTTTTGTTCCCTTGACCCTTGATCTCTTGAACACTTGAGAGGCAATGAAAAGGATGAGACTGTAATGGAAGGAAAAACAGGGGGAGCCGAGGGGAACTCCTCAACTACGTCAACATGGGTGCTTACGAGCTGCAGAACTGACCGATGAATCGCACTTACGCGCAGATTAACGAGAAGATCGCGGCCGGCAAAGCCGTGGTGCTCACCGCCGACGAAGTCATTGACTACGTGGATCGCAACGGACTGGAAAAGGCGGCAAAGGAAGTGGACGTGGTCACCACCGCCACCTTCGGGCCCATGTGTTCGTCCGGGTGCTTTTTGAATTTCGGCCACGCGGCCCCCAAAATCCGCATCACCGAGGCCTGGGTGTCCGACGTGCGTGTTTACTGCGGCATCGCGGCGGTGGACGTCTACCTGGGCGCCACGGAGCTGCGCCACAACGATCCGGCGAACATGTACTATCCCGGGGAGTTCCGCTACGGCGGCGGCCACGTCATCGAGGAGCTGGTGGCCGGCAAGCGGCTGCAGCTCTTTGCGCTGTCCTACGGCACGGACGACTATCCCAACCGGGAGCTGCGCACCATGTTCGACATCCACGACCTCAACCAGGCCATCATGACGAACCCGCGCAACTGCTACCAGAACTACAACGTGGCGGTGAACCTGTCGGAGCGGCGCATCCACACGTACCTCGGCACTCTGGAGCCCCGCGCCCGCAACATGACCTACTGTTCTGCGGGCCAGCTCTCGCCCCTGCTCAACGACCCGTTTTACGAGACCATCGGCGTGGGCACCAGCGTGTGGCTGGCCGGCGCCCGGGGGCTGGTCTATTCCGAAGGCACCCAGCACTGTTCCGCGGTGGAGCGGGGCGACAACGGCGTTCCCGTGGAAGGGGCGGGAACCCTGGCCCTCACGGCGGACATGAAACAGATGAAGCCGGCCTTTGTCCGGGGATGTTCCCTCAGGGGATACGGCGTTTCCCTGGCCCTGGGCGTGGGCATCCCCATTCCCATCCTCAACCCGGATATCCTGCGCCGCACCACAGTGCGCGACCGGGACATCCTGGCCTGCTGCATCGACTACGCCGCCGATTATCCGCAGAAGACGGGAAAGGTGCTGGCGCGCTACAGCTACGAGCAACTCCGCAGCGGAGAGGTGCAGTTGAACGGCAAAAAAGTGCCCGTGTCGGCCATGTCGTCCTACCACCGGGCCCTCGAAGTGGCCGAGCTGCTGAAGGCGGAGATCCGGGACGGAAAATTCCTGCTGTCCGAGCCGTCCCGCCGCCTGCCTGCCAATCAGTCCATGAAGGGACTGCAGGTAAAGGAGGAGTAGCCCATGGCGACCAAGAAGGCCTACCTCCATTTTCCGGCGGACCAGACATCCAACCCGTTTGTGTGCGAGCTGGTGCGGGATTTCCACCTGGTGGTGAACATCTTCCGGGCCGTGGTGACCCCGGGCAAGGACGGGTATCTGTCGCTGGAGCTGAAGGGCGCCCAGGACGACATCGACCGGGGCTTTGCCTACCTCAGGGAGCAGGGCGTCGAAATTCATTCGGGGGACACGGGTCTCATGTGGCGCAAAGACGAGTGCACCCACTGCACCAACTGCACGGTCCACTGTCCCACGGGCGCCCTGCACATCACGGATCGCGCCACCCGCGAAGTGGCGTTTGACGAGTCGCTGTGCATCGAGTGCCTGGCCTGCATTGCCAACTGTCCCTTTGGAGTCTGCCGGCAGATGTTCTGATGCGCGCGTTCCGTTCATTCTCGTTCAAGGACACCAACCTGCGCGTCGCCTGCGGCCTGTTCGATGAGCTGACCGGCGAAATCGTGGCGCACCGCCGCGAGCTGGAACGCTACATCCGCCGTCATCCGGCGTTCCTCGATTCCCTTGTGCCGCTGTCGTTGCTGCCCGATGCGCCGGAGGCGGCGCTCCGCATGGCCCGGGCGGCGGACCAGGTGGGCGTTGGGCCCATGGCGGGGGTGGCTGGTGCCCTGGCCCAGCTCGGCGCGGAAAAGGCCCTGTCCCTGGGGGCGGAGGAAGCCATCGTGGAAAACGGCGGCGATCTGTACATCGCGTCAAACGAGCCGGTTACCGTGGGGGTCTGGTCCGGCGACGGCACGATGCCGGCCATTGCGTTTGCGCTGGAACCCGCGGACCTGCCCCTGTCCGTCTGTTCGTCATCGAGCCGTATGGGCCACTCGCGCAGCTTCGGCAACTGCGATCTGGCAACGGCAGTGGCAGGGGACGCGGCCCTGGCAGACTGCGCGGCCACCGCACTGTGCAACGCCATAGGGTCGGTGGACGATCTGGAGGACGCTCTGAAAAAGGTGGGGGCCGTGCCGGGAATCGCCGGCCTGCTGGCGGTTGTGGACGGACGCGTGGGCCTGTGGGGAAACCTGCCGCGCCTCATCCGGAGCGATCAGACCGACATCGCAACGAAAATCACCCGTGATCATCGGTCCCGCTGAGCGGAACTAAAAAAATCAGATCGACTGTGCCATGTGGCACAACTGCCTGGTGCCCATCGAATTTGCAGCACACCGGAATCATTTGGTATTTCGCCGCAGTCCGGGCGAAACACGTTGTGGCACGGCACGTGCTAGGTATGTACAATGGACTGTAAAGGACAGCGACCAGGCCTTTGCATTCCCGCATGCCATTTTGCTGTATGGCAAATGGCCGATTGGATCAGCCTGAAAGCTGGAGGAGGAGAACAGATGACCGGATACGTGATGCGCATGCTGCCCCTGACGTCTTTTTTCGTATTCATCAATTGTTCCATGAGCTGCACTGCTCGCAACAACGACACGGATAGCTCGACGGATTCCACCACCGAATCCGACTCATCGGATACGGCGGACACGGCATCGGACTCGCAATCTGACTCATCGGACACGGATGAATTCTCACTCGTCGTGGGAAGCACTGTCGAGCTGTCTCCGAATAGCGAATCATCGATCGATTTTCATTTTTATGCGTCCGAATCCGGCTGGTATCATGTCTCCGCCAAAGGTAATTCCGGAGAATACGCGTCCCCGGCACCACGGGTGGAGATCTTCAATCCGGAGGGCGAACTGCATGTCGACATGGACGACTATCCCGGCAATGGCGGGATAGGCTATCTCGATTCAGGAACGGATTTTTACGTGTCCCGTCCGGGCGCATGGCTTGTCCGTGTATCCTCTCGCTATCCTGATCACCAGGGCTACGGCTCAATTCGAATCGATGCGCTTTCGCAGTTTACGAAGGAGCCTGACAGCAGGGACGCACCGTTCATTTCGACGACATCTCCGGCGCCCGACTACCTGACAATGGTACGCTCCCCGCTCCTGATTCCGGTCGGGGTGCTGCTGGAGGAGCCCGGTGATGTGGACTGGATCCGGATTCCCATTTCGTACACCCATGGCGTCCTCGCCATTACAGGACAGGAGCGGATCCCCGGCTCAGCCGCAACAATCCAGGTGACGCTGTTCGATCCGCAGCAGCAGCAGGTAGCGCAGGTCACCGACCTTGGTGTTGATGGCAGGATAACTCATATTGTCGATGCCGACGCTGCGGGCGATTATCTGCTCAGGGTGGAAGACGTCGATGGCGCCGGAGGGCCCGACCACTGGTCGGTCATTTACATCAAGACCATCGATCTGGACAGTGAGTTGCTCCAGCAGTTTGCCGTTGAAACCGAACCCAACAATTCGCTGTCTGCGGCGGAGATACCGTTTGTTCATATGGACGATGACGGAGGCCAAATCACCCATGATGTTTACGTGCGTGGAACGCTGGACACGTCGGCGGCTGAAGACTGGTTTCGGTTCGACATGTTTGTGGGCGCCGAGCGTTACAGTCTCTCCTGGTGGGGTGAGGAATTCGGATCAGCCATCCGGCCATCTGTGCAAGTGTTTTCCGGAGACGGTCAGCTGGTTTTCGAGTTCGACGGACTGTCCCCTGCGAGGGGAACGGAGGAACCACGAGGTGGCCCGTTTGACGAGTATTTCTCGCCGTTGCCGTCAACTGAGACCTGCTACGTCAGAATCTGGTCTGCGCAGGGGATCTACGGGGCGACATCTTCCTATTTTGTATGGTTTCAGGCCGCCAACTGGACTGACTATAATGATTGATTGTTGCCCGGATGAATGTCACCGGGCTGTCCCGGCTTCCCGGGAAGGGACACTGACAAGCGGTGACCAACACCACTGACGGTGCCGATTCGTGCGGGGTCTCTGCCGTCAGGTTATACGAAGCAGATAGAAAGCAGCCCTTGGGGGCGTTCGGAAACCTTGACGCAGATCTCTTCTCCTGCGTGGACGCCAAAATCCTGCATCGGTTCATTCAGGAGACGGCAGAAAAAGATGTCATCGCTTTCCTGCCGGAACAACCTTGCCCAGACCCACTCCCCGTCTTTTTTTCCGGTCTTGTCGTAAAGGAGGCACTGGATGTCGTCCGGGTAGCCGGGAGCCCGGAGCGGGTCGAGGAGCGGCAGCGCCCGGAGCGCGCGGAGGGGCTCCGTGTTTTCGTAATAGATGGACAGCCAGTCCGGGACATCCGGCAGCTTCAGGGCGGCATGCTCAGACGGGGTCAGCCGCCTCATGGCCTTCCCCGCGAAAGTGTCGTAGCGCAGCATGATCCGCTGCTTCGTATCGCCCGGGCGCGAGACTGCCCGCAGGGAATGCGGTTGCCGGATGCACCATGCTTCCACGTTGAACGTGATGCCGCACATGCTGTCCACATAGACAAAACCCACGGCGCAATCTGCGTCGAGCTTCACATCGCCGGACAAGAGGTGCACGCCATCGCGCCCGAGCTTGACGACGAGCCACTGGTCGATCATTTCACGGTCGGTCATCGACGGTTTCTTTTTTTTCATGGTCAATTGCCTTTCCTGGTTTCACAGCCCATGATCACAGACTGCCACCGGGTCCGGTCAGAAACTGACCGCCGCGCCGAAATTTTAAAAGCGGGGAAAACTGTCCCGGTCGGGAGGTCAATCATGAAGGCATTGTTCATCGGTGGAACCGGAAACATCAGCAGCGCGGTGAGCGCCCTCGCGGTGGCCCGCGGCGTGGACCTGACGGTGCTCAACCGGGGAGGGCGGGAGTCTCCGGCGGGATGCCGGCACATCGCCTGTGATATCGGCAACGAGGAAGGGGTGCGCACCGCCCTGCGCGACGAGCGGTTCGACTGCGTGGTGAACTGGATCGCGTTCACCGCCGACGATGTGGCGCGGGACCTCCGCCTGTTTTCCAAAAAGACGGCCCAGTATGTGTTCATCAGCTCCGCGTCCGCTTACGAAAAGCCGCCGCGCACACCGGTGATCACCGAGGAAACTCCGCTGTCCAATCCCTTCTGGGAATATTCCCGCAACAAGATCGCCTGCGAGCGCATGCTCGAAGAAGCCCGGCGCGCGTCGGGATTTCCGGCTGTCGTCGTGCGGCCGTCGCTTACGTACCACACGCTGTTTCCCATTGCCCTGGGCGGCTGGGGCTGCTTTACACTGGCGGACAGGATGCGCCGGGGAGGGGAGATCGTCGTCCACGGCGACGGCACCTCCCTGTGGACCGTTACCCATGCGGACGACTTCGCAAAGGGCTTTGTGCCCCTGATGGGCGATATGCGCACCATCGGAGAGGCATTTCACATCACATCGGACGAGCTGCTCACCTGGAATCAGATCTATTCGCAGATGGGGGAGGCCCTCGGCGTGGCGCCGCGGCTGGTTCACGTGCCGTCGGATTTCATCGTCGGCGTGGTTCCCGAACTGGAAGGCACGCTGCTGGGCGACAAGGCCCACAGCACCATCTTCGACAACGCGAAGATCAAGCGCTTTGTGCCGGGCTTCGAGGCGACGATTCCCTTCTGCGAAGGGGTGAAGCGCACCGTTGCGTGGTTTGACGCCCATCCGGAAAAGAAGGTCGTGAACGAGCGGGAAAACCGGATACTCGACACCATCCTGCAGGCCTTCCGGAGGCCGTGATCTTTACCTGCCATCTTCAATAGTAATCAGATATAATTGCTTCATCATGAAATGGATTGACGCCGGAATACGGGTAACAGCTGTTCTGCTGATGTGTCTGTCAACTGCGTGCTGGAAGGCGGGGTCTGCGGAAACGGACGATTCGGATAGCGCTCCCGATGCGGACACCGACGGTGATGGGGACACGGATGGCGATGGGGACAGTGACAGTGATGGGGACAGCGACACCGATTCCGATGGGGACAGCGACGCGGATTTCAGCGGCCTGAAAAACGCCTGCTGGATCAGGCAGACGGCGGCAGCCGAGGGCCTGCGCCTGGCGCAACTGCCGGACGGCGGTGTGGCGGTTGTCGGAGATAAGAAATCCGGCCCCCTGTTCGCGGATGAACCGGCCCTGGACACCGCCCTCAGCGAAGAAGGGTTTTTTATGTATCTGCTGAATGGTGACGGCACCCTGCGCGGCGCACGGATGCTGGTGGAGGGAGGGACCGACGCCGATTGCCGCGTGGACTCGGTGGACATTGCCGTACTGCCCGGCGGAAATGTGCTGATTGTCGGGAATGTCGTTTCATGGGCAACCTGCCGGTTTGCCCCGGGCGCTGTGGACGAAGTGCAGGTTCCGGCTCATCTGAATGAAGCGTTTCTTCTGATGATGTCACCGGACGGAAAACTGCTGTCGTACAGCTCCATGGGCCCATCGCGGACCCCCCGCGCGATGACGGTGGGAGACGACGAAACAGTCTATGTGTCCGGAGAGGGCAATTTCTCCGCGCCGATGTTGACCCCGGGCGGGGAGGTTTACACGGCGCCGGCCATGCACCAGTTTTTCGGTGCGTTCGATCCCCTGTCCGGCCAACCGTACTGGGTGGTATCTGAGCCGGTGATTCCGTTTTCGTCGAATAACCGGATATGGCTTGAATCGATGGATTTCGACGGCGCAGGCCTCGTGGCGGCCGGAACTGTGGATGCGCCCTTTGTGGAGTTCGGCGCCTGCTGTGAGGGCGGCGAAACCGCTTCGCTGAATGTGTGGCTGTACCAGTCCCTGCTGGCGGACAGCAACTGCGACGAAGAGTACGGAATGTCTGGACCCCTGCAATGGTTTTGGGTCCGCTACGATCCACAGGGAAACTACGAACGCTATTCTGCAGCGTTGACCGACGACGCCAATGTCACCATCGTCGGCACCCTGGACGGACAGACGATTGTTGCGGGAGGCTTTTCCTGTTTCTGGGCGTTACTCAATCCGGCCGGGCAGGTGGACCGGTATCTGGCGCCCATCGACTACGACGACCCGTACATGAGCACCGGATATCTGGCGGCGATTGCGCCGGACGGCACCTTGTCGTGGGCGAGAACGCAGCCACAGGATGACCCCTGGAGCACCCGGCCGCAGACGGTTCTGCAGAGCGATGAAATCTGGAGTTTCAGCGCGCTGCATTCTGGCACCCGCTACAGCGAAGATGGCCAGTGGCTGGGTACGCTGTCCTTCGGCGATCCGTTGCCCTCAATGCTGCAGTGGCAGGTGTCCCTGGCAAATCCGGACGGCACGTTCTTTGTGGGAGGAACCGTTGCCGGAACGCCGGTGGGGGATGAGGATTACCACATGAAGAGCAGCTTTGTGTTCAAGGCCTGTTTCAACCAGCAGTGACGGCCTCTTCCGCGTCTGCCTTTGCCCGGCGTTCGGTGAGTTCCTTTTCGATGAGCACCATCTGTTTGTCGTCGAGGCTGTAAAAGAGAATCAGGATGCCCGCGATGAAGCAGCCGATGGCCGGAATCCAGCTCATCAGCATGCGGATGCCGTGGATGGTGGTTTCGTTCTGCACGATGTTCGCCTCGAAACCGTAGTATTCGAGCAGCCATCCCGCCGCCGCGCCGCCGATGGTCCAGCCCATCTTCTGGGCGAACATGGCCGCAGAGAAGAAGAGGCCCGTGGAGCGGTTGCCGGTTTTCCATTCCGAGTGATCGGCGATGTCCGCGTACATGGCCCACACAATGGGCGACAGAGGGCCTGACGCCAGGCCGCCCAGCAGCGTGAGGAAGAACATGATCGTGATGTCGTTGGGGCCCAGGTAGAAGAACGCCACGTTGAGCGGCACCGTCATCATGGAGAGGACGAGGTAGACCCTCTTTTTACTGCCCAGCAGCCGGGTCAGGGGATCCGTGAGGAACACGCCGATGAGGTTGCTGATGGTGCCCACCAGCATGAACGGTCCGGCCAGGCCGGGACTGCCGACGAAGTATTTGAAGTAGTACACGATGGCGCCGCCGTAGATGCAGACCTGCGCCAGGGTGAACATGCTCATGATGCCCACGACCACCCAGGGACGGTTGGAGAACACGCTCTTCAGATCCTGCCACACGTTTGTCTTCTGGTTCTTCGGCGGGGCAACGCGCTCCTTTGTGGAGAAGAAGACCACGAGGAACAGGATGGCGGCCACGGTGGCAAAGGTGGCGATGCAGAGCTGGAACCCGTGCTGGTGGTCGATCAGGCTGCGGGACACGGGGGCGGCGGACCAGTCGACCTTCAGCTCTTCGCCTTCTTCGCCACTGGCGGAATCCGCCGTGTCGTCAAACAGGGTGCGCAAAGAGACCGCTTTTGTCCCGAATCCCTTTTCCAGATAAAAATTGCCGTCGATTTCCAGTTCGAGGGCCTTCTTGTCGCCGAAGCGGACGGGCAGCAGCTTTTTGCGCAGCATCGTTTCGTCCATCCGTGCCAGGGTGGCGCCGAGCTGTTCGTCCGACATGGCCAGGAGCTTTGCCTGTTCTGCGGCATTTCCCGGCACGAGGGCTTCCACCAGACTGTTGCGATCGATGGCAGCGAGGGCGGCGAGTCCCTTTTCGCGCCCCTGGTCCGTATAGAACAGGTGTTCCAGGATGGAGTCCCGGGTATTCACCTGAATGGTGGAGCGCTTCTGAACGTGTTCCATGTCCAGGAAGACGGCCTGCAGTTTCATCAGCCAGCCTGCCCGGGCCCGGGCCTCGGCGTCATCGATGGCCCGATAGGTCACGCTCAGCTGGACCGTGCCGGTGCCCTGTTCGGTGATGGTCGCCGTGTGGTCGGTGCCTTCGTCCACGGTGACAACGTTGTCGGAGCCGCCGCCGTAGAAGTCGACGAGGGGTTGGGTGGCGCCGGTGACCGCAATGCCGCCGCAGAAGGCCAGGGCAAACCGGAACGACGAGAGGCTCGTGCGATCCCGGGAATTGGGCGTCATCACCCCCCATCAGCGCCGAGTAGGGAATATTGATGGCGGAATAGATCATCATCATCAGCGTGTAGGTCACGTAGGAATAGATGATTTTCCCGGTGGTATCGAAATCGGGGCTGGAGAAGGCGAAGATGCCGATGACGCCGAAGGGAATCGCCAGCCAGATGAGGTAGGGGCGGAACTTGCCGAACCGGGTGTTCGTGCGATCGGCGATGATGCCCATGATGGGGTCGACCATGGTGTCCCAGAATTTGGTGATGAGGAACATGGTGCCAGCTGCGGCCGCCGGAATGCCGAACACGTCGGTATAGAAATACAGCCCGTAATAGATGAAGAGCATGAAGAAGAGGTCGCAGGCAAAATCGCCGACGGCGTATCCGAATTTTTCGCGGATGGAGAGCAGGGGTGCCTTCTGCAGATCGGCCATGGGGATGCTCCTTGAATCGCTGAATGATGTTTAGTTTACATTTTTTGTCGTCACCGTTGACGCAAATTGCATATCCGCCTGCGGTATTATTTCTTCAAGGATTTTTTTCAGTTTCAGCGGACAGTCCAGATTCCTGCCTTCTTGACAAATGTAATTACTGTATTTACTTTTTTCGGGCGGCAAGCGAAAGGCGGCAATGTTGATGGAATCGCGAATCATTCAAGTGGGCAACAGTCGCGGGATACGGATTCCCAAGCGGCTGATTCTCAAATACGGGCTGGAGGACACCGTGGTGCTGCGGGAAACCGAGCAGGGTATCCTCATCGAAAAGGACGGGGATGGCCGACTGTCCTGGGCGGAGACCTACCGGGAAATGGCGCGCAGTGGCGAAGACTGGTCGGACTGGGCGGATCTGGATCTGCAGGACATCGAATGAAAATTGAGCGTTACGGCATCTACTTTGCCAATCTCGACCCGGTCATCGGCGCGGAAATCAGCAAGACCCACCCGGTCGTGGTGGTCAGTGACAACCTGATGAACGCGTATCTGCAGACCGTCGTGGTCTGCCCACTCACCATATCGGTGCACCCCGGGTGGCGCAGCCGCCTTCAGCTGGTTGTCAAAGGCAGGGAGAGCGAAATCGCCGTGGATCAGATCCGGACCATCTCCACGATCCGCCTGATCCGGCGCGTCAGTCGCCTGACCGGGGACGAAGCGATGAAACTGCGGATGCTCATTTCGGACATGTACGGCGAACCCTCCACCTGACCGCTCAGCCCGGATCTTTTACGAAGCCTTCTTTCATGCGCATGGCCAGATCCGCCCGGGCTCGTCGGATGGTGGTGTCGGCCAGTGCAAAGGCCTCGGACGGCGAAAGGGGCCGCCGCGCGATGCCCTGCTCGATGGCCTTCTGGCCCACGGCGACGGCTTCCCTGGGGAACACCTCCCACTCGTCCATGGTGGGAATGAGATAATCTTCGCTGATGCCCCGATCCTGTGCCACCTTTGCCAGCTCCCGGGCCGCCGCAATGCACATCTCGTCGGTGATGGTCGTTGCCATCACGTCCAGGGTGCCGCGGAAGATGCCGGGAAATCCCAGCGAATTGTTCACCTGGTTGGGAAAGTCGCTGCGTCCCGTCGCCACGATGCGGGCACCGGCCTTCTTCGCCTCCCAGGGCCAGATTTCGGGCACCGGGTTGGCGCACGCGAACACGATGGCGTCCTTGTTCATGGAGCGGATCCATTCGGGTTTGACCGTCTCCGGACCGGGGGAGGAGAGGGCGATCATCACATCGGCACCGTCAAACGCCGCTTCCGGTCCGCCGCTGCGCTGTTCGCCGTTGGTGATGTCGGCCAGGTGGGATTTCCACGGGTCCCGGGCCAGATCTTCGCGTCCCTTGACCACGACGCCTTTCGTGTCGCACAGGCAGGTGAGCAGCGGATCCACGCCCGCCTCCGCCAGCATGATGGCGATGCGCTGATTGGAGGCCCCCACGCCCAGCATGCCGATCCGGAGCCGGTGCAGCGGTTTGTTCACGATCTTCGCCGCGTTGATGAGCGCCGCCAGGGTCACTGCGGCCGTGCCCTGCTGATCGTCGTGCCACACCGGAATGGACGCTTCCTTCCGGAGGGTGTCCAGCACCTTGAAACACCGGGGTTTTTCGATGTCTTCGAGGTTGATGCCGCCGAAGGTGGGCTGCACCATTTTGACGAAATTGATGATGTCCCCCGCGCTGTTCGCGTCGATGCACAGAGGGACCGCATCCACGCCGCCCAGGTATTTGAACAGCAGGGACTTGCCCTCCATGACCGGCAGTCCGGCGGCAGGCCCGATGTTGCCCAGTCCCAGTACCCGCGTGCCGTCCGAAACGATGGCGATGAGATTGCCCCTGGCGCAGTGGTCGAACACCCGCTCGGGATGGTGGTGGATGTCCATGCAGGGCGCGGCCACGCCGGGGGTGTACCACAGTGCGAAATCGTGAATGTCCCGAATCCGGCAGCGGGGGACGACCTCGATTTTTCCCCGGTAAAACGGGTGGAGGCGCATGGCTTCTTCCGCGGGTCGGTTTGCCTGTTCGAGCTGTTCGTTGTCCGTGGGTGCCCGATCGGTCATCTGATCTGTCCTCTGCTTTCTGAGCGATTGATGCGGATGTAGTCGCCGGGTGCTTCCGCAAAGGCGTCCCGGTGGTCCTCGACCAGAAAATAGTAAGTGCGACCGTCGTGGGTCGCCGTGAAGTCGGCTTCGCCGGCGTCGAAGCGCAGGCCGCAGACCGGGCAGGTCACTGTTCGGCCGATTCGTTGTTTCAATGCGGGAGGAGAAGGGGCCGGGGCGGTGCACTCACCACGGCAGGCCTGGAGGGCGGTGCAGAGTAGAAGAAAGGCGACAATGGCGATGATTCGTTGCATTCGTTTGCGGTCAAACTATGCCAATCGGGTTGATTCCTCAACCGGATTCATGGCATTGAAATGAATGATGAAACGCCCCTTTGACAGGCTGGGTGCGCTGCGGGCGCGGACTGCGGGCCTGCTGCCCCGGAGCCGGCGGATGCGGGATCTGCTGCTCCTTGCCGTTCTGCTCCTGCTCGGTACCCTGACGGCGCTGGTCATTTACGAACCATGGCGTTCTCTCCGTGCACCGGCCGTGGATGCGGTCGTCGTTGATGGACAGCGGATCGAAACCGGTCCCCGGGGGATTGACGCGCTCCGGCGCCTGGCGCGGGAACGGGTGCAGCGGACCATCACCCTGTCCGGAGGCGGCATCTCCCACCGGACCGCCCTGTCCGACATCGGGGTCCACGCGGAGCTGTCATCCCTGGAGCGGATCATTGTGGAGCTGGGACGTGAGGACAGCCCGGCTGCCCGGTACTATCGGGATGTGGCGGGATCACCCCTTGAGGTGAAGCTGGAACTGCCCCTGTCCCTTGAGTCCAGCGATGCGGTGGAGGCACTGGTGGCCGTCAAGGAAACCCTCGACCGGGCGCCCGAGGATGCGCGGTTCGATTTTGCTTCCAATACGGTCGTCCCCGAAAAGAAAGGCCTGTCGCTGGATGTGTACGGCACGTTGATGCGGCTGGATGACGCCATCGTGCACGGCGCCGGAGAGGTGAAGATGGTCGTTCGGGATATCGCGCCCGGCATGCGGGCGGCGGATCTCATGGGCATCGACGTCGATACAGTGGCGGGCTTTTTTGAAACGCCGTATTCGCGCATGAAAAAGGATGAGGACCGCACCCACAATGTGCGGCTCGGCGCGTCCATCCTCGACGGGCAGGTCATCATGCCCGGCGGGGTGTTCTCCTTCAACGACGTTGTGGGAGACCGTTCCGAGGCCCGGGGATTCCGCTACGCGCCGGTCATCGAAGGAGGAAAAATTGTAGAAGGCATGGGAGGGGGAACCTGTCAGGTGGCTTCCACCCTGTACGCGGCCGCCTTTTTTACCGGACTCACCATCGAAGAACGGGTGCCCCATTCGCGGCCGAGTTCGTACATCAAGCTGGGACTGGATGCCACGGTCAGCTATCCGTCCAAGAACCTGAAAATCCGCAACCCGCTGCCCTGGCCGGTGGCGATCCATTTTACGGCCGAGGACGGCATGGCGCGGGTGGAATTCCGCGGGAAGGAGCGGCCCTTCACGGTCTCCCTCCTGCGCCGCATCGTCAGCTCCACGGACTACCCGGTGAAAACCGTCGACGATCCCGACCTGCCCCGCGGCCGGGAAGTCATTACCCAGCGGGGTGTGCCCGGCTACCGGGTCCAGCGTCATCGCATCATCGAGCGGGCCAAGGTGGCATACATGTACCAGTCCTACGACCGGTATCCGCCCACCACCGAATTCGTCCACCGGGGAACCGGCGATCCGGTTGTACTGAAACAGAACGGCACAGCGCCTCCGAAGGAGGACACCCACAATCCCTACCGGGCTTCTTCCTCACTTCGCATGGTTCAGGGACCGGATGTGTGGTATGAAAAGAACCATGACTGATTTTCCAGCAGCCACGGGAGGAATGCGCACATGAGCCTGTTGACGTTCTACTTTCAAGCCCATCAGCCCCGACGACTCAAAAAATACCTGCGATCCAACAATCCTTTCGACGACAAACTGGACAGAGAAGTATTCGAGAAGGTGGCCACCAAATGCTACCTGCCGGCCAACGCCATGTTTGCGAAACTCATCCGGGAAAATCCCGAATTCCGGGTCTGTTTCAGTGTCACCGGCACACTCCTCGAACAGGCGCGCATGTTCATGCCGAAGGTTGTGGAGAGCTTTGCGGAGCTGGGCGAGCTGGCAAAAGAAACCGGACGCATCGAGTTTCTGGGAGAGACCTACTACCACTCCCTCGCCGGCCTGTTCAAGGACGGCAACAAGGAAGAGTTCCGTTTTCAGATCGACAAGCACCGGCAGACCATGGAGGAACTGGTCGGTGTAACACCCACGAGCTTCCGCAACACGGAGCTGCAGTTCAACGACAGCATCGCCGCCATCGCGGCCCAGATGGGTTTTCAGAGCATTCTGTGCGAAAAGCGCGATGACATGATTGCGGGCAAATCGCCCAATACGGTGTTCCAGAACCACCTGAAGAACATCAAGGTGATTCCGCGCAACTTTGATTTGAGCGACGAACTCGCATTCCGCTTTACGCACCGCCATTTTACGGCCGAAAATTTTGCGGACTGGGTTGCGCGGATCGACGGGGAAGCGGTGCTCATCGGCATGGACTACGAGGCCATCGGCGAACACCAGTGGGAGGACACGGGCATCTTCAAGTTCTGGGAAGCGCTGCCCGGGGCGCTGGCGGATCGGTCGGGCATCGTCATGAAAAATCCCACGGAAGTCGCAGCCGCGGTGGGCACCGGACCGGTGGTCAGTATCGACGATTTTGCCACGTCGTCCTGGGCGGATGAGGGGCGCAACACCAACCCGTGGCTCGGCAACACGGCCCAGCAGTCCCTGTTTCAGCGCTATCAGGAACTGGAGCCCCAGCTAAAGCTGAAAGGCGACGAGCAGTTGCTGAACGACTGGCGACATCTGGGCACGTCCGACAATTTCTATTACATGTGCACCACCCGCCATGGCGCAGACGGTGGCGTGCACGACTATTTCAGCCATTTTACGGACGTTTCCGAAGCCATCATGGCTTACACGACCGCGCTCACAAAGCTCTCCCTGCGGCGCAGCGCGAAAAAGGAGCAGGCCGTCGCCGGGCCGGCGGCGATTGTCAGTCGTCGCGCAAAAAAGGCCCGCATCCTTCTGGTGACGCCCGAGATTACCGAACTTCCCCAGGGATTCGGCAACCTGGCAAACGTGGTGACGGCCAAGGGCGGCGGTCTGGCGGATATCAGCTCGGCGCTCATCGACGAGATGAACAAGATGGGCCTGGACGTGCATGTGGCGCTGCCCCGGTACGAACGCCAGATGATCGAATACTCCCAGATTACCCACCACGAGCTGGATCGGCTCGCCAGCATCTTCAAAGGGCCCAAGCGGATTCACCTGGTGCAGGACTCGGCGTTTGCGCACATTCCATCGGTGTATGCCACGGACGGCTCCAACGACGCGTTGAACCGGGCGGTGGCCTTCCAGGAAAAGGTGATCAATCAGGTGCTGAGCGAAGCCATGCCGTCCCACGGCAAGATGCTCGTCCACTGCAATGACTGGATGACGGGACTCATTCCGGCCGCGGCGAGAGAGCGGGGCTTTAAAACGGTCTTCACCGTGCACAACGTGTTTTCGCAGAAAAAAACCCTGCGGGAGCTGGAACGTCTCGGCATCGATGTGAGCCGTTTTTCGGATGAGCTGTACCTCGAAAATCACCCCAACTCCGTGTGGAATCACTGGGAGCACCTGGGCGTGGACTTCCTGCTGTCGGGCATCAAGGCCGCCGATTTCGTCAATACGGTGAGTCCCACGTTCCTTCACGAAATCGTCAACGGTTACTTCCAGGACATCATCAGCTGGCAGACGCGGGAGGAATTCAAGGCCAAATACTACTCGGGATGCGCATCGGGTATTCTGAATGCGCCCATGTCCAGTGTTCATCCGGCTATCGCCAAGGGCCTGGTGATGAACTACGACGAAACGACCTGTGTCGAGGGCAAGAAGGCCAACAAGCTGGAGTTCCAGAAACGCATGGGGCTCCGGGTGGACGACAAGGCGCCCATCATTTTCTGGCCATCCCGCCTGTATGCCCAGAAAGGACCGGAACTGCTGGCGGCCATCGCCCAGGCGCTGGTGGACTACTACGCCAACGACGGGCTGCAGATCGCCGTGGTGGCCAATGGTGACTTTGGCTGGGAACGCATTTACGGGCAGATTGCCGTGAGCAGCGGCGGGCGCATCGGTTACGCCAATTTTGATTCGGTGCTGTCCGAAATCGGCA
>JAKQNG010000105.1 GCA_029565915.1 Deltaproteobacteria bacterium
CGACGATCCGTGGGGCGGCGAAGACAACTATCCGGCAGAGCGGCGCCACCGGACTGTGACCGTCACCGTGAACGGGAGTGTGCAGACCATCGACTTGACGCACGGGGCTGCATTCAGCGGGCTCGCACTGGACGAAACCCATGACGTGGCGCTGTTCGAACAGAAGGCCGCGCGCCCCTATTCCAGGCTGCAAGTGAATTTCGCAAAGGAACAAGCCGATGCCCTGTGCATCTACGACAATGCCTTCTACGGCACCACCCAGATCAGCGATATCCCCCGCCGTCCTTTCTGCCGGAAGTGCTTTAAGAACCTTCAGTCTTCGAAGCGGTAGTGTTTGCGGACGGCTTTGCGGATGTGCCAGGTGCAGGACAGCCCGGCCGGGAACGTGACCAGATCACCGGGCCCCATGGTGACCGGCGCGCCTCCGTCGGGCGTCACCTCCACGTCTCCTTTCAGAAAGTAACACGTCTCCGCGCTGTCGTAGGTCCAGTCGAATTTCGACTCTTCCTTTGTCCAGATGTCCCATTGCCGCACGCCCAGCGCGTCGAGCTGCTGTTCGTCCACCTGACGGATCACTCGGATTTCTTTCATGGCGCCCTCCCGGTTTTTCGTTACATTTGCCAGTATGATGAAAACAACGATGAAGCACAAGGCTCTGGTCGCCGGCGTCGCGTTCCTGGGTGCGCTGCTGTCGGGCTGCATGTCCATCAGCACCATCCACAGCGCACGGCCGATTCCGAAAGGCACTGCCTATGCCACGTCGGGACTCTTCGCCGTGGGCGTGGAACCCACGAAGGACTACACCACCGTTGACGACGAAGGCGAAACGCAGGTGCAGGACCTCTCCTTTGTCTGGCCCAGCGGTGAGCAGTCCATCCGCTACGGGTTCGTCGAGTGGTTCGACGCGGGCGCCAAGCTCTATTTCCCCGGCATCGGCATCGACCTGAACTTCATGGTGGTCAACCAGAAGCGCTTCGCCCTGTCCCTCGACCCGTCGGCCACGTTCATCTACCTGTACGGCGGCGGCGCCCACCTCTTCGTGTCCACCGTGTGGCTGCCGATCCTGATGGATGTGGTTGAAACGAAATACGTGACCATGACGGTCGGCCCCAAGGCCGGCCTGCTCATCGTGAAGGCCACCGCGGATGTGGACGATTCGATTTACAGCGCCCGGAACCTGGACGGGTATGTGGGCGGCGTGTTCGGCGTGAAATTCAAGTTCGGCGAAGAATTTTTCCTCATGCCCGAGTTCGACGGGGTGTGGCAGTTTGAGGAGCAGGCCTTCTGGTGGCAGGCGGGCATTTCCCTCGGATACCAGATTCTATGAAATTCAGAATTTCTAACTTTCCAACTTTCTAAAATTCCAACAATGACTACTCTGTATCAAAGGAGGTAAACCATGCTCTGCCGCATCAGCCCCAAAAACCAGATCACACTTCCCAGGGAACTCCTGCGGGAATTCCAGGGAAGGGACTATGTTGATGCCCGACTGGAAGATGGCCGGATCATCCTGGAGCCCATGATCGTCCGCCCCGTGGAAACCCGGCAACTGGCCGAAATCCGCGACCGGGTGCGGGATGCGGGTCTGGAGGAATCCGCCGTTCCGGCACTTGTCGAAGAGGCCCGCCGTGCTGGTCGTCCTTGACACGAATATCCTCATCTCCGCCCTGCTGTTCCGGGGCGCCGCCTCCGCGGTACACCAGGCAGTGCTGGACGGCCGGCTGATGCCGCTGATTTCCCCGCCCATCCTGGAGGAATACCGCCGGGTGCTGTCCTATGAAAAATTCGGTCTGTCCCACACCGATGTGCGCTGGCTGCTGGACGAGGAAATCGCTCCGTTCTTCCGTCTCCGGCATCCACCGATGTCAGACACCCGGTGGATTCCGGAGGATCCGACGGATGACCATTTTATCCAGCTGGCAACTGCAGAAAGCGCCACCCTGATCAGCGGCGACCGGCATATCCTCCAGCGACGGCAGGAACTCCCCTGTCCCGTGATGACACTGTCGGAATGTCTGTCCGCCATTGAAAAATCACCACTACCTCGCTGAGGGCATTTGTGTTAAAATCCAATCAGCCGGATGTTCATTTCTAATCTGTCCCGCTCCGGCCGACGGATGGAAAAGGAGAATGACCCATGATGCGGATGTTCGAAAAACTGCTTGTCTGTGCGCTGGTGCTTGCGGCGGCCTGTTCGGATGAAGAGGACGCCCGGTTCGTGGGCGGGGACACGGACTCGTCCACCGATTCGACATCGGATTCGGGAACGACGGACGGGGATGCGGACACGGATACGGACAGTGACAGCGACAGCGATACCGACGGGGATACGGACGAGCTGACCTGCGCGGATGCGGCCTTCAACCGCACCTACGAGGGCTGCGAGTTCTGGCCCACGGTGACCTACAACATGGTCTGGTACAACTTCGCGGCCCAGACGGGCTTCGAGTTTGCGGTGGTCATCGCCAACGACCGCACAGAAGATGCGGTCATCGAAATCGAAGGAGGCGCCCTCGGTGCCTCCATTACCGATTCAGTGCCCGCCGGAACCGTGAAGGCGATTCTCCTGCCCTGGGTGGAGGCGTTGAAAGGCACCACGTTCAATGCGGCAAACACTTCCGGCAACCGGGTGGGCGCCTCTGTGCTGGTGGCGGGCGGCGCCTACCACATGACCAGCTCCGTGCCCGTGACGGCCTGGCAGTTCAGCCCCCTCGAATACGAGATCTCCCCGATTCCCGCCGGCTGCATCGACAACCTGACCGATGCGGCCCACTGCTATTCCGTCACCAACGACGCGTCCCTGCTCATTCCGGCGGCGGCCATGACCGGCGCTTACCGGGTGTTCAGCTGGGGCGGTTCGTTCCCGGACACCTTCGGTGACGCCCCCGGCGCCATCGCCGTGACCGCCACGCAGGACAACACGCTGGTGAAGGTGGAACTCGCCGACGATATCGCGGCAGGCACCGGTGTCACCGCCGCCGTGGCCGGTGAGGTCATCTCGTACACGTTGAACGCGGGAGATGTGCTCCAGCTCCTGGCCGCCCCGGGCGCCTGGATGGGAGAGCCCCACTCGGATCTCTCGGGCAGTCTGGTAGTGGGCCTGGACGCGGCGGATCCCGGCACCTCTGACGCGCCCAATTTCCGGCCCGTGCAGGTCATCGGCCTGTCGCCCATTGCGGACCTGACGCCCATGACCCAGGAGAGTTACGCGGATCACATGGAGGAACTGGTGCTGCCGGCGGAAGCCCTGGGCTTCGAATATGTGGTGGCACCGCCCACGGGTCGCAGCGGCAGCGCGGTCCAGCACGTGGTGCGCTTCATCGGCAACGTGGACGGGACGACGCTCTCCTATGAGGGTTCTTCGCCGGTGGGTGCGCCCGCAGCGTTGAGCGCCGGACAGGTGGTGGAAATCCAGACGACCACCGCGTTCGCCGTGTCCTCCCAGGACGCCGATCATCCGTTCCTGGTCGTATCGTACATGCAGATGGAAGAGCCGGGCGTGTCCATGATGGTGACGCCCGAGCAGTTCCGCACGGAGTACAGTTTTCTCGCGCCGATTTCCTATCAGACCAACTACTGCGATGTGCTCATTCCCGACGGTGCAGCGGTGCTGCTGGACGGCAGCCCCATCGGCGGCGCCAACCAGCCCATTGCGGGAACCGGCTGGAGCGTGCAGCGGGTGGCCCTGTCCGCAGGTCCCGGCGGCGACGGCAAGCACAAGCTCACGTCGGATCTGCCCGTGGGGCTTCAGGTAATGGGCTACGGCCACGCCACGTCGTACTACTATCCCGGCGGCCTCGACCTGGAGATCATCTCCGAACCGCCCGTCATCCCCATCGAGTAGATCCCTCGAACAGAGCGCCCTCAGGCGTTATCCGGCCTGTCCAGTTTCAGCAGGATGGGAAGAAGGAGGAGGTCCTTGGGGCGTGCGGTGTCCGCTTTGATTTCGATCAATTTTCTGAGGGTCGGTATCCGGATGGTGAAGTCCCCGGCCGATCGGCATTCCGTGTCGGGCAGCAATTCGTCGAATCCTACGCCCGGGGCGAGTTCACAAAGAAGGTCGAGTGGGCCAAGGACAGTAGCGAGGTTGTTGTGTCCCGAACCCATCAGGGCGGCGGTTGTCGGCATAAGAATCCGGCCCGCCGGCTGTCCGCGGTAGTGTGCCTCCAGCGAGGCGAGCAATGCCAGCAGACGCGCCACATTCGCAGGCGTTCGTCGATGAACGACATCCACGTCCATCGTCGCGACCGGCGCGCCATGCAGCACTGCAGCCATTCCGCCGACCAGGATATATTCCACCTGCGCTTCGTTGAGACGTTGCAGAAGCTGGAGCAGAGATCCGTTCATCTCTTTTTCAGCAGTTCCAGGTCGTGTGAGATGGCAGAAGCCCACTCGATGCGCTCCGCCATGGACAGGGCCGCAAAATCCGCGAGCAGGGTTTCGTCCACATCATCCATGGCGCGAATCAGCAACGGATCGATGTCGGCGATTTTTGCCATCAACTCTGCATGGGTGAGGAGGCGGCGTTCCATGAAATGAAGGTAGGAGGGATTTTCCGGCCGGTCAAGTCTTCCCCTCAACCATGGGCCGTCGATACACGGACCGGGCTGCCGTGGAACACATCCGGTGCAGCGGTTTTCTGACCAGAAAAAATTCTGTCCTTTT
Source organism: Deltaproteobacteria bacterium (assembly GCA_029565915.1). Taxonomy (GTDB): domain Bacteria; phylum Myxococcota_A; class Polyangia; order JAAYKL01; family JAAYKL01; genus JAKQNG01. The sequence goes on from JAKQNG010000105.1 coordinate 4,666, forward strand.
TACAGAGTGGCCGGGTACTGTTCTTCATTAGAAGAAGGAGCACCCGCATGACGAAGACAATCTTTCGGAATCTGTTTCTGCTGGCCCTGACCGGGCTGTGGGCCTGCACCGACTCCGCCGGAACACCGGAGGAAGGCGGTGATGGGGACAGCGACACCGACAGCGACGCCGACAGCGACGCCGACA
>JAKQNG010000107.1 GCA_029565915.1 Deltaproteobacteria bacterium
TCCGTACACCAAGTCCCTGCTCTCGGCCATTCCGCAGCCGGATCCGCTGGCGGAGCGCCATCGCGTCTCGGTTTCCTATGACTGGCGGGAAGCGGGGGTTGATTACCACAAGGGCGAGCAGCGGCATGTGGGCGGCCAGCATTACCTGCTGGCCACACCGGAGGAGTATGCCGCGTGGACTGCCTGACGCATCTGCCGTGCACAAGCCAGCCGGACGATGACGTGTACTGCCTGACGCCTTTCATGATAAGATGAAAAGGTATGGTTCCCAGGGCAGCCCAACAACACCGGCTGACCACCGGGGAGCCGGATGCGCCGTCCCGGTGGACGGCTGGCGGCGGAGTGCTATCGGTGGACAAGACCAACCCTGTGCGTGCGGGCCGGCCCGCGGGCAGGCGCAATGCGGCGGAAAAGCTTCCCGTACGCAAAAGCAAGCCCCTGCAGATGCTGAGCAACCTATCCATTTCCCAGAAGATGATTCTGCTGTTTGTCGGCAGCGTCATTTTGCCGCTGTTCATTCAGAATGCCTTCTTTTTCAAGGAAACGGAAGACAATATCCAGAAGGACATGATGCGCCGGCTCACCCAGTCGCTCAATGAAAAGGCGTCGCGCGTCAATGGCACGCTGTCCGCGGCCATGACACTGGTGAACCGCTTCCGGACAAACGAACAGCTGTATGGCTTTCTGAACCGGGAATACCACAAGGACATCGATTTCCTGATTGCGTACCAGGAGCAGATGAAGGATCCCATGATCACGGATCTTTCTTACAACGGGCAGGTGCGCCGGCTCACGCTGTACACCGACAATCCCACCGTGTTCAACGGCGCGCTGGTGCGCCGGGTCGCGGATGTGGAGAAGGAAACCTTGGGCGAAAGCCTGCAGTCGTATGCCATCCATGCCATCTCCAACGAATCCCACGGCCCCTATCTGCGTGTGGCGCTGGAAACACCGCTGCTGCGGACCTCCTACGACCGCAGTGTCAGCATCATCCGCCCCCTCACGTTCTATCCGCAGTATCAGTCCTACGAAAAAGCCATCCGCCTGGATTTGGAACTGACCTACATCGCCTCCATGATGCGCGACAGCGACATGTTCGAGCGCCTGATGCTGGTGGATCCGGACGGGCGCATCCTGGTTTCCACGGGTTCCTACAGCGAGTTTGGCCCCTTTGACTATTTTCGCGAGGACAACATGCCCACCGGCATTGTCGCCCTGCGCAAGCCGCTCGCGGACATGCCGCTCGAGCTCGTGGGCTTTTATGACACCAATGTCATCGCGGAGGAGTTCAGCCGCACCCGGGAGAAAACCGTGGTCATCGCCTTCGGCAGCATCCTCATCGCGGTGCTGATTCTGCTGCTCATCACCGGCAACATCACCCGCCGCACCCGGCGCGTGGTGCATCTGTCCAAGCAGATTGCCACCGGCCATTTTGCGCAGATCGACGTGGAGAGCATGGGCAGGGACGAAATCGGCGAGCTGGCGGAGTCCATGAACGCCATGAGCGCCCAGCTGCAGGCGCTCATCGAGGAGAAATACCGCGCCCAGCTCGTCGAGGCGCAGATGGAGCGGGAAACGGTGCAGGCCAAGCTGTCCGCGCTGCAAAGCCAGGTCAATCCGCATTTCATGTTCAACGCGCTCGAATGCATCCGGCTCAAGTCCGTGGTGCGCAATGAAACCGAGACGGCGCGCATGCTCAAGTACATGTCGCGGATGTTCCGCCACCTCATTGTCTGGGAGGACGACATCATTCCGCTCAAGGACGACTTGCGGTTCCTGGACGAGTTCCTGCACATCCAGAAATACCGGTTCGAGGATGAGTTTGAGCATGTGCTGACCGTGGGGGAACAGGCCAATGAGTGCCTGCTGCCCAAGCTCATCATCCAACCGCTGGTGGAGAACGCGTGTGTGCACGGCGTGAAGGACGTGACCGGCATCCGACGCGTGGAGATTGGCGCGCGGGTGGACGGGGATCGTCTGCTGATCACGGTGTCCGACAACGGCGGCGGACTGGAGCCGGATCGTCTGCGAAAACTCCAGCACATGCTTTCGGGTGGCGCGAAGCTGACCGGCAGCGTGGGGCTGTACAATGTCTACCAGCGACTTTTGCTGTACTACGGG
>JAKQNG010000108.1 GCA_029565915.1 Deltaproteobacteria bacterium
AAGCGGCCCGGATCCTCGGCATCCCGCGCCGTACGTTCTATCGACGCTTGAAATCCATGAACCTTCTGTGATCAGTCCCCCATCGCCACCGGCGGTCAGGGTTCGGTCATGGGGACGTCGCTGCTGTCGCAGGTGTAGAACGCGTCCCATGGCGCCACCGTGTTCTGACCCATGGCGCCCACGTTGTCGCTCCAGCCGCAGGCGGGCTTGCAGCAGTCCTGCATGGTGGTGGTGTGATAGCCGGACAGGAATCCGGCGGACTGGGCTGCGGTGACCGTGGTAATGGACGGATCCACGTCGGGAAGGCCACTGTCATCCACCAGCCGGCAGCCCGTGACCCGGGTGAGGTTCTCGGGACAGTTCACCCGCCTGACGAGAATTGACCAGTTCTGGTGGTACATGGAGTCCACACGGTTTCCCGCGCGGCACGATTCCCGCGTCACGTTCTGCAGGGTCGCGTTGGACGAAACGATTTCGTTGCACAGCTCTTCGACCCGGCCCTGGCATGCCTCCGAACCCAGCGACTCGACATTGGGCATGCCCCAGTCCGGGGCCGCGTTGGGGGACCTGCACTCATCCATCGATACGGTCTTGATGCCGCCGTTGTTCGCCTGGCCGTACGTGGAGTAACCATCGTACAGGTAGTTGCCATATGTACCCGCCAGTCCGATATCCGCGCAGGCGTTGTGGGCGCCGAATCCACCGGCCCCCATGTACAGGTCGAAGCTCTCAGTGGTGGCGGCGATGTTGAACACTTGAATGATCACCGGTTTCGGTGCCGGGGATGCCGTCCACTCGGACCACGGTTCCGTGAACACGGCCTGGTAGCACTCGCAGCAGGGATGGGTTCCCGACACCCCCGCGTCGATGCCCCCTTCGTTCTTGTCGTGGCCCGCCACCGCGTAGATAAAGGGCGGGTCCTCGGGCGACGTCCACCCGTACAGGTCCGCATCCGCACGAGCGGCGCTGGTCATCTCCGGGCTGAACATCATGTAGCGCGAACAGGCAAAACCGATGGCGCCGTCCTTGTCCGCAGCGTTTTCGCAGGCGTTGCGCGGTCGGCACACGCCGCCGCATACCGTGGATGTGTTGCCGGAGATGCACGCCATGTCCTGCTCATAAGTGAACTTCAACTGACACGAATCCGGCGGATCGATGAGAAAATCCACGTCCCAGTCAATATCCGTGTCGCCGTCCGTGTCGGTGTCCGTGTCGCTGTCTGTGTCGGTGTCGCTGTCTGTGTCACTGTCTGTGTCACTGTCTGTGTCGCTGTCTGTGTCGCTGTCTGTGTCGTTGTCCGCATCGCTGTCGCTGTCTCCATCGCTGTCGCTGTCCGTGTCGGTGTCGCTGTCTGTCGTGGAAGGTCGCTCGTCCGACGCGCATCCGACCGGGCCGGTTGAAAAACACATTGCCGCCATCAGGGCTGCTGCATTCCGGAATGTCATCGGGTCACCTCCGTTGGTAATCGTTCTGCTTTGTATTCTGTGTTTCAAAATACGCCATCAGCGTCGGCATGAAAAGGCGGTTGGCGCCCGGGAAGGGATATTGAACCCACCGGGATGGTTGAATCCAGGCAAAATCCGTCGGTCCCCGGAGCCGGACACGGCCGGAGACGACACGGCAGACGAACACGTCGATCGCCGCCGTAAAGTGGGTGTAGGCATGGCGCACGGACGCGAGGTGGCAGACCGGTTCCACGCGAAGATTCACTTCCTCGCGGATTTCACGGACGCAGGCACCAGAGGCCAATTCCCCTTTTTCGATGGTTCCGCCGGGCAGTTCCCACAGTCCACCGAGCAGGCCGGTTTCGGGACGGCGACAGATGAGCAGCCGGTTACCCCGGATGACGGCACCCACGGCCACGCGTCGCACGGGCGGCCTCTTCTTCCGCAGGCGGACGGGCAGACGGTCCGTGCAGGATTCCTTTCGCGCGATGCAGAACGCCGCTGCCGGACAGCGTCCGCAGTCGGGATGACGGGGTGTGCAGATGCGGGCCCCCAGCTCCATCATCGCCTGATTCCAGTCCCCCGGGCGCGCCCGGCACAACAGGTCATCCGCCGGGGCCGCAAAGGCGGCATGGGCCCTCGGACCGTTGACGGGCACCTCCATTTTCAGCAGGCGGGCGATCACCCGTTTCACATTGCCGTCCACGGCCGCTACGGGCACGCCGAACGCGATGCTGCCCACGGCCGCCTCGATGTACGGACCCACACCCGGCAGGGAGCGGAAGATCGCCCGATCGACGGGCACCTCGCCGCCCCATTCGTCCATCACCCGCCGGGCCGCCTTCTGCAGGTTCCGCGCCCGCGCGTAGTAGCCCAGCCCTTCCCACTGCTTCAGCACATCGAAGGAGTCCGCCCGGGCCAGGGCCGCCGGGGTTGGAAAAGCCGCCATGAAACGCAGAAAATAGGGAATGACCGCCTCCACGCGGGTCTGCTGCAGCATCACCTCGGACACCCAGATGGCAAACGGGTCCGCCGTATCCCGCCAGGGCATGGACCGCCGGTGGGCGTCAAACCAGCCCAGCAGGGATGCGTGAAACCGCTTTTTCGCAACGGGCGTCAATGGTCGAAACCGCGCTTCGAAAACTCGCAGCCGCAGTAATTCTGCCGGTAGAGACCCAGCTCCTTCGACAGGCGGATGCTCTCGCGATAGCCGCCGTCCGCGCCGAAGTCGATTTCCAGAAAATTGAGGCCCGCTGCTGCCGCCGCCTCGCGTCCGGCCCGGTGGATCACCTCTTTGTCCTTGTACGGGCTGATGGAGAGAGTGGTGGTAAAATGCGGAATCTTCCGATTGGCCGCAAAACGCGCCGACCGCTCAAAGCTGAAGCGGAAACAGACGGCACAGCGCGCACCACCCTCGGGTTCCTGTTCAAAACCCGCAATCCGCGCCAGCCAGTGATCGTGTGCGTACTCGTCCACGAAGAGTTCCAGTCCGTGGTGGGCGGCCACCTTCTTCGCGTAGTCGAGCCGCTTGTCATGCTCCGCCCGGGGATGGATATTGGAATCGCTCCAGAACAGAACGGGTACATAGTTTCGCTTCAACACCTCGATACTGTGGGTGGCGCAGGGGCCGCAGCACAGGTGAAGCAGTACGCTTTCGCGGGTCGGTGTCACGGGGCCATCCTATCCCCTTTTGCAAATCTGTTCCATGCGCTATGAACGGAGCACCATGAAACTGCGCCATCGCTCAACGGTTGAAAAAGAGGGACTGCTGGTGGACTACCTGGCGGCGCAGACGGGGCTCTCGAAAATCCGCATAAAAAAAGCCCTTACCGCCGGCGCCCTTGTGCTGGAGCGGACTTCCGCCCGGGGCGCTGCCGCAAAACCCCGCCGGGTGCGGCGCAACCAGTACGTCGTGCGGCCCGGCGACCGCCTGGATTTTCACTTTGACGACAACGCCCTCCTGCCGCCGCCGGAGTTGCCCTTTGCCCTGTTCGATACGCCCCACTACGGCCTGTGGTTCAAACCCGTCAACGTGCTCTCCCAGGCGAGTCCCAGTGGCGACCTGTCGTCCATGGAGCGGCTGGTGGCGGACATCCGGGGCGGCGGCCCTCTGCACATGGTGAACCGGGTGGACCGGGAAGCCAGCGGCATTGTGGCAGTCGCCTACCATCCGGAGGCGGCGGCGCGGCTGAGCGCCATCTGGAAGGCGGATGGGGTGGAAAAAATCTACCAGCTCGAAGTGCGCGGTGCGCCCTCGTCCGAAGAAGGCGTCATTTCGCGCCCCCTGGATGGACGCCGGGCAGTGACGCGCTGGTCTTGCGCGGGATGGGCGAAGGAGGGACGGACCACGTTTGTGCGGGCGCGCATTGAGACGGGCCGGCACCATCAGATCCGCCGCCATTTCGCCGCCATCGGTCATCCCGTGATGGGTGATCCCCGCTACGGGGAGGACAACGCGGATCCCCGCGGCCTGCGGCTCGTCTCCAGCGAAGTTCGCTTTATCTGTCCATACTCCCGCCAGGAAGTCCACGTAACGGTTCCCGCCGAGCGCCTCCTGTTCGGATAAAACGTTTGACATCCCGCGCATTGCGGACCTAGATTCGCCGCGTGCCGGTGCCCGGAAACGGGCGAGAAGGGAACCCGGTGAAAGACCGGGACTGCCCCGCAGCGGTAAGCGGGTGTTTGTCAAACACCTCGTAAGTCCGAAGACCTGACGGCACCGTCGCAGCCCACCCGCTGCGGCGGACGAGGATCCGGGAGTCTCGCGGGAGGCGGCCCGGTCGAATACCGGACATCCCCTGTTCTGTTTTTGACCGACCCGTCCCTCCGTTTTCCCTCTCCCGGAGGAAGGATGCGCGTTGCGGATCTGCGCCCTGCGGATATGGATGACCATCGTACCGATTGCCCTGTCGGCGGCTCTCCCCGCCCGTGGGGACGATGAAGCGTTCACCTCCGAAGTCCGGGCGCCGCGCCTCAGTCCGGCGGACGAAACCACCGGATTCGCCCAGTCCGTTCCTGTGGACGAAGAAACCTCCCGCATGACCTCCCTCTCGGAGGTGCTGTCTGCTTCGCCCGGCGTGCAGGTACGCACCCTCGGCGGGCCCGGCGCTTTTGCCAGCGCTTCCATCCGCGGCGCCACGCCGGCCCAGACCTCCGTGTACCTGGACGGCGTCCTGCTCAATGCGGGGGGATTCCCGTCGGTCGATCTGGGCAGCCTGCGACTCGCCTCCTTCGGCGCCCTGGACATCTACCGCGGCACGACACCCGTGGCGCTGGGCACCGGAGGACCCGGCGGCGCCATCTCCCTGCGCACCCGACGCATCCAACGGCCGTTTCAGGAAATCGCCCTGAGCGGTGGTTCCTTCGGCGCCGCACGCCTCCTGTCCCTGACCGGCGTCCGGATGGGCACGGTGGATGCCCTGTGCATCGTTTCGGCAGAGCGCGCAAACGGCGACTTTATCTTTCTCAACCGCAACGGAACCCTGAGCAACCCCCGGGACGACCGCTTCGAACCCCGCCGCAACAACGCCTTTCAGTCGGGAGGCGCGCTGGTCAAACTGGCGTGGCGCACGGGCCCCTGGCAATGGACCGCCATGAACGATCTGATGGTGCAGCACCGGGGGCTGCCTGGCCTGTCGGGCATCCCCACCCGCACCGCCTCCCTGCGGACACTCCGGGACACGGCCGCCCTGCAGGGGGACGTTCCCGTCGGCCGGCGCGGAGAATTGTCCGCGGGCCTGTCCTGGCTGGGGCTCCGGGAAGACCTGAGCGACCTTTTCAACGAAATCGGGCTGGGGCACCAGCGGGTGGTGGCCGGAACGGACGCGCTGGATGCCTCGATGGCGCCCCGCGTGCACTGGAGCGATGTGCACGATTCCTTATTGCGGATCTCCGCCCGGGCAGAGACCTACACATCCCGGGAGCTGGTGCAGGGAGTGACCGGCGGGCCCGTACGGCGCCTCATCGGCCGCGCCGCCCTCGCCCACGAATGGCGGCCCGCGGCACCTTTCCTGCTGGTCCCCGCCATCCGTCTGGAAGCCCACGGCACAAAAGAGGACGGGGACACGCACTCATCATCCAATCTGTTCTGGTCCCCATCCCTGGGCGCCCGATTCGAACCCGCCACCGGCGTATTCCTGCGGATGAACGGGGCCAGGAGCGTGCGCCCCCCGGATCTGTGCGAGCTTTACGGCGACCGGGGCACCACCGTGGGCAATCCCCGGCTGAAGGCCGAAACCGCGTGGACCGCGGATGCGGGCGTCACGCTGGAACGCCAGGCGGGGTCTGTCGTCACCGACCTGCGCTTCGACAGCGCCCTGTTCGCGTCAACCGTCAACCGGCTCATCGCCTGGGTGCAGAACTCCCAGAACACGGTACGGCCCGAAAACATCGACGAGGCGCGCATCGCGGGGGTCGAGACCTCGCTGCAGCTCACGGTGGCCCGCCACCTGCGCATTTCGGGCAACCACACCTGGCTGCTCACCCGCAACCGATCCCGTCGACCCTGGCTCGACGGCCGGCAGCTGCCCGGACGCCCCGCCCACGAGGGCAGCGGCAGGATCGCGTTCCTCGCGACGCGCGACCCGCTGGACCTTGCCGCCTGGTTCACGGGCGACTTTGCGGCGGCCACCTGGCTGGACCAGGCGAACTACCGCAGGGAGGAGGCGCGGATTCTGCTGGGCACCGGCGGACGGGTCAGCCATTCGGAAAGCGGCCTGTCGCTGACCCTGGAAGTGCGCAACCTGCTCAACCGGACAGCCGTGCGGGACGGGGACGGTCGGCTGCAACCCCTTGAGGACTTCGTGGGGTTTCCCCTGCCCGGACGCACGGTCTTTGTCACGCTGGACTGGGCCACACCATGAGGAGGAACACCTGATGCATTGGCGGATTCCACTTATCATTGCGCTGCTGGCCACGGGCTGCGATGGCGGTCCGACAGACGTGCCGGTGCCGATTGCCGCCGGCGTGCTGGTGGTGACCACAGACTATGAAACGGGTTCGTTTGCCGTCATCGACCCCGACTCCCTGGAGTCATTTCACAGCGGAGTGATGCTGCACAAGGACGCCGTATGCCGCACCGACCCGCTCTTTCCGTTTGCCTTTGTCATCGAACGGCTCGGCGCCGACGCCGTGGCTGTCCTCGACCCCGGCAACGGGTGGCGCATCGCCGCGGAGTATTCGGTGGGCGCCGGTGCGAATCCCCAGGATTTCGTCCTTCTGTCCGACGAACGGGCCGCCGTCTCCCTTTATGAAGAGCCCGCCCTGCGGCTGGTCCATCCCCTGACCGGCGCCGGCGCCGGCGAGGTGGACCTGCGGCCCTTTGCCGACGATGACGGCAATCCCGAGGCCGGCGGGCTCGCCACCCGTGGTGACCGGGCGTTCGTCCTCCTGCAGCGACTCGATCGGGACGGCGGCTTTGCACCAGCGGATCGGGGACTCATCGTCCCTTTGACGCTGGAGGGCGACGTGGAACAGGCCATCCTGCTGTCCGGTGCAAACCCCGCCGTGCGACCGCGATACCAGACGGCACTGGAACGCTTTGTCATCGTGGAGTCGGGTCACTTCACGGTCATGCAGGACGAGGTACTGCCGGACGGCGGCGTGGAGCTCTTCGACCTCACAACAGGCACCCTGAGCGGGTTTGTCATCACCGCACAGGCGCTGGGTGGCGACATCGTCGACGCGGTCATCGCATCGGCGCAAACGGGGTTCGCCATCATCGGCGTGCGCGAAGGGGATGTCCCGACGACCCGGCTGGTCCCGTTCGATCCCGTCGCGGGCACCGCGGGCCCCGCCCTGATTGTCTCCCCGGCGTGGGATCTGGTCTCCCTGGAGCTGACCCCGGACAACCGGGAGCTGTGGGTGGCGGACCGGAACTTCAGCGCTCCGGGCGTGCGGGTGTTCGACGTGGAATCAAAAGGGGAACGCACCGTCGCCCCCATCGACACCGGCCTGCCCCCTTTCATGATCTGTTTTTTTCCCTAACCGGATCTCCTTGATTTTCGAGTTGAAATCGATGGGGAGTTCTTATTAAATCGGCCCCGCCCGGGCGCCCCTCGGCCCGCACGACAACCCATCTTCTGACTGGAGGAATCCCGATGACAAAAACCCGTTCCGCCCTCTGCGAAGCCCGCATGAAGTATCAACCCAAACTGCCCGTCGCCCTCCGCAGCGGCCTCCGGAAAGTCGTGGTGAAAAAGGGCGAAGCGACGCAGTCCGCCGCAGATCAGGACCGCATCCGGGGCTTGTTTCCCGCTACCTACGGCGCACCCGTCGTGACCTTCGAAAACGGGGAGGCGACGAACGCGCGACCTCTCACCGTGGGTGTCGTTCTTTCGGGAGGGCAGGCGCCCGGCGGCCACAATGTCATTTCGGGCATCTACGACGGCGTGAAGTCCGCGGATCCGAAGAGCCGGGTGCTGGGCTTTCTGGGCGGTCCCGGCGGCCTGGTGGACGGCAAGTTCCGCGAGATCGACGACGCCACCATGGACCTGTACCGCAATTCCGGCGGCTTTGACCTCATCGCGTCGGGGCGCACCAAGCTCGAGAGCGAACAGCAGTTCGCATCCTGCGTTCAGGTGGCGAAGGCCAACGGCCTCGATGCCATCGTCATCATCGGCGGCGATGATTCCAACACCAACGCGGCGGTGCTGGCGGAATACTTCGTGGCAAAAAAGGTGGACTGTGTGGTGGTGGGCTGTCCCAAGACCATTGATGGCGATCTGAAGAACAAATACATTGAGGCGCCCTTCGGCTTTGACACGGCGGCGAAAACCTACGCGGCCCTCATCGGCAACATCGCCAGGGACGCCAACTCCGCCCGCAAATACTGGCATTTTGTAAAACTGATGGGTCGCAGCGCGTCCCACATCGGTCTTGAGGTGGCCCTGCTCACCCAGCCGAACATCTGCCTCATCTCTGAAGAGGTGGAAGCCGGACAGCTGACCCTGGACCAGGTGGTAAGGGCGATGGCCGACGTGGTGGCCGCCCGCGCCGAACAGAAAAAGAACTTCGGCGTGGCGCTGATCCCCGAAGGGCTCATCGAGTTCATCCCCGAAATCAAGTCCCTCATCCGGGAGCTGAATGACGCCCTCGTCAAGTGCGAAAAGGACGTGGAGAGCGCCGGCCGCGTGGACGAAAAAATTGCCATCGTGTCGAAACACCTGTCGAACAAGAGCGCGGAGGTGCTTTCCTCCCTGCCGGAGAGCATCGCGGCCCAGTTGCTGCTGGATCGGGATCCCCACGGCAATGTGCAGGTTTCCCTCATCGAAACCGAAAAGCTGCTCATTGAAATGGTGGGCCGGGAGCTGAAAAAGCGCCCCGGTTTCAAGGGCAAGTTCAAGGCCCTCAATCATTTCTTCGGTTATGAGGGACGCTGCGCCCATCCGTCCAATTTCGACTCGGACTACGCCTATTCGCTGGGGTTCAGCGCGGCGGTGCTGGCGCAGAACCGGCTCACGGGCTACATCTCCGCCGTGCGCCACCTGAAGGACGGCGCGGAAAACTGGGTGGCCGGCGGTGTGCCCACCTCCATGCTGATGAACATGGAACGCCGCCACGGCGAGGACAAACCCGTCATCCAGAAGGCCCTTGTCGATCTGAAGGGACCCGCGTTCAAGGTTTTTGCAGACAACCGGGACCGATGGGCCATCGAAGAAGCCTACCTGTATCCGGGCGCCATCCAGTACTTCGGACCCTCCGAAATCTGCGACGCGGTCACCGAAACACTGCGGCTGGGCGCCTGATCTCCTCCTGTCGATTTTCCGGATTTTCGAATTCTACTCCACGCGGGCGTCGAGGATGTAATCCAGTTGCGGAAACGATGCTTTGAGGTAAGCGTTTCCCTTTGTCTGAATCAGCGCCTGGGACGGGCCCTGTCCCCGGGGCGCGCCTTCGCCGTAACCGGCATACAGCTTTTTAACGGTGTCGAGATCGCGCACCTTTCCGAAAGCGGCAAAGCCCATGCCGTCGAGCTGCGCGTTGTCCGCCAGATTGATGAAAAACTGAGTGGTGCGGGAGCCGGGGCCGCCCATGGCAAAGGTCACCGTGCCCGCTTCGTTGCCCTGCTTCACCGGATCGTCGGCGATGCGGCGATCCCGCCACCTTGCCATGACCGCCGGGTCCCCGTGGATGCCGGCCTGGGCGATGAACCCTTCCAGCACGCGGAAGAAGGCCACATCCCGGAAAAAACCTTCCTGCACAAGTTCGTAGAATCGCTGTGCGCCAAGGGGTGCCCACGCCTTCTTCACATCGATGAGAATCGGGCCCTTTGTGGTCTCCAACCGCACCGAGAATTCGTCCGGGCATACGGCCGGAGCAGTGGACGGGGCCTTTGTTGCGGGTTGTGGGGATTCGTCGCCGCTCCTGCCGCTGCCGCAGGCGACAAGCAGCGCGGCAGCCAGTACAGATAAAATGGAGTTCGTTTTCATGGGCCATGATCTGCCAGAGTGGGCGGAGCCGCGCAAGACAAAGCAACCGCTGATCTCACCTGCATGCGACGACCAGATTTTCACTTCCGCGGATGCCCTCAAAAGGAGTAAGACTCCGGTCATGAAGATTCTCGTCATCCATCGCCGTTCTGACTGGGCGGATATTTCTGAAGGCGCCGATCCACTGATTCGCGGATACGTTCAGCAGGGGGATCCGATTGTGGACCGGATTCTGCGGGCCCATGAGGCCCACGAGGAATCCATGGAAAAGGTGCGGGCGGCACTGGCGCGCCGGGGCGCGGAGGCGGTGTGGCGCCACGATTTCAGCGGTGTCGTCCCCGATCGGTTCGATCTGGTCATCACCCTGGGCGGAGACGGAACAGTGCTCCACGTGTCCCATTTCATCGGAACCGTGCCCATTCTGTCCATCAATTCGTCGCCGGAGACCTCCATCGGGTACTTCGCCGCCGGGGATGCGGACAACGTGCCGGAAATCCTCGACCGGATCGAGGCCGGTGCCATGCCCCGCCAGCGGCTGTTCCGCATGGAAGTCATGTTAAACGGCGAAGTGGTGAATTCCCGTGTGCTGAACGATGTGCTGTTCTCCAATGTCTGTCCGGCATCCACCACCCGCTACCACCTGCGCTGGGAGGACCGGGCGGAAGACCAGGTGTCGTCGGGCCTGTGGATATCCACGGCGGCGGGATCCACAGCGGCACTCCGGGCAGCAGGTGGTTCACCGATGAATATCGGAAGCGACCGCATCCAGTTCGTCGTACGGGAACCCTGCCACGGAGGCGGCCGACGAAACCTGTCCCTGCCGACCCTGGTCAAAGGGTCCTTCGGCCCCGGTGGCGCGTTTTCGGTCCGGTCCCGGTCTGCGGATGCCCGGCTGTTCATCGACGGGCCGCACGTGGTTGTTCCGGTCAAATTCGGCGATATCATTACGGTTTCCGGAGGCGCCCCCCCCATTTCGGTGTACGGAAATCTGGCAGAAAATAAAACTTGATCTGGCGTTGCGGGTGGGTAAAATACCGACCCTCCCATGTGTGTCATGGGCTGTGGTTCGCATTTCGCGGAAAGAGGAAGAAATCATGTACGCAGTTATCGCAACCGGTGGAAAACAGTATCGCGTCGCTGAGGGCACGCGGGTCCGGGTGGAAAAACTGAGCGGAGACGCCGGTGGAAAAGTGGTTCTGGATCAGGTGCTCATGCTCGGCGACGGCGAGAAGTCAAAGATCGGCGCTCCCCTTGTCAAGGGCGCGAAGGTCGAGGCGGAAATCGTGACCCAGGGCCGTGGAAAAAAGGTCATCGCGTATCGCTACAAGCGCCGCAAGATGATGCGCAGGAAAAACGGACACCGCCAGAGCTTTACGGAGCTCCGCATTACCAGCATCAAAGCGTAGGAGATTCGCCATGGCACATAAAAAAGGTCAGGGTTCAACAAGTAACGGACGGGACAGCATCGGCAAGCGGCTGGGCGTAAAAAAATACGACGGCGAAAAAGTGGTGCCCGGGAACATCCTCGTGCGACAGAGGGGAACCACATTCCACGCGGGCGAGGGCGTGATGACCGGCGGCGACTACACGCTGTTCGCCGTCGTCGAAGGTACCGTGAAGTTCCACACGTGCAGAAACCGCAAGCTCGTCAGCGTCATCGCCTGATTCACCTCTTTCACCTTGTTCATTCTTCGGGTTGTCGATGAAGGAAATCTACTTCGATAACGCGGCAACGGCGCGTCCGCGGGAAGAGGCGCTGGCAGCCGTGGTGAAAGCCATGGGGCCGGATTTCGCGAATGCATCTTCCCTCCATCGAAAAGGGGTGGATGCAGCCGCGCGGATACGGGAAGCGATGGAGTGGATGAGTGCCCTGGCGGGAGGTGGTGAATGGAAAGTCCTGTTCACGTCCGGAGGCACTGAAGCGGACAACCTGGCCGTACTCGGTTCGGTTCCGAAGGGGCGGCGCGACACAGTGGTGACCAGTTCCCTCGAACACGCGGCCGTGGAATCGTCATGTCGGGAAGTGGCCCGGCGGGGAGGGCGATGCGTGGTGGTAAAACCACGGCAGGGAGGCGTCCTCCATCCGCAGGATGTGGCAGCGGCGGTAGACGATCGCACGGCGCTGGTGTCCATTGTCCATGTGGCCGGTGAAATGGGCACCGTGCAACCGATCAACGATATTGCGCGCGCAGTGAAACAGAAAAATAAAAAGGCCCGGTTTCATACGGACGCGGTGCAGGCGGCGGCCCGACTGGCGCGACTCGACTACGGGCCGGCGGTGGACATGGTGGCGCTGTGCGGCCACAAAATCGGTGGTCCCATGGGCGTTGGGGCCCTGCTGCTGCGCCCGGGAGTCACTGTTCGCCCCCTGTTTTTCGGCGGCGATCAACAAGAAGGCGAGCGACCCGGTACTTTCAATGTGCCGGGCATTGCGGGAATGGGTGCGGCGGCACGGATGATGGTGGCCGAACGGGCAGAAGCGGTACCTCGATTGGCGGACTTGACCGCACGGCTGGGTCGTCGGCTCCTGCAGTCAGCAGAGGGCGTGCGCCTTCTGGGAGAAGAATCCTGTCGCGCGCCGGGGTTGCTCGTTGTCGCGGTTCGCGGTGTGCGCTCCGAGGTGCTGCTGCACACCATGGAAAAATACGGGTTGTTTGCCTCCGCCGGTTCCGCCTGCCATTCTACCCGCCGGGAACCACCGGCCTGTCTGGTGGACGATGGTCTGGCACCGGACGAAGCCGTGGTGCGGTTCACTCCCGGGGCCGGCGTAACGGAGGACGACGTGGAAGACGCGGCACGGATATTCGAAACCGCGCTGCAGGAGGTGCGCTGCGGCAACGCGGGCAGGATGAAATGAAGCAGGAGCTGTTTTCGGGAGCAGGCGTGGTGCTGCGTCTGGGTGAACTCTACCTGAAAGGCGGCAACCGCCGGCTGTTCATGAACGCGCTGGTGGCCAACGCGAAGCGCGCGCTGCAGGGACGGGACGAAGTGCGCATGCACGTGTCCGAGGGACGGGTGTTTCTCACAGGCGCCGACGACGAAGACATCTGCGCGCGGATGAGATGGGTGTTCGGTTTCTCGTCGTATTCGCCGGTGCGGTATTGCGAAAAGTCCATTGATGCCATCTGTGCACAGGCCGTTTCCCTGGCACGTGCATACGGTGGCAGTCCGCAGACAACCTTTCGCATTGCGGCGCGGCGGTCGGACAAATCATTTGATCACACATCGGCGCAGATCGGTATTCTGGCCGGCAATGCCGTGAATGAGGCCACGGGCTTTGGCGTGGATCTGGAGTCGCCGGACCTGTCCATCGGCGTGGAGGTGGGAAAAGAGTGGTGCTTTCTGTGGACGCAGCAGCTCGAAGGCGCCCGTGGACTGCCGGTGGGAACGTCGGGGCGGGTCATGCTGCTCCTGTCGGGCGGAATCGATTCGCCGGTGGCGGGTCATCTGTTGCAGAAGCGCGGCGTAGAACTCAGCGGGGTGTATTTTCACGCGTTTCCCTATACCTCGGACGGTGCAAAGCAGAAGGTCATCGATCTGGCGCGAGTACTGGCGCGGCGACAGCGATCGTTCCGGCTCCACGTGGTTCATTTTGCGGCAACCCAGGAGGCCCTGCGGGACGCGGCAGGCCAGGGATATCTGGTGCTGCTTTACCGACGCATGATGATGCGGATTGCCGGCGAACTGGCCCGGGGACAGAAAATGGCCGCGCTGGCCACGGGCGAAAACCTGGGACAGGTGGCCAGCCAGACGCTGGAGAACATGGCGGTGGTGGAGGCAGCGGCGCCGTTTCCGGTGCTGAGACCGCTGCTGACGGCCGACAAGCTCGAAACCATTTCACTGGCCCGGACCATCGGGACATTCGACATTTCTGTCCGGCCCTTCGAAGACTGCTGCACCCTCTTCGTTCCACCCCATCCGCAAACCAGAGGGCGCGCGGATATCGCGCAGAAGATGGAATCGCGCGTGGACATTGAGGCCTGCGTGGCCGACGCCGTCCGCACGGTGGAAGTCATTGATCTGTAGCTTGTTATCCGGTGGTCAGTGCTTCTGGGGAAGGGTTGTCCGGGTCGGATGGAAAGGTGCCGGGGTGATAGTCGGTGTGTGACGTTTTTCACCCGGCCGAAAGGACGCGAATTTCTTCTGGATGCGGTTCTCGGGCTCGGGAGGCAGGGACAGGGTCCGGCGCAGCGCCGGCGTCGTCCGCTGAAACCGCGCGCCCACGACAAAGTGATCACCTTCCCGCGTCACCCGCTCCACGATGACGTTGCAGTCGAAGGGCTGCGGTGCGCTGTCCGTGTAGATCAGACACTGGAGGTTGTCCCCTTCTGCCACTTCCGTGTCCGTTTCCAGCGCAATGCCGCCCGGTCCCGCGTTGCGCGACGTGGCAGACACCCATGTATCGCCCACCTTCAGTTTCGCCGCGCATTCCTGCAGGCTGCGGGCCCGTCCCTGTCGGCGGTCCACCGCTTCGCCCGCTGCATACTGCAGCAGGAAATCCCGTGTCCCCGATGCGCCTTCATCAAATTCGAAACCGATGCCCGATGGCAGAGAAGAACTCCAGGCCCGCGGCCGACGGTGCCAGACCACGATTCCCCAGGCGACGACCGGCGTACCGATCCCTTCCATCCGCAGCGACAGTCGAATTCGATCACCCAGACCAAAATAGTTGTCCGTGCGGATGAACAATCCACCGTTGGGCAGGTCCCGGAGGTAGTTGGCCAGAAGTTCCGCGCGGGTCATCGTGGCTTCGATCGTCGGTCCCATGGCTTCAGATTACTCCTGTTTCAGTAGAAGTAAAACGGCCATTTGACCCCGTCCGGCGCGGGTTTTACGAAACATTTTTAACACGCCTGCCGCAGAAGACAGATTCCAACCGGTTATCCGGCAACGTTCACAGGACGGGTTCTCCTGCCTGTGCGGGTTCGGTGGCAGGTGGGGTGTACATGGCCTTTTCGCCGGGACCGCTCCAGTCCGTCCATACGGCCGGGCGATCGCGCACGTCCATGTGAATAAAAACGGAATTGGGATAGTAGCCGCAGCCCGTGTCCTGCAGCTGGGTGCAGAATTCGTACAGCTCCCGGTTCGGTACGCCGGAGACGCGGAAGTCCAGGGCCTGTCCAAGTGTGTGGTAGGATTCGGTGCCTGTCTGGGACGGTCGATATCCGGACACCAGTTCGAGCTGCTGTCCGGGCCATCGCTCGGCCACCCGCTGAATCATGTGCAGGAGGCGGGGATGCAGGAGCCGGAGATTCTTTTTCGTTCCCGTCGGCGAGGACAGGCGGCTCAGTTCGCGCCGGGAGGCCGGATTGATCTGGCCGTTCGCCTTCATGAGGCGAAGGGTGGCCCGTTTGCCGTTGCTGATGCGGACAAAGTGAATCGGCTGGATCGTATAGCCCTTCACGCGCACCGGCACCACCTGCCGGGCTCCGGGAATCAGGATTTTCTCGCCGGCGGTGAGGGGACGTTCCTGCCCCATTTTGTTGGCGGCGATGATCCGCTCCTTCGCCACGTTGTAGGCCCGCGCGATAATCCACAGGTTCTGGCCCGGCTGCACCGTATGCCGCACGCCGCCCCGGACGACTTCGCCGCTCTTCACCAGCGTGTCGATTTTCTTTGGCCGGCCGGCCGCGTCCGCGCCTTCGTCCGCGGAGGGGATGACCAGCGTGCGACCGGGTTGCAGAGGAGATTGCGTTGCCATCTTATTGGCCGCCGCCAGCCGTGCGACAGGCACGCCGTGGGTCTTTGCGATGGCCGCGAGGGTATCTCCCGGTTTAACCACATGGGCCCGTCCACCACCCCGGGTCCGCGATGGAATGCGGATTTCTTCTCCGACCTTCAGGTTCTGACCGGGCGACAGTCCGTTTTCTGCGCGCAGATCGTCCTGGGAAACGCCGTAGTAATCGGCCACTTTTGCCACGCTGTCCCCGGAACGCACCAGGTGCGTGCGGCCTTTCTGGGCGGCGATCGGTGCGGCGCAGAGAAACATCGCAAGGCACAGGGCGGTGAAAAGGATACGCTGCATCGTCTGTGTGGACGCGGACACGGCGCGGATTATTCCGGGCGCATGCCGTCCACGGGCCGCAGCATGGAGGCTGTGATGCTGGGAATGACCGTGGCGATGACACAGATCAGAAAAGCCACCAGGGCGGATGCCGCAAAGTTCATGACGTCCAGCGTGACCGGCAGATGATCGATCAGATAAACCTCGGGATCGAGGGGCCAGCCCACCCGGTCCAGCAGCCAGCAGGCGCTCCAGCCGACCACCAGCCCGATGGCGATACCGACGATGCCCACGACGGTCCCCGCGTGCAGGAAGATTCCCAGGATACCCGCGTGGGAGGCGCCCATGGACTTGAGAATGGCGATTTCCCGGCGCTTGTCGAACACCATCATCACCAGGGTCGCAATGATGTTGAAGGCGGCCACGCCGACGATGATGGAGAGCAATACCACAAAGGCCAGCTTCTGCGTTTTGAGGGCAGTGAAGAGGGGACGGTTCAGTTCTTCCCAGTCCACGGTCCGGTAGGGACCTTCAGCGAATCGCTGCTCAATGCGCTTTGCCACCTCGCCGGCTCTGTGCATGTCCGTCACGACCAGCTCCAGTCCCGTGACTGAATCGCCCTGATCGAAAAAGCGCTGGGCTTCGAACAGATCGACGAATACGAGCTTGGTGTCGTATTCGAGGAATCCCGCGTAAAAAATCCCCGTTACCTTGAACTTGAGGTACCGCGGCGCTTCCTTGCCGTCGCTCCACCCCAGGGAGGACAGGCCGATGAGGGGCGTAGTGATCTGCACCGTGTCACCCACCTTCGCAAAAAGGTTCTCCGCCAGGGTAGCGCCAATGATGATGCCCGGAAGTGTCCCGCCGGATCTTTTTTTATCATCGCGGGTTGTCCGCAGTCCCTTGACGGAGCCTTTCACGATATGACGCGGCAGATCCAGCACTTCGCCCACCCGCCGCGGATCGACACCCTTCAGCAGCACGCCGGCAGAGTGGGTGTCTTTTGAAATCATCATTTCCTGAATCACGAAGGGTTCCACCGCCTTCACACCGGACATCCGTTCCACGGTCCGCATCACGTCGCGGTACTCGTGAAACTCCATGCCGTATTTCATCACCAGCACATGGGCGTTGACGCCGAGTACCTTGCGGATGAATTCGTCCTGAAATCCCGTGGAGATGCACATGACCGACGACAGGGCACCCACGCCGAGGGCAACGCCGGCGATGGCGATGAACGTGATGGCCGAGATCGTTCTTTTCTTTTTTGATTTGATGTATCTTGAGCCAATGAACGCGGCGTAATGCATCGCTTCTCTTATCCCGCGACGGGACCTCCGGGCAACGCCATTCCTCGCCAAAAATCTGTTTTCTGCGATTGACCCGGTGGATAAAAGCGCATAAGTTCCTCCCACGCGAACGCGCGTAAGTTGAAGAAAATACGGAGAAAGATGCCTAAGGAAGACCATATTGAACTGGACGGTGTCGTGGAGGAAGTGCTCGCCGGTGGCATGTTCCGGGTCCGCCTCGAATCGGGCCTGACCGTGCTTGCCCACCTGGCGGGCAAAATGCGAAAATTCCGCATCCGCATCGTTCTGGGGGATTCCGTCCGCATCGCCGTGTCGCCCTATGACCTGACAAAGGGGCGGATCATCTTCCGCAACAAGTAGCGTTCCGGCGCCGTCGCCAAGTGGTAAGGCAGAGGTCTGCAAAACCTCCATCACCAGTTCGAATCTGGTCGGCGCCTCAGAATCATTACAGTGCTGATGTGATTCCTCTTCGCGGAAGGTTTTTTTTGCACTCCGATTGAAGAATGATTACGCCCTTCCAGTCCATGAAAAGAACACAACAGCTTTTTCGCAGGCCTGTGCGGGAGAGGACGAAAGCAATGAAATCAACAGTTCTGGTATTGACGATGGCGCTGGCGATGGGAACTGCCGCGGCGGCGGATCCGCTGGCGCAGAAGTTGAAGGAAGCGGGATCGAAGGACGCCGTCGAGCTGATCAGGGCGGGAAACCTCCTGCTGGAAGCCCGCCGCACCGAAGAGGCGAAACGGGCGTTCAAGGATGCGGCCATGCGGATGACGGACAAATCGGAGGCGGCTCTGGGCCTTGCCCTCATCCGGATGTACACGTCGGACCTTCATCAGGCGAAAGTCGCCTGCCGCAACCTGAAGGAAGAGTATCCGTCATCGGACATTTCGAGCCTCTGTTACGGTCAGGTATGGCTCACCTTCGGGCGTTCGGCCCGGGCCATTGAGGACTTTGAGGCGATTGTGAAAAAGGGCGGAGATGTGCGTGCCCGCACGGGTCTGGCGCGCACGTATGCGCTGATGAACGAAACGGACCGCGCCATCGAAACCTTCCGCGACGCCATCGATGCGGGTGCCGGCTATGAGGCCCGGCTGGGACTTGGCCTGGCCCTGGAACAGAAGGGGCGCAGGGATGAGGCCCTCGCGGCGCTGAAGGCCACCCTGGAGGAGCAGCCCCTCTCCTCCCTTGCCCGATATCACTACGGTCGCCTGCTGGGCGCCGGGAAAGAGGCGCGATCGCACATTGAGCAGGCCCTGGCCCTGCGTCCCGACTGGGCGGATGGCCTCGGCACCCTGGGGGATCTGCTGCTTGCCGAAGGGAATGCGGCGGATGCCCTCGTCGCGTTTCGCAAGGCGTCGACACTGGAACCGGAACGGGGCGCCTTCCGACTGGGACTCGGGCGGGCCCTTTATCAGCAGAAAAATTACGCGGAGGCGCGGACGGAACTCGACAAGGCGCTGTCCCTGGTGCCGAGTTACGTGGACGCCACTCTCATGCTGGCGGATGTGGAGTTGGCCGCCGGCGACGAATTCAAGGCTGCCGATCTGGCCGAGCGCGCCGTTGCCCTGAGTCCGGACAGCGCCGACGTGTGCATCGGTGCCGCGCAGCTGTTTCACCGGATGAAGCGCTACACGAAGGCGAACGCCTACTATCAGAAAGCCGCCGCCCTTCTCCCGGGCAGCTCGACGCCCCTTGTATTCCTGGGAGATATCGCCTGCGAACGACAGCTGTTCAAGGAAGGCGCAGACTATTACGCCGCAGCGTTGAAGGGAGACCTGAAAGAATTCCGCAGAAGCGACATCGAAGCCCGCGCGAAAAAGTGCCGCTGACCCCTCCTGTTTTTCCCCTCGCCCCCTCGACTTATCCACTGCCCTGATGCAGAATCCGCCCATGGAAACCCAACTGGCGCCCGGATTTCTCATCGCTGCTCCCCATCTGTCGGATCCCTTCTTCCGGCAGGCCGTGGTGCTGCTGCTCGAACACGACAACGAGGAAGGGACGTTCGGTATCATCATCAACCGCAGCGCCCGCATCACCCTGCGCGATGTGTTCGAAGAGCTGAAAATCGATCTGTCGCCGGAATGGACGGATGAAAGTCTGCCGCCGGTGATGGAGGGCGGGCCCGTGACGCCGGAACTCGGCTGGGTCATCCACAGTCCCGACTGGCATTGCGAACAGACGCGGGTGTTCGGCGGTACAACGGCGGTGACCTCGTCGCGGGAAATTCTTGAGGTCATCGCGCACAGGGAAGGTCCGGCGGTGTGGTGGTTCTGCCTCGGCTATGCGGGCTGGGCCGCGGGCCAGCTGGTGGGAGAGATCCGCGAAGGGGCCTGGCTGCACCTGTCCTATGAGGACGAGCTCATTTTCCGGGTTCCTCCCGCCGAACGCTGGCACACGGCAATTTCCCGGCTGGGCATCGATCCCCTCTGCCTGTCTCCCGTGGTGGGAGGCGCCTGATGGGTATCCGCCCGCTCTCCTTTCTGCTGGTACTTCTGCTGGCCGCGCCGGTTCACGCAGCAGCGGCGGATCCGGTCCGGAAGGGGAAAGGTCCCCGATTTCACGCCACGGCGGCTGTGTCGAGCGCGGTGATGGGCGCCATCGCGGGATGGGAGTGGCACAACACGCTGGCCTGGGGCGGCACCTTCGGGTTAGGGACGCGCCGCTTCAGTGCGTTTGTCAGCGTGGAACACGGCTTTTACGGCTACGGCGCCGGCGGGCCCCACCTGAGCAACGAGGTGTTGAACGGCGGGCTGGGCGTGGACGTGGTGTTCTTCGACGATCATCTGCGAGCGGCCCTTGTTTCGGGTCCGGCCATCCTGCTGACGGACAGCTTCCGCACGGATGCGGGCAGTGTGGGGTTGTTCTTCGAGGTGAAGCCCGTCGGTTTCCGCATTCCGGCAAAAAAGGTATTCATCGAAATTTTTCCCCTGTCGTTTTCGTGGGTCATGCCCGTGGTACAGGGAATTCCTCTGGTGTACCTCAACTACCGCACGTCGATTGACCTGTGGTTCGGATGGGGTCGATGAGGATGCGGTGGACATGGGCCGCGTCATTTCTGGTCGCCCTGTTGGCGACGGGCGGCACCGTCCGGGCCGGAACGTCAGCAACGCCCGATCGGGAAGGCCTGCGGCTGGCCCTGTCCGCGTTCGGTTCCCTGGCGGGTGATCTGCCCCGGCGGTCCAACAACGCGGCGGGCTTCGGTTTTTCTCTGCGCGTAGGGTGGCGCGGCGTCATCGGCGCACCGGACGGTCCGGCCATGGGTGTGTTCGGCGAATGCAGCCGCGATCGCTGGGTGGCAGCGGAGACGCAACTGAAGGTGGTGAGCGGGGTGTTCAATGCGGGAATGGGGGCCGAGCTGCTGCTGTTCGGGGACCGGGTGCGCATGGCGCTGTCCGCCGGAACGTCCACCCTGCTGTTCGATGCCGCATTTCACTCCGCCGGTTCCACCGGGTTCTACGTGGACATCCAACCCGCGTCCCTGCGCTGGCCCATCGGGCGGCGGGCGGTGCTGGAGCTGTTGCCCATCGGCGCCGTGGTGCTCGTTCCCGGAACAGGAAACCCGTTGCTGCGGCGGCTGGAATACCGGACTGCCATTGGATTCGAGGTGCCGTTTTGAAAGCGACTGGACACGCGTCGGTGATCTGCGCCCTGCTCGCGGCGATGGTGATGTCCCGCGCCGCCTCTGCCTACTACATCGATACGGGCATATCGGAAGGCTGCCACGAGGAGATGACGCTGCGCGTGTTGTCGGATTTTCTGGCCGGGACGGACGCGTTTGCGGACGTGGAGCTGCCCGCCGATCACCGCTGGCAACAGTACGCGGATGCGGTGTTTGCCGGCCTGTCCCTGAATTTCGATACGGTGGAAGAAGAATATGTGGCGGTGAGCATCCTCATCGGCACGCGGTGGCCCGATGAGCACGGTCGCTCGGTCACCAGCCTCTCGGCTCTGTACGCCACCCACGGTGATCCGTCCGATCAGCACGAGCACTGCCTGCGTGCGGTGGAAGAGGACGGGTCGTCGGGGGATGCGACGGCCCTCTCCCGCGCCCGGGCGTTCCTCGACGACGAGGTGGCCACGGCAATGAGCTATCAACTGCTGCCTTCGTCGCAGCGGAACCGGGCGTTTACGGAGTACGTGGAGTACTACGGTCCGGTCTCCATTGTGCTGTATGCGCCCGGATACTATCTGGGCATGGCCATCCACGGGCTGCAGGATTGCTTCTCCCATACCCTGCGCGCAGAAGACCTGTTCTCCATCGTCCACGTCCTGAATTTCGTGGATGCGGTGTCGGATGATTACAGCGAAGCGAGGGACGGACTGGCCCACTCGTATGCGATGGACGCATGTAACGCGCGGACCGAGCCCCTGCGGGAGGCGGCCGCCGAAGCCACGTTCGAGTTGCTGGGCGCGCTGCTGTCGCCGTCCACGCAGGATGCCAGGGACGTGGTCTCCGCCGTGGCGGATCGCTGGATGGCGCTGACCCCCGGTTGCACAATGGACAACGACTACTGTGATTCGCCCTGGCTGGAGCTGGCGCAGGAGGCACCGGCAGAGCCCATCATGGGATGCGCGGCTGTGCCGCCCCGGCGATCGGCTTCCCTGTTCTCGTTGCTCCTCGCATTCTCTGGCGGGAGTGCTGACTGATGGACGGGGCTGCCTTCGTTTCGCGCCTGAAAGAGGCGGTGGACGGTGTACCCCTGCCGGTCATCCGCGGCACCGTGACCATGGTGCACGAATGGTTTGCCGAGGCACTGCTGCCCGGCGCGGGACCGGGGGCGGTGGTCAAAGGGAGGGACGGGCGGCGACTGCGGGTCGTGGCCGTGAACGGGGATACGGTGCGGATGGCACCTCTGTGCGGACCGGATCTGAAGGTGGGGGACGAGGTCATGCTCGAGGAGGCCACCCTGACCATTCCCTGCGGCGACGGTCTTCTGTCCCGGGTCATCGATCCCCTGGGTCGGCCCATCGATGATCGCGGGCCTCTGAAGGACTGCGAAAACTGTTCCACGCGGCGGCAGGCGCCCAATCCCCTTGCCCGGCGCCGGGTAGATGTGCCGTTCGTCACGGGCCTGCGGGTCCTCGACGGTCTGCTCGCCATCGGTCGCGGCCAGCGCATCGGCCTTTTCGCCGGTCCGGGTCAGGGAAAATCCACGCTGCTCGGCGAGCTGGTTTCCGCCGCGGACTGCGACGGGGCGGTGGTATGCTTGGTGGGCGAGCGGGGGCGGGAAGCGGGCGAATTCGTCCACGACATCCTTTGTGAGGCGGGACTGTCCCGGTCGGTGGTGGTGCTGGCCACGTCCGATGCGCCGGCCGCGCTGCGCTGCGCGGCGCTGGAAACCGCCACGTCCATTGCAGAGTGGCAGCGGGATCAGGGTCGTCACGTGCTGCTGCTGGTGGATTCCCTCACGCGGGTCGTGCGGGCCAAACGGGATCTGGATGCGGCCCTGGGACAGGTGGCCGGTCCGTCCGGTTATCCGGCGACTGCCTTTTCGGCCCTGCCGGGCCTGCTGGAGCGGGCCGGCTGCGACGGGACGGGCTCCATCACCGGCGTGTACACGGTGCTGACGGAGCGGGACGGGGACGACCCGGTGGGACAGGAAGTGCAGTCCCTGCTGGATGGCCACGTAGTACTGTCCGCGGCGCGGGCCCGGGCGGGCCGATGGCCGGCGGTGGATGTGGTCCGCTCCGTGTCCCGGGTGATGCGCAACGTGGTGGACGCCGAACATCTGGCCGCCGCCGAAAAGGTGCGGGCCGCTCTTGCCGCGTGGGACGAAAACGCGGACCTCGTGCTCATCGGCGCCTACCGGGAGGGCACGTCGCGGGAAATGGACGCATATCTGCGGCACCGGCAGGCCATCGAGGCATTTCTGACGCAGAAGAGGGGCGAGCGCTCGGCTCTTGATGAAACCCGGGCGGCACTGCGGGCGCTGGCAAAGAAGCTTTCCTGAACCATTTGCCTTCTCGAATCGGCCGTGTCCCGATCAGCCGCGGATCGGCAGCTCAATGATGAACCTGGTGCCCTGTTGCGGCGCGGATTCCACGGTGAGGGAGCCTCGATGGTGTTCAGTGATGATGAAGTAGGACACGGCGAGTCCCAGTCCCGTGCCGCTGCCCGCGGGTTTGGTGGTGAAGAAGGGTTCGAAGCAACGGCGGCGCACCACCTCGTCCATGCCCGGTCCGTTGTCGCAAATGTCGATGCGCACCTTGTCACCGGCGGCGCTTTTCGACGTGCAGATGCGGATGGTCGGCGACGAGGTTCCGGCTTCGTGCATGGCCTGGGCCGCGTTCTGCAACAGATTGAGCAACACCTGCTGCAGGCGGGGTTCGTCGCAGGGCACCTTCGGAAGGTCCGGCGCATCTTCGCGTTCGATGCGGATCTTCCGAAAATCCCGACCGCCCTCCACGTCGAATTCCGTCCGGGCCAGTCTCAGGGTACAGTCGATGATGCGTTCCAGATCCGCCGGTAGAGGGGCGTGATCGGCGGTCCTCGCGAAACTGAGCATATTGCGGACGATGTCCGCCGCCCGGCCGGCCGCGTGGTCGATGGTATCCACCAGATGCAGGATGCCCCTCTTTTCCATGAATGACCGGATGGCGTCCACCCGCGTGCCCGCCTCTGCCGCTGCCGCTGCATTGGCCGGCGCATCGCGCATGGTGTCCAGTCGATGGCGCAGGACTGCGGCGCTCTGCAGGATACCCGCCAGGGGATTGTTGATTTCGTGGGCCACGCCGGCTGCCAGACCGCCGACGGACAGCATCTTTTCGCTGACCAGCAGTCGCTCGGTCATCTGCATTCGCTCGGTGATATCCTGCACGATGCCTTCGGATCGCACCACGCGCCCCGCTTCCCGGATGTGATGGCATTCCCCGTGCACGTGGCGAACGGCGCTGTCGTCCGCGCGACGGATTCGAAAATCGATCTGGTAGTCGTCCCGGTGCTGCTCCGCGGTGCTTTCAAAGGCTTCCCGAACGCGTTCCACATCGTCCCGATGACACAGGGCGAGAAGCGCAGGACCGGTGACGGGCGCCGCGCCGGGTGCAAGGCCGAAGATCCGGCAGGCCTCGTCAGACAGGTCTATCCGGCTGCCACCGGGTTCGCATTCCCAGCTGCCCACATGGGAGATGGACTGGGTCTTTTCCTGGAGGGCCAGCAGCTTCTCGACGGCCAGGCGGGACGTTCGCTCATCGGCGGCCCGACGGCGGTCTGCGGCAGAGGCACGGCGCAGCATCCGCACGTAGCCGGTAAAGAGAATCGATACCAGCAGGCCGATTCCCAGGGTTACCCAGATCATCGCATCCGGTGTGTCGGATGCGGCCGGATGGAGCGCGGTATCCACCGCGTAGGATCGCCGACCGAGATGGAAGGAGACGCGATGGGACAGCGAATCGGTCGATGGCGAACGACGGCAAAGGGCGCTCGGATGGTTGCAGTAAATCGGGGACGGTGGATCCGTGTCGTCCCCGGTGGAAAAGACAGAGAAGATCCGCTGCTGCCGGGCAGCGATGGCAATGGCCTCCTCCAGGGCCAGCTCCGTTGCGACGAGGGCGAAAACGACCATGGGCTTTCCAACCCGGATCCGGTGCACGGACGCGCTGCTGACCGGAAGGGCAACCAGCAGGAGGCGGTGGGATGGGCCGGTGGTTTCCGTCGGTACGGGAGTCATCCACAGGCCACCGTGGCGGCGGGCATCAGTGAGGCCGGCGGTGAGGCGGCGGAAGGTCTGGTCATCCAGTTTCCATCGGCCGGTCGTCCCGTCTTCTGCAAAGCGGATGGCGTATCCGGCACCATCCATCTGCGCGACGGCAAGGACGCGGATGGCCGGATGGTCCGGCAGAAACTGCTGCGCAAACGAACGGAATTCCTCCCCGGTGACCTCCTCGGAGGAGGCGAACAGGCCTTCAACGGCCATGGCCACCATCGCGTGGAAATCGAAGGCACGGTGGACAGACGATGCGATGCGCGCGCCGTCTTCCGCCATGGCGGATCGCTCCACCTGCCGCTCCCGGTGGACCGCGCCGGAAACCGCGAGGGCAGTGAGGCACAGTCCGATGGCCGCAGCGGCAATGTCGGGCCACTGCGAAAACGGGCGGATCAGTCGTCTGTCGGCTGGGTTCATCGCGACAATCGAAGTGTCGCATCTTTTGTTGTAAATGCAAACGCATTGGGCCGCCCGGTCGCTGCGCGCCGCTCATTTGATTTCACCCGCCGGATTCCTCTATAATGGATTCCGTTGTCACAACGACCGGGGAAGTCATGGAATCGTCGCAGTCAATTGTGCTCGAAAAGAAAAAAGGCCTGCACACGGGAAAGGTATTCCAGTCCCGTTTCGTGGCGGGCCTCATGAACTGTCAGGATTTCCTCGGCGCGTTCTACGAATGCACCGACAGGGAATCCGGTGAGGCCTGTACCATCCGCCTGTGGAGCGGTGCCGTCACGACCGATCCGCCGTTGATCGAGGTCCTGCATCCGAACATCGTCACCGCGGAAGCCCTGTCAGCGCCCGGAAAGGTTCCCCGGTTCGCCGTCTACGAATCCGATGTCCAGCTGACGTTGCGCGAATGGATGCGGCTGCATCGGCGGCCGGCGCCGGGCGTCATCCTGTCGGTGATGGCCCAGTTGTGCGGCGCGGTGGAGGCCCTGCACGGCAAGGGCGTTGTCCACGGCGCCCTGTGTCCCGAAACCATCTTCATCGGCGTGAATTTCACGGGGCAACTCGAAGTGTGCCTGCCGGACCTGCGATTCACCATCTCGGCCTCGTCCATCGCCGCAAAGGCATACCAGTCCGCCGGACGCCTCGATGGCGCTTGCGCCGACGTGAGGGACGATGTGCGGGCCCTCGGCGTCATGCTGTACGAAGCGTTTTTTTCAAGACGGCCCTTCAACGGAAAGACGGTGGAAGAACTGAGGGCAGCCCTTTCTTCGGATCCGTCCTTTTCCGGTCGGGAGGATCTGACGGCATCTGCTGTGGCGCTGATGAAGAAGGCCCTGCAACCCGATGGCGGGTATGGCGATGCGGCGGGTTTCGGCCGGGACCTGCAGCAGGTCGCCGACGAATACGCGGGCGGCGCGCCGGTATTTGTCACACCGACGGCGGCAGTAGTAGTTCCCGATCGGGCACCCAAGGCGGAGCGGACACCGGTGGAAACCGATGCATCCGGCGAACGCCTGCTCGACGATCTCTCCACGTCTGAAATCGATCTGGTGGAGCTGCGCACGGGTCGCAACCCGGCCCTGGCCGCCGCTCTGGTGGCAAAGGCGAATGCGAAACCGGCCCCGGCGCCCGCAACCCCCCCTCCTCCTTTCGAGGTGGACATTCCGGTGGAGCTGGAGGAGACGACCCGGGACGTATCCACCATGGACGTGGAGATCATCGGAACCATTCCGGCCACAACGCCGGCAAAGACGCCGGGTGATCGCCGCCGTCTCATCGCGGTGGCAGCCGCCGTGCTGCTTCTTCTGCTGGTGGGAATCGTCCTCCTGACGGTGCTTTCTGCAAGAGACCCCGGAAAGAAACAGAAGAAAGCGACGCCGGACCGGGCCCACGTTTCGACGACCTCATCACCGGCGGCGGAAGAGTCGACGGCGGTGGAGGTGCCGGCAGAACAACCGGTCCAGGCACCGGCAGAACCGGCGGTGGCGCCGGACGCGGCGCCGGTGGCAGAACCCGTGAGTGCCGACGAGGAAACAGCTGTGGCAGAACCGGCGGCGGAGCCGGTGAAAGCGGTCCCGCAAGAGGAATCCCCCAACCGGACGGCCGAACCGGAAAATGACCCGCGACCCTCCCGTCGGAAGGGCGGTGGCTGGGCGACGAATCCCTTTGGAGAGTGAGCGGATGAGAGCTGGAGTCATCGTAATGTGCGTGTGCCTGACGGCATCACCCCTCCTGGCCGGAGAAGAAAAAGAACAGGATTTTCGATGCCCCGCGGTTCCCGCGAAGGAAGAGGTGGCGACAAAGAAGGCCGGTCGCTACTTCAACGAAGGGGCAACGCTGGCCGAACAGGAAAAATACCTGCAGTCCCTGGAGCGGTATCTCTGCTCCCTGCGGATGAAACCCCATCCCAACACCATGTTCAACATCGCCCAGCTCGCCAAACTGATTGTCGTACGGGGGCCGGCGATTCAGCAGCTCATCAAGTTCCGCAACCGCAACGAAGGACACCCCTCGGTTCCGGAGATCAACGATTTGATTGCCAGGATGGAGAGCGGCGATATCGACGCCATCGGCGCGAACGATGTCCCGGAGGAGCCATTGCCACCGGAACCGCCAACGCCGGAGCCGCTGCTCGCGGACGAGGAGATCGCCGCCCCCGCTCCCGAACCGGCCGCGGCCGAAAAAGGAGACCGACGGTTGAAAATTGCCGGAATCGCCCTGCTCGCCGGCAGCGGCGCCTTTCTGGCCATGGGGGTGGGGATGAACGCGGCGGCCGCTGGTGCGAAAACGGATGCGGAAGGTGCAACGAGCTATGACGGCTTCACCTATTCTGAGGAGCGGATGTCCAATTTCATCGCCGGGTCCGTCATCGGCTACCTGCTGACGGCGGGGCTTGCCACGGCCGGCATCATCTGTCTCCATCGCTTCCGCCATCCGGCAGAACAGCCGGATCCGCGCACGGAGCTGTCGGTGCGCCTGCGTCCGGGATTTCTGTCTCTTTCCGGTACGTTCTGACCGGCTCCTCAGAATGGATTGTCCCGCAGGGCACGGTCCCCGGCCGGTGCAAGGGTTTCGTCACAGGACGTCACCAATGCCAGCGGCAGGTCCTCTTCGGGCAGCTTGAACACCCCTTCGTGGAACAGGCGGTTCACATAGTCTTTCTGGCGGGTGAGGGCCGCCCTGAGGCAGGAGACCCCCGATTCGAACTGTCCTTCCGCAAGAACCCGATCCCCGTTCCGGTCGGCGCAGAGTCTGGCAAATCGATCCCGCCATGCCTTTGCATACGCGTCCATGCTGTTGACCAGGATTTCCGCATCACCGGCCGCCAGACGCCCTTCATAGATGTTGACCGCGAGGTTCAGGTCCGACTGAATCTGATAGCTCCAGATGGCTTCCGATGCGGACTGGAAGATGGTGCAGGGATCCACCGAGCTGTCGGACAGATCGAGCTGGTTCTTCACCACCTCGGCAATTTCGGGCTCCGACGGCGCGAGGGGCGCAGGCGGCGGTGCGAGGGGCGGCGGTTTCGGCTGGCAGGACAGCAGCAGCAACACGACCCCCGGGGCGATGATGCAGAGCATCCGTGTCATGGAAATAAGGTAGCGCAACTTGCACTGCGGGCAAGAATCCATCCCATGGGTCGTCCCCGAATCCGGGGCGGCTTTTGCTTGTCGTTGCCGCCGTCTTCGTGATTCACTGGGTGCGCGATGAAGACCACCTCTGCCCCGGCCACGCTGACCTGCCGCCTCGACAACGGAATGACCGTCATCCTGCGGGAGTGCCACGGCGCGCAGGTGGTGGCCGCACAGGTGTGGGTGGGCGTCGGTTCATCGGACGAAGGCGATGGGGAGGCGGGCATCGCCCATGTGCTGGAGCACATGATTTTCAAGGGAACGGCAAGGCGGGGCGTGGGCGACATCACGAGGGACGTGGAGCGGGCCGGAGGCGGCATCAATGCGTGGACTTCGCTGGACGAAACCGTTTTTCACGTGACCCTGGCCGCGGCGTCGGCGGATGTCGGGCTCGACGTACTGTCCGATGCCCTGCTCCATCCCACCCTGGACGGCGGCGAGCTGGCCCGGGAACTGCCCGTCATCGCCGAAGAGATCCGCATGGGCGACGACAGCCCCGAGCGGGTGGTGTCCGCCGGCCTGTTTGCGCGGATGTTTGCGGACAGTCCTTACGGCCGCCCGGTCACGGGCAGCGAACAGACCATCGGCCGGCTGAAGGAAGAGGATGTGCGGGCCTTTCACGCCCGGTGGTACACGCCCGCCAACATGGTGTTCATCGCCGTGGGGGACTTTTCAATCGATCCGTTCCTGGAACGGGTGAAGCACTGGTTCGGCGGAGTCCCCGGCGCTCCAGCCCCGATTCGGCGCGGATTTCCGGATCAGCCCGCTCAGCGGGCAATGCGGGTGGTCACGCGGGCGATGCCCGTGGCTGAGTGTTCCGTGGCCATGGGGGTCAAGGTGCCCGGTTTCCGCCACCCCGACGTGCCGGCCCTCGATGTACTCGCCGCGCTGCTGGGACAGGGGGCGAGTTCACGCCTGGAAACACTGGTGTGCCGCAAGCTCTCCTTTGCCACAGAGGTCAACGTCGTCTCCTACACGCCGCGGGACGAAGGCGCGCTGGCGGTGTATGCCCGGGTGCCCGTTCCGCGCCTGCAGGACTTTCTGGCGGAGACAGCGGCCCAGCTGTGCCTCATCACCCGGCAGACGCCTGCCCGCCCGGAAGTGGACAAGGCGATCCGGCTGCTCATCAGCGAGGACGAATATGCCGGCGAAACCGTGGACGGACAGGCCCGGCGCATCGGCTATGCGCGCCTCTACACGGACGACGAAACTTTTGAAGAAAAATACACGGCGGCCCTGCGGGCGGTAACGCCGGACGACGTGAGGGAGGTGGCATCCCGCTATCTGCAGCTCTCCCGGCTGACGGTCAGTGCAGTGGTGCCGCAACGGGACGCCGGAGGTATTGCGAAGGCGGCGCTGAAGGCGGCGGTGACTGCCGGCTGGCGGCGAAGGGATCGCCGGCGATCGGTATTTCGCGGTGGCGATCCGCTGGTGGTCCGGCTCGACAGCGGCGACACGGTGATTGTGAAGCCCGTGGTTCCGGCCGCCACAGTGGCTGCCCGCGCCGCCTTCCTGTTCGGCCAGCGCAACGAGCCCGCGGCGTATGCCGGAATGGTGCCCCTCATGTCGGCCCTGCTGGTGCGGGGCGCTGCCGGTGTCGGAGGAGAAGAAATCGCCCAGCAGATGGACAACCTGGCCTGTTCGGTGAGCGGCTTTTCCGGCCGCAATACCCTGGGCATCAGCGGCGAATTCCTCAAGGAAAACTGGATGGACGGACTGGCATTGATGGCCCGGTGCATGACGGCGCCGTCATTCGAACCCGCGGAAACCCGACGGGAGAAGCAGATCTTTTCCCGGTTGATTTCCGGCGACCTGAAAAACGCGCGCGCCGAGGCCTTCCGGCGGTTCCAGCAGGAGCTGTTCGGTACTCACCCCTACGGACGCCCCATCTACGGCACCATTGGCAGCCTGACAAAAGTGACGCCGGAGGTGCTGCGCCGGTACCATCGCCGGGCCGTATCGTCGCCCATGGTGCTGGCGGTGGTGGGCGCGGTGGACGCGGAGGCCGCCGTGGATTGCGCGATGCGGCATTTCCCGTCCCGGGGACAGAGGACGGCCCTGTCCCAGCCCCGTTCCTGGGCCCGGCCGCAAGGGCCCCTGCAGGTGGTCCGCTCCATGGCCCGGGAACAATCGCATCTGGTCATCGGGTTTCCCGGCGCCATGCTGAACGGCGTGGATCGCTATGCCATCGACGTGCTGGTGGAGATGCTGGGAGGGCACGGCGGGCGTCTGTTTTCAAGTATCCGGGAAGAGCAGTCCCTGGCCTACGACGTCTCGGGCCTTTCGTTTGACGGCCTGGAGCCGGGGTTTGTGGCGTTTTACGCGGGCACGTCGCCGGGCAACGAACGCGCAGTGGTGGATGCCATCCTGCAGGACATCCGCCGCATCCAGCAGACCCCGCCGGCCGCGGACGAACTGCAGCGCGTCATCCGCTACCTGACGGGTTCAAGGACCATTGCCAACCAGCGATTTTCTGCCCGGGCAGCGGACATGTCCCTCGGATATCTCTATGGCCTCGGTCCGGATGCGGCCACCGTCTACGTGAACGAAATTTCCCGGGTGACCGCCGCGCGGGTGGTGGAAGTGGCGCGCACCTACCTTTGCTCGGACCACATGGTCATTTCCTGCGCCGGACCCGGTGCCGGCCGGCTCCGGTTCAAATGGTGACGTTCCGCACCTTTTCGCTGCAGTCGGGATCCTGCGGAAACTGCATCTTTGTGGAAGGCGCCGGTGTGCGCGTGCTGGTGGACGCGGGCCTGAGCGCGAAGAACGCCACCCGCCTCCTGCGGGATCACGACGTGGCGGCGGACACCATCGACGCAGTGCTGATTTCCCACAATCACGGGGACCATTCCCGCAGCGCGGGCATCTTTCACCGGGCCTTCGGAGCGGAGTTGTTCATCACCCGCGGCACCTTTGATGCCTGTGAAAACCACCTCGGCCGACTGTCGCAGGTCCGACAATTCCATCCGGGAGAATACCTCCAGCTCGGCCCTCTGACGGTGCAGACCATCCCCACCCCTCACGACGGGGTGGACGGAGCCTGCTTCGTGTTCGACACGGGGTGCCTGCGCCTCGGTGTCCTGACGGATCTGGGACACGTCTTTCCCGGACTGGAAGAAATTGTCTGCTCCCTGGACGCCGTATTTCTGGAAAGCAACTTCGACCGGCAGATGCTGGAGAACGGCCCTTATCCGCACTGGCTGAAACGACGCGTCGCCGGGCCGGGAGGCCACCTCTCCAACGACGAATGTGCATCCCTGCTCCAGAAAGCCTTTCACCGGAAACTCCGATGGGCCGCCCTTGCCCACCTCTCCGGCGAAAACAACTCGCCGGACATCGCCCTCGACTGTGCCCGCAGGGCCGTGGGCGACAGGGACATCCACGTGGCCCGCCGGGATGCACCCTCCCCCATGCTGTCCCTGTAGGCATTCCCGGCAGGGCTGCCCGAGGGCGACCCGAGGGTGACCGGGGAGGTGACCGAATCTGCATTTATTGCATCCCTGCATCCTCCCTGCGTGTTTAACCTTTTTGCCAGATCTGTTATTTTGACCTTCATTTATTAACAATCAGGGAGGGTAATATGTTCAGACTAACAGGCTTGATGCTTGTGCTATTTGTGGCAGCCTGCAGCACAGATCCGCCTGGCACCTGCAGTGTGGAAGAAAACGACGATGGCTCCAGCACTGTTACCTGCAGCGATGGCACCACCACGACCCTTGTGCTGCCCGCCGATGGCACCTCGTGCAGTGTGGCAGAAAATGACGATGGCTCCAGCACTATCACCTGCAGCGACGGCACCACAACAACCCTTGTACCGCCCGCCGATGGCACCTCATGCAGTGTGGCAGAAAACGACGATGGCTCCAGCACTATCACCTGCAGCGACGGCACCCGGGTAACATTGTCCGGCGGCGCAGATGGAGAAGCTTGCAGCGTGGCCCAGTCCGGGCTGATTACCTGCCCCGACGGCAGTTCGTACACCCTGCTTGAAGGTCCTCCGGGTCAGTCGGGCACGCCGGGTGAAAATGGCCTGTCGTGCGGGCTTGAAGAGCAGGCCGATGGTGCCATTCTGCTGGTATGCCAGGACGGCTCCAGCGCAATGGTGCGGCCCGGGAACAGGCGACACATCATTCTGATCATTGGCGGTGGCATGGAACCAGCCAACGAGATTGCCGCCAGCCGCTACTACTATGGGGAAGATTTCGCGCTCCAGCATCACGATTTCCCATATCAGGCATATGTGACAACCTGGGATGTGAATTCTTATGACGCCTATGCCACTCTGGCTTCAAAGCCAGCCTTTAACCCCGCCACCTTCGACTGGACCGTGGGATACGATCCCGCGCGCGGCGGGCAGCTCCCCTATCCGCTTCAAGAAGATACCGCCACTCTGCAGGACTACATTTTCCCCTATGGCAACGCCACGTCACCTTCGACCGATAGCGCCTCGGCCGCAACCGCCATGGCCACCGGCTATAAAACCGACAGTGGCAACATCGCCTGGCTTCCCGGCGACCCCGTCGACGGCAGCATCTTCACCTCGATGGAACTCCTGCGCGCCTGGCGGGGGATGGGCATCGGCGTTGTTTCCAGCGTGCCCTTTTCCCATGCCACGCCGGCCGCTTTTATCAGCCACAATATATCGCGCAGCAATTATGCGAGCATTGCTCACGAAATCATCATCCAGACCCGTCCCGATGTGGTGATTGGCGGCGGCCACCCCACCTATTATCCGGGGAACACCTACATCAGCTCATCCGACCTCTCCTATCTTGAATCCACCACCGACTATGTGTATGTGGGGCGCACAGACGGCGTGGATGGCGGGCAGACTCTGATGGCAGCGGCGCAGCTGGCTGCCGCAGGCAATCTGCCGTTATTGGGCCTTTTCGGCGGCTCTGGAGGTGGTTTTGAAACCCCGACTGTTACCCATTCACCAGGCAGCCCGACCTATCAGCAGGGCTCTGATGAAAATCCCGATCTGCCGGAAGCCGCACAGGCGGCCCTGACCCGCCTGCAAACAAATGCCAACGGGTTTTTCCTTATGATCGAACAGGGCGAAATCGACTGGGCCAATCACAACCATGACTACAAGTCTATGGTGGCCCTGGTGCTGGAGCTCAACCAGACCGTGCAGGCAGTGGTAAACTATGTGAACCAACCCGGCGATGCCATCGATTGGAGCAATACCACTCTGGTCGTCACTTCCGACCATACCAATGGTGCCCTGCGGTTTGTTTCCCCATTGGGCCTGGGCGAGATGCCTGACGATCTATCGAGCTATGTGAACTACAAGGCCAATGGCCACACCAACGAGCTGGTCAGTCTGTCAGTGCAGGGTTGTGGCGCCGGGGCGTTCTGGCGCTATGCGCGCAACTACCCCGGGGCCGTGCTGGTGGATAACACTGCCATTTTCAGAGCTGTGCTCGATATAGGTCTGGGCCAGTAGTGTCCTTCCGGACAGTGTGCGTTTCATTCCCGACCGGGGTACCCCGACCGGAAGATCTCAGAACAGGATGTGCTCGATGGCGTTTGCGCGGCGGACGTCTGCGACAAATTCCCTTTTCCAGCGGCCCCCCAGGCGCAGTTGCGCGGCAGCGACAATGAGGGAACGGCCGGTCACCCGCACCGCACCGTGGATTTTCGACAGCCCCTGGACACAGGATGGGCAGGTGGTGAGGACGGTAACCCCCGGGGTGCCGGCGGCGTCGCCGATGAGTTTTGCCTTGCGGGACCGCAGTACGGTGGAGATGTGCGGAGTGGACAGTGCGAGGGTGCCGCCTTCGCCGCAGCACCGGGGAATCATGACGGCGGATTTGTTGAGCAGTGCGGATACCACCTTCGCCGATGCGCCACTGGAGATGGGCGAGTGACAGGGTTCGTGAAAGAGGACGGCTCCGTCCGTGACCCCTTCGGTGGTCCACAGACCCTGCCCCACGAGGAATTCATTCACATCCATGAGAACCGAATCGACAAAGATTTCTTCGAGCCGATATCTGGCCAGCATCTCTTTACACGTGCCGCAGGTCACCAGCACGTGACCGATGTTCATGTAGCTGACGGTCTCCGCGATGCGGTGAAAGGTGACGCTGTTTTCGTAGGCGATGGCCTCCGCCTGTGCGCCGCGTCCGTTGGCCACCAGCGGATAGCCGCAGCACAGGTATTCGGGGGGAATGACAACCCGGACACCGGCGCGGTACAGCATGGCAAGGGCGGCAAATGAAATGTCGGAGAACATGCGTTCGGAGCCGCAGCCCGGGAAGTACAACACACTGGCGGCAACGGGCATCTGCCGGTTTTCGATGGCGTAAAACGTGTCAGACCGGCGCAGGCCGAAAACCTCCCGGATGGTGGGCGTTCCCGCGACGGGGAAACGACCGTCCAGCAGGTGGTGGAGCACCGGGGTCACCTTTGCGGTCAACCGACGCAGGGGCGTGAGGGCCAAGCGGGCGGTCCGCTGGGCGCCGTAACCACCGCGCAGCAGGGCCAGGCGCATGAACCGGTTGAAATGAAAACCCCGCCGCTTCAGGTAGAACAGCGTCATCCGCGTCAACGGCTTCATCCTTGCCCGTCGCCGCTGCATGAGCAGACGTCGCAGGGCGAGGGTCACGTCGCCGAAGTCGATGTTCACCGGGCAGGGGGCAAAGCAGTTGTGGCACATGGTGCAGTAGCTGGCGATCTCCGTCAGCATGCGGAAGTTGCGCAGGGTCAGGTTGCGGGCCGTCTGGGCCTCGTAGAGAATCGCTTCAATGATGAGGGAAACGCCCAGGATCTTGTTGCGCGGACAGTAGTGGGTGTTGCCCGCCGGATACTGGGTGTTGCAGTTTTCCTTGCACTTGCCGCAGCGGACGCAGGCCGAGATGGAGCTGGTCAATTCCTTCAGATCTGCCGCCTCCAGGATGAGCGCCTCCTTGTTGAGCAGGTGAAGCGACGGCGTGTAAACCGCGTGGTGGGGAAAATCCGCGATCAGCTTTCCCGGATTGAACAGGTGGAGCGGATCCGCCTCGTCCTTGTAGCGCTGATAGCGATCGATCAGTTCGCGATCGATGAAGCGCAGCTTGGTCAGGCCGATGCCGTGTTCGCCCGAAATCACGCCGCCGAGTTCGCTGGTCCGGCGCATGATGGTGCCGGCAGTGTCGTGCGCTTCGCGCATCATCTCGTAGTCGCCCGAATGGACGGGAATGTTCACGTGGATATTGCCATCCCCCGCGTGCATGTGGGTGGCGATGATGATGCGGCGGGTCTGTTCGGCCGCGAGCACCGCGTCAAACTGCCGGAGTCGTTCATCATAGCCGGCAAACAGGGCGCGGACAGCGGGAATATCCGGCTCGTCCTGCGCCAGCATGGCCAGGGCACGGGAGCGGCGTTCGCTGAAGAACTCGTCGTCCGGCCAGGTGGCGAGGCAGGTTGCCAGCCGGTTCGCGCAGGCCGTCCGGTTGGCCTGCTCCTTATTCCGGTTCAGCTCGTCGATGAACGTGGCGAATTCCGGCAGCGACTCGATGGGGATAACCACGTCTTCGTTCAGCTTGAACGCGTTCGTGTGACGGGCGATGGTGCCGAGGTTCTTGCGATCCTTCCAGAAGAGCTGGCGCTGCGTCGTGTCCGCCGCCAGAAAACCCTCGCAGTTGAACGGCGACACGATTTGCAGCAATTCGTCACAGCGCTTTTGGAGGCACTGTTCATCATCGCTCTCCACGTCGATGAGCAGCACGGCGCGGGGCGATTCGCTGCGGCTCGACTTGTTGCGGTAGTTCACCGCCTGCGCGTACTTGTCGTCAAAGTGTTCAAGGGCCGTCAGAAACACGGTCGATTGCCCCTCGAAGGCATTGCGAACGGCGACGATGGCGCGGGACGCATTGATCAGGTCTTTGCCATAGAACTCCAGGCACACCGTGCGGGTAAATGCGAAGGGACGGTAAAGGACAAAGCGGGCAGAGACAATGATGCCGTCGCCGCCTTCCTTCTGCACGCCGGGCAGTCCGTTCAGCGCCTTATTGGTGATATCCTTGCCAACGCCGGCGCGGCGGATATCGGTTCCTTTCAGCTCGATGGTGCGCAATGGAGTCGTTTCTTCGCCCGCGCGGAACACATCGAAGATCACAGTGTCGGAAGGAAGGATTTTCCGGTGGGGATGGTTGCGCCGGCAAACCTCCAGGATGTCTC
This sequence comes from Deltaproteobacteria bacterium, assembly GCA_029565915.1. GTDB lineage: Bacteria > Myxococcota_A > Polyangia > JAAYKL01 > JAAYKL01 > JAKQNG01. The sequence continues at coordinate 36,645 of JAKQNG010000108.1, forward strand.
CTCGGGCATCCACGATGCGGAACGAAAATAGGTTGTCAATGGCGGTGCCCCACATGACGGCCTTTTTGCCGCCGCAGTTTTCGGCGATGTTGCCGCCGATGGTAGACGCCCAGGCGCTGGTGGGATCTGTGGCGAAGATGTACCCGCGGGATTCGCAGGCCTTTGCCACGTGATCGGTAATGGCGCCCGCCTGCACTTCGACGACAGGGATGATCCGTCCGTCGCACATCACTTCTTCAATATTGCCGATACGGGACAACTTTTCGGTGTTGACGATCAGGGTGTCCGGATGCACCGGCACCGCGCCACCCGTGAGACCGGTTCCTCCGCCCCGGGGAATGATTTTCAAGCCCAGCCGGATGGCCCCTTCCACCAGGGCCGCCATCTGGCTTTCGCTTTCGGGATAAACCACAGCCACGGGATATTCCACACGCCAGTCCGTGGCGTCCGTGGCGTGCAGCACCTTGTGGAATGCCGAGAACCGGATGTTCTCCTTCGCCGTGGCCCGTTTCAGCACATGGACAATCCGCCGCCGTCGGGCCGGTTCATCCTTCAGGCGTAAAAACAGGTGCCGATCCGCCGCTTCCACTTTCTGCAGGATGCCGGTCACCCGGTCGTCGCCGGCGCCCTTTGCAATAATGTCCAGTTTGCGGCGGTGCACCCGGCGCAGCCGATGCTGCTTATGCGGATTATCGAGGAAGTCATTGAAGACGTAAGGATTGCGGTCGAGGAGGAAGATGTCTCCGATGACCTCGAACAGCAGCTTGGCGCTGCGGCCGGTCACCCGCTGGCGACGCAGGTCATCGAGGGTTTCCCAGGTCTGCGCATCGAAATAGCGCAGGATGATTTCCCGGTCGGAAAACGAAGTGTAGTTGTAGGGAATTTCGCGATATTTCGGGGTGTCGGTCATGGTGTTCTCCGGGCCGGTTTCTGCCGGGAATATAGGAGTTCCAGCCGGTTTGGCAAGGTCTGTGCAGTGGTTGGTGCAATGGAAAAATGTCTGACTGCTTGCAAATAACCGTTTAAGCGGTTATTTGCAACTGTGACGGAGGCAAAGAAATGAAACAACTGGCCGGTATCTTCAAGGCCCTCAGTGACGAAACCCGGTTACAGATGATGTCCCTGCTGCTGCGCACCGGGGAGCTCTGCGTGTGTGATTTCGTTGCAGTGCTCGACATTACCCAGTCCAAGGCGTCGCGCCACCTGCGCTATCTGGTGAACGCGGGGTTGCTGATCGATCGCCGGGCGGCCACCTGGGTGTATTACCGCGTAACGCCGGAACCGAAGGCGGCAGCAGCCGGCATCCTGTCTCTGCTCTCCAGCGTGCTGGCGGGACAATCAGACCCGCAGCTTTCAAAGCGCCTGGACCGATGGCGCAGGAAGAAGAGCTGCGGCGCCACCTGCGGTGCGCCCGCGGCAACCAGACGAGCGACCACCGGAGGAAAACACTGATGGACCGCACCACAACGGGTGCCCGCCTATCGTTTCTGGACCGGTACCTGACCGTGTGGATTTTTGTCGCCATGGCCATTGGCGTGGGCACCGGCAACCTGGTGACCGGGTTCGTTCCGTTCATCAACCAGTTCAACGTCGGCACGACGAACATCCCCATTGCCATCGGGCTCATCCTCATGATGTACCCGCCGCTGGCGAAGGTCCGTTACGAGGAAATGGGGCCGGTGTTCCGCAACATCCGCGTGCTGGGACTGTCGCTGGTACAGAACTGGATCATCGGTCCCATCCTCATGTTCACTCTGGCCGTGCTCTTTCTGCACGACAAGCCCGAGTACATGGTCGGCCTGATCCTGATCGGCCTGGCCCGCTGCATCGCCATGGTCATCGTCTGGAACGACCTCGCGAAGGGCGACACCGAATACTGCGCAGGACTGGTCGCCTTCAACGCGATCTTCCAGGTGCTCTTCTTCTCCATCTACGCTTTTGTCTTCATCACCGTTGTGCCAACCTGGTTCGGCATCCAGGCTGTCGAGGTCAACATCACCATGGGCGAGATCGCCAGGAGCGTCCTCATCTACCTGGGCATCCCGTTCCTCGCCGGCGTCATCACCCGGTTCTCGCTCATCAAGCTCAAAAGCAAGGACTGGTACCACACCAAGTTCATCCCGAAGGTCAGCCCGATCACCCTCATCGCGCTGCTGTTCACCATCATCGTGATGTTCTCGCTCAAGGGCGAGACTATCGTCGAGCTGCCGCTCGATGTGGTTCGCATCGCGATCCCGCTCCTCATCTACTTCGTCGTGATGTTCTTCATCTCATTTTTCATGTCGAAAAAGGTCGGCGCGACCTACGGCCAGGCGACCACGCTCTCGTTCACAGCGGCGTCCAACAACTTCGAACTGGCCATCGCGGTGGCGGTGGCCACATTCACCATCAGCCACGGCGCGGCCTTTGCGGCGGTCATCGGCCCTCTTGTCGAGGTGCCGGTGATGATCGGCCTTGTCCGCATTGCGCTGTATCTGAAGAAAAAACTGTTTCAGGAGGTGCCTCAATGAAAGGTGTACTGTTTCTGTGCGTGGCGAATTCGGCCCGCAGCCAGATGGCGCAGGGAATTGCCCGCCGCATCCTGCCGGCAGAGGTGAAGGTGTGGTCGGCGGGTTCAAAGCCGACGTCAGTTCGTCCGGAAGCGATTGCCGCCCTCATGGAAGTCGGCATCGACATTTCCCATCACCACGCCAAATCCGTGGCCGACATTCCCGCAACGGAAGTCGACACAGTCATTACCCTGTGCGGCGAGGAGGAGTGTCCGCTCTTCTTCGGCAACGCGACGCGACTCCACTGGGGACTGCCGGATCCGGCGGCGGTGAACGGGTCAAACGAAGAGCGCCTCAATGCCTTCCGCGCCGTGCGCGACGAGCTTGAAAATCGAATCCGGACGCTGATTCCGGAACCGGCAGCATCAGGAGCACTGTCATGAGCCACATCAGAGCGAACAACGTGGACGATCTGGTGCGCGCCGCGGTGCGCGAGCAGTATGGAAAAGTCGCCAGGGCAAACACCGGTTGCTGCTGCTCACCCGGCTGCTGTACGCCGGCAAAGGAAGCCAGCCTTGCACTCGGCTACACCCCCGGTGAACTCGGCAGCGTTCCTGCAGGTGCCAACCTCGGGCTCGGCTGCGGAAACCCGCAGGCCATCGCCGCCATCCGGCCGGGCGAAACGATCCTCGATCTGGGCGCCGGCGCGGGCTTTGACTGCTTCCTTGCGGCAAAGCAGGTCGGCCCGGACGGAAAAGTCATCGGCGTCGACATGACAGAGGAGATGGTGCAGAAGGCCCGTGCCAACGCACGCGAAGCGAAAGTTGAAAACGTCGAATTCCGGCTCGGAGAGATCGAGCACCTGCCCGTGGCGGATGGAGAAGTCGATGTCATCATATCGAACTGCGTCATCAACCTGTCGCCGGATAAAGAAGCCGTTTTTACCGAGGCCTTCCGGGTGCTGAAGCCCGGCGGTCGCCTGGCCATTTCGGACATCGTTGCCACCGCGCCGATTCCCGATGAACTGGCGAAAAACGTCAAGGCCCTGACCGGCTGCGTTTCCGGCGCAGCTCCGGTCGAAAAGGTGCAGCAGCTCCTGCAGGCCGCCGGCTTTGAAAAAATCCGCATCGACCCTCAGGAAGAAAGCCGCGGGTTCATCCGCGACTGGTTTCCCGGAACAAACGCCGAAAAGTATGTTGTCTCTGCGCACATTGAGGGATGCAAGCCCCGATGAAGGAACGCTGGAAGTTACTGCTGGTCCTGGCCGTGTTCGCGGCCTGCTGGTTTCTGCCCATCGACAGTGACCATTTCTGGAGCGCGGTGAAAGAGAGCCTGCGACTCGTTAACTGGTATGCCCGGGAACACGTGCTGCTCTGCCTCATCCCGGCCTTTTTCATTGCCGGCGCCGTCAGCGTCTTTGTCAGCCAGGGCGCGGTGATGACGTATCTGGGACCAGAGGCAAAAAAGGTCATCGCCTACCCGGTGGCAGCGATTTCCGGAACAATCCTCGCGGTGTGTTCGTGCACGGTGCTCCCCCTGTTTGCCAGCATTCACAAACGCGGCGCGGGCCTCGGACCGGCCACCGCGTTTTTGTACTCGGGGCCCGCCATCAACGTGCTCGCCATCATTCTCACCGCCCGTGTGCTCGGACCGGAACTCGGCATCGCCCGGGCGGTGGGCGCCGTCTCGTTTGCTATGATCATCGGCCTGCTGATGCACCTCATCTTTCGAAAAGAAGAAGCATCCAGACAACTCGCGGGACCGGTGGTCATGCCGGACGAAAAAACGGAACGCGCGCTGTGGCAGGACGGCATTTATTTTGCCGCGATGCTCGGCATCCTCGTTTTCGCCAACTGGGGCAGGCCCGCCGATGGAGAGAGCGGCGTCTGGGCCGCCATCCACTCGGCGAAATGGATCGTGACAGGTATACTTGGAGTGACGCTCGTCGCCAGCCTCGCCTTCTGGTTCAAGAAGGACGAGCTGACGTCCTGGATCGATTCAAGCTGGACCTTTGCCAGGCAGATCCTGCCGCTGCTGCTCGTGGGAGTGCTGGCCGCGGGTTTTCTCCTCGGCGGCCCCGGAGGAGGCGACAAGGGGTTGATTCCGAATGCATGGATTTCGCAATTGGTGGGCGACAACTCGCTTTTCGCCAACTTCTTTGCCTCATTCGTCGGCGCGTTCATGTACTTCGCCACGCTCACGGAGGTGCCGATTCTCGAAGGACTGATCCAATCGGGGATGGGAAAAGGACCGGCCCTTGCACTGTTGCTCGCGGGGCCGGCCCTGTCGCTGCCCAACATGCTGGTTATCCGCAGCGTGATGGGCACCAGAAAGACCGTTGTCTTCGTCGGCCTGGTGATCGTTCTCTCTACCGTCGCCGGCATGGCCTTTGGGACGTTATTGTAAAGCAGACCATCCGCCGGGATGGCGGAGTGACCAACGGAGGTCAGAGATGATTATCAGAGTTCTGGGGACCGGATGTCCGAAGTGTAGAAAGCTTTATGCGGAAGCAGAAAAAGCCATCGCCGTTTCCGGCGCGTCAGCCGGACTCGAAAAGGTGGAAGGCATTGATGAGATCATGAGCTATGGCGTGATGATGACGCCCGCTCTGGTGATTGACGAAGAAGTAAAGGCCAGCGGCCGCATCCCCACGGCGGCGGAAATCACTGCGTGGATCAAGGAGAAAGCATGACCCGGAGAGCAAGAACGATTCTGTCCGCTTCCTTTGCACTGATGGCAATGGCATTCTGGGCCTGCAGTGAAGCGGCAGACGCGAAGAACGGTCCAGTAAAGAACGAATCAGTGACCGCAACCGCCCCCGGTGGCGACAATCCTGCAACGGAAAGGCCGGACCGGGTGACCGTATACTATTTTCACAACACCCGTCGCTGTCCCACCTGCCTCGGCATTCAAAAAAACATCGAGGAGGCGATTGAGCAGCATTTTCAACAGGCCATCCAGGCGGGAATGCTCTCCTTTGAGGCACTCAACATGGAGGAAGCGGCCAACCGATCGCTGGTCGAGCAGTTCCAGCTTTCCTTTGGCACAATGGTTGTTGCCGCGAAGGCAGAGGACCGGATTGTCAGGTGGGAAAATGCCGACAAGGTCTGGCAGTATGCCCACGAGCCGTCGAAGCTTCAGACCTACATCAGAGAAACCGTGTCCACCCATGTGAAGATGGTGACGGAGTAATCGATGGATTCATTTTCTATCGCAACGGGCACCGCCCTGTGGCTCGGCATTCTGACCTCCATCAGCCCGTGTCCGCTGGCGACAAATATCGCGGCGGTATCCTACATCGGCAAGCGGGTCGGGCGGCCCTCCATGGTGCTGTTATCCGGACTCCTGTATACGCTGGGGCGAACTCTCAGTTACTTTGTTGTGGCCTTCATCGTTGTCAAAGGCCTCACTTCGGTTCCGGCGGTTTCCATGTTTCTGCAGAGCCGGATGAATCAATTTCTGGGTCCCATTCTGCTCGTCGTCGGCGTGTTGCTGCTGGATTTCATTCCCTGGCCCTGGAACGGTGGCGGACGCGGCGTTTCATCCAGCCTGCAGGCGAGGGTGGACAGGATGGGCATCTTCGGCGCTGGTCTGCTGGGTCTTCTGTTCGCATTGACCTTCTGCCCGCTATCCGCGGCGCTGTTTTTCGGAAGCCTCGTTCCACTGGCCGTCAGGTACGAGTCGAGCATTCTGCTGCCCGGACTATACGGCGTCGGGACCGCGCTGCCCGTGGTGTTATTTTCGTTGATTCTCGCGTTTTCCGCCCATCGGGTTTCAAAAGCCTTCAACGCCCTGACCCGCGTCGAGCCGTGGATGCGGCGCATCACCGCGGCCATCTTCATCGGTGTGGGCGGCTGGTTCAGTCTCATCTATCTGTTCGAAGTGCCGCTGTGATGTTGTCTGCTATACTTTGATCGAGTTCGCATCCCTGGACATCGAAATAAAAGGAGCACACATGCGGGCGTATCAATGGACTGTTCTGCTTGCGGGCATGCCTTTGTGGCTGCTGACGGGTTGCGGCAGCGCGGGCGCTCCGGTGGTGGAGACGACCGAAAAGGCAGGCTGCCATTACGATGCCCAGTGCAAGGGCGACCGCCTCTGCGTGGCGCAGGTATGCGTGAGTCCGCAGTATGCTGCTGCTTATGAAGAAAAGATGATGAAGGAGGGCGGCGTCGCTCCGGAGGCAGCGCCGATCGCAATACCACCTGCACCGGAAGTGGCGGTTCATTCAACCGTCGGACCGGCGGTGGACGAAAAACCTGCGCCAGTTGAAAAATGGGATGCAGACAGCAGTTCAACGGATAAGCCGGTTTCGCTGTATACGCCGCCGCCATCCCAGATTCAGATGCAGTGTTCCCCGATGGAGATTGCCCGGTGCATGAAACAATGTGAAGAAGGCGATGCGGTGTATTGCTATGCGGCGGCCAAGGCACAGGAAAACCTTCCCGGCGCATCCCAGAACGGTGAACAGATTCTGCTGGCCTACACCCGGGCATGCGAGGGCGGATTCGGCGCGGCCTGCGTGAACATCGCGCGGATGCATTTTACGGGACAGCACGTAAAAAAAAGCGAAGCGACTGCCTTTTCGATGAACAAGGAGGCCTGTGCGAAAAACGATATGTATGGTTGCGCCAACGCAGGTCTCATGGCCGAGCGGGGCGTGGGCACAAAAAAGAGCATGTCTGTCTCCCACGAGTATCGCACAAAAGCCTGCAGTCTCGGTCATGCGGATTCCTGTGCCGCCGTGGAAGCCGCCGAACAGCGGATGAAAGAGGCGGATGCGGCCGCGGAGTGGTATTGACTTGCTTCAGCAGGAGGGCGGCGCAAACCGTTCGATGATCTTCAATCCCGCGTGGAGGCCGTCCAGGGCCGCACTGACAATGCCGCCGGCATAACCTGCCCCTTCTCCTGCCGGATACAGCCCGCTGCAAGAAACAGACTGCCGGGTCTCCTTGTCCCGGACAATCCGCACCGGCGAAGAGGCCCGCGATTCCGGGGCGATGGCCACGGCGCGATCCTGCAGGAAGCCCGGCAGCTGGCGGTGAAAGGCGGGAATGGCACGCCGGAGCTTTTCGGCAACGAAAGGCGGCAGTACCGTTTTCAGATCCACTGCACGAAGCCCGAACGCGTATCCCGACCCGGGCAACGTTCGATCCGTCTTTCCTTTGAGAAACAACGGCAGGGTCTGGGCGGGGGCCGTGTAATCGCTGCCTCCTCGCACGAAGCAGGCGGATTCCACCCTTCGAACAAAGGAGAGGCAGGACGAAAGATCCGTTCCACCGAAGACGTCCGGTTCCAGGGTCACCACCAGGCCGCTGGAAGAAAACCGTCCATTGCGGGCGTGCAGGGACATGCCGTTTACGCACAGGTTTCCGGGTTCGTTCACACTGGCCATGGTCCAGCCGCCGGGACACATGCAGAATGAAAACACCGGCACGCCATCCACCCGGGTGGTCAGTTTGTAATCCGCCGCGCCCAGGGAGGGATGGCCCGCACCGGCACCGAACTGCTGCTGGTCCAGCCATTCCTGCGGATGCTCGACCCGCACGCCCATCTGGAAGGGCTTGGGGGCCAGTGCCACGCCTGCGGCCTGCAGGGCACACCATGTGTCCCGCGCCGAATGGCCGGTGGCCATGACGACGATGCCGCTGTCCATGGGTCCATCGGTCGTCTGAACGCCAACCACCGCGCCGTCTGCGGTTCGCAGCCCGGTCATCCGCACGCCGGTGAGAATCCGTCCGCCCAGGGCTTCGATGCGGGCGGCCAGACGGGTGACCACGAGCTGGAGATGATCCGTGCCGATGTGCGGTTTGGCGTCGGTCAGAATCTGTCCTGGCGCACCGCATTCCACCAGCAGGTCCAGAATGCTGCGGATAAACGGATGGGACAGGGAGGTGGTCAGTTTTCCGTCCGAGAACGTGCCGGCTCCTCCCAATCCGAACAGGGCATTGCACTCCTCGTTGACGACCCGGGTGCGGGCGAATTCCGCGAGAGCCAGGTTACGGGCTGCCACATCGCCGCCCCGCTCCAGCACCAGCGGTCGATAACCGTGCCGGGCGAGGATCCAGGCGCAGAAGAGGCCGGCGGGACCCGCGCCGACCACAATGGGTGATCCGGGGACAGATTCTGTACCGATGGCAACATTCATCGTCGAAGCCTCCGGTACGGGAACCGCATCCGGACCGGACAGGGGCACAGCGCTGTCCACGTCCACGCTGTACACGATCATTGCGGGTTCCTTGCGCGCGTCAATGGATCGCCGGGCCACACAAAGGTCGCTCAAGTCGTTGCGTCGGACGCCCAGTTGCAGCGCCGCCCGATCGGCCAGCGCTTCCGCCGTGTCCCGATCATAGCGGAGCCGCAGGCCGTTGACGCGATATCGCATCGACTACTTCCAGCGCTTCCAGGTATTGATGAGCCCGTTAGTGGAGCTGTCGTGGGAGGTGACGGCACCCTGGCCGTCCAGCTCGGGCAGGATGGCGCCCGCCAGTTGCTTGCCCAGCTCCACGCCCCACTGATCAAAACTGTAGATGTTCCAGATGGCGCCCTGCACGAAAATCTTGTGCTCGTACAGGGCGATGAGGGCGCCCAGAATTTCCGGCGTCACCTTTGTTACCAGAATGGAATTGGTGGGCCGATTGCCGTCGAACACCTTGAAGGGCACCAGCGGTCTGTACGACTCGGCCGATTTGTTCGACTGTTCAAATTCGCTGATCACCTGCGCCTGCGTCTTGCCAAATGCCAGCGCTTCGGTCTGGGCAAAGAAGTTGGCCAGCAGCTTGACGTGGTGGTCGCCCGTTGGATTGTGGCTGATGGCCGGTGCAATGAAGTCGCAGGGAATCATCTGCGTGCCCTGGTGAATCAACTGGTAGAACGCGTGCTGTCCGTTGGTGCCGGGCTCGCCCCAGATGATGGGACCGGTGGCGTAGCTGACCCGGTTGCCGTCGCGATCCACGCACTTGCCGTTGGACTCCATGTTGCCCTGCTGGAAGTAGGCGGGAAAGCGGTGCAGATACTGGTCGTAGGGCAGGATGGCCTCGGTGGTGGCACCGTGAAAATTGTTGTACCAGATGCCGATCAGGGCCAGCAGCACCGGCAGGTTATCCGCGAGAGGCGCCTGCTGAAAATGAAGATCCATTTCGTGGGCGCCGGAAAGCAGCGCAATGAAATTGTCAAAGCCGATGCGCAGGGCAATGGACAGGCCGATGGCGCTCCATAAAGAGTAGCGGCCGCCGACCCAGTCCCAGAATGCAAACATGTTGGCCGTGTCGATGCCGAACGCGGCGACAGCCTTGCTGTTGGTGGACAGGGCGGCAAAGTGCTTCGCCACATGGGACGGATCGCCCGCCGCACGGAGGAACCAGTCCCGCGCCGTATGGGCGTTGGTCATGGTTTCCTGAGTGGTAAACGTTTTCGAGGCCACGAGAAACAGCGTGGTTTCCGGCGACACCTTCTTCAGGGTTTCGGCAATGTGGGTGCCGTCCACGTTGGACACGAAATGGGAGCGGATGCCCGGTACGCCATAGGGTGCGAGGGCCTCGGTGACCATGACGGGGCCCAGATCCGAGCCGCCGATGCCGATGTTCACCACGTCCGTGATGGGTTTTCCGGAAAACCCTTTCCACGCGCCCGAATGGATCCGCTCGCAGAAGGATTTCATCTGGTCGAGCACCCGGTTCACGTCGGGCATCACGTCCTGTCCGCCGCAGAGGACCGGACGGTTGCTGCGGTTGCGCAGGGCCGTGTGCAGCACCGAGCGGTTCTCGGTCCGATTGATGGCATCCCCACGGAACATGGCAGCAACGGCATCTGTCAGCTGCACTTCTTTCGCCAGGGCGAGCAGGGCCAAAAGGATGTCGTCATTGATGAGATTTTTGGAAAAATCCACCAGCATGTGGTCGCGGAAGCTCCGGCTGTACCGGGAAAAACGGTCGGGATCGGCCGCGAACGCGTCCCGCAGGGACATGTGGCGGTTCAATTCGTACAGTTGCTGCAGCTTCTTCCAGGCGGCGGTGGTCGTCGGATTCACATTCTTCATGGCATTCCTCGTTTGTGGCCGCGGGTTGTTGCGGTGCGGCCGGTTGTAGTCTTTACGGTTGGATTAATCAAGGGCGGGAGCTTCGATCTCGCGCACACTGCCCCACTTGTACAGCAGGCCGTCCGTGGCCACGTTGTCGCTGCGGAAATACACGGTGATGTTCGGCTTGCCGCTCTCAGACCCGTCCCGATCGGGTGCCGCCGTGAGCGCCATGGATGGCGAAACGCCCCCCGCACAGGCAGAAGCGCCGGCGCCGAAGGTTGTGCCGTCGTCGATGAACTCGATCAGCTTCACCCAGGTTCCGCCATCCGCACCGTCTGTTTCGTCAATCCACATTTCCTGTTTCACCGTACCGTCGGGCAGGTCGTAGACGACGTGCTTGTGTCCGATCCACACGTTCTGCGGCATACCGCCGGACCAGTACACCTGATGCATCACATACTCTGAATCCGGATGGTTTGTTTCCTTTTCGAAGTCGACATAGCCGTCGTAGCGCATGCGCGCACCGATGCCGCGGGTGTCGCACTTGTCAACATCCTCGTCGGCGGTGGTGCCGTGGTTGGTGCGCGCAAACGAGACCATCCCACCCCAGTTTGTGCCGCTGTCCGCCACGCGCATGAAATACATGGTGATCTCCACATTCCGCCACTGCCTTTCGAGAGCCGGATCGTGGACGTACATGCGCGGCACACTGCCCGAAATCTGCAGGATGCCATCTCCCTCCACGTCGTAGCTGCCGTTGCCGTGATCCGCGTCAAACCAGGGGTCGCCGGGATCTTCGTAGTTGAAGGTCCTGGGATTTGAATCCCACAGGGCTTCCCAGGACATCCCGTCGGCAACGGAGGGATACAGCCGCGTGATGCCGAATCCGTCCACTTCCTCCGTGTCAGTGTCGGTATCGGTGTCAGTATCGGTGTCAGTATCGGTGTCAGTATCGGTGTCAGTATCGGTGTCGGTATCGGTATCGCTGTCGCTGTCCGTGTCGCTGTCGCTGTCCGCATCGCTGTCGCTGTCCGCATCGCTGTCGGTGTCCGCATCCGTGTCGCCATCAGTGTCGCTGTCCGTGTCCGCATCTGAAGACGGACGGTCGGTCGTTGCCTGGCAGGCAGACAGCCCCAGGGCAAAGGCACAGCAAGCGATCACGGTCGAAATGGTTTTCATGATGACACTCCTCTTGTTCCGACACGCCGGCGGCTCATCCGAAATGGACGGGATCCGCGGCGGCAAGGGCCGACTTCAGTTCTCCGTGGCCCGGGAGGCGTTCGAGCACCCGGCGCACCCGTAAAAAGGACTTTTCGACAAACGGCAGATACGACGGATCACCTTTTACCCGGTCGATGAATACAAATCGCCCGCCGTCCTTCAGTTTGCGCTGTACCGTGATGATATCGAATTCATACTGCACCTCACCGCGGGGAATCCGCGTGCGGCGGGCATAGCGTTCGATGACCCTGGACTGCACGTCCGGCGGCAGGTCCACATAGGAATCGTTGAGGAGGGCCACCAGATCGTACACGCGAGGGCCCTGCAGTCCGTCCTGGAAGTCGATGATGGACAGATGCCGCGCCCGGGGCGTGGGCCCGGTGACCATCAGGTTGCGGGACTGGTAGTCCCGGTGCACGAACCCCCGGGGCAGCGCCGCGACTTCCCGCGCCAGCTCGTCAAAGGCCCCGTCCAGGGCTTCCCGCTCCGGCGTCGCCAGTGGTTGTCCCCGCAGCGCCTCGATGCCCCACTCCCGGTAGTGGTCGAGTTCCCACCGCAGCAGCGAAAAGTCGAATTCCCGCTCCTGTGCCTGACAGCCGGCCGGCACGGGCCACATGGACTGGTGCATCCGGGCCAGCAGATCCGCCGCTTCCGCGTACCAGTCCTCCACTTCTTCCGCCGACCGCCCCGCGATCCGCGCATTCAGGGTTTCCACGCCCAGGTCTTCGAGCAGCACCGCGCCGTCCCGCACGGCATCCAGATACACCCGGGGCACCGGCAGTCCGCACGCGGCCATGGCCTTCTGCATATTGATGAACGGCAGTTCCCCGGGGACACTGCCGGCGGTCTGCTCATCGCTCTTCATGGCCTCGTCCGGCAGCTCCATCAACACCGCACTGGACGGCACACCGTCACCGGCGAGGTGCAGCCGACGATATCGACGACTGGACGCGCCCTTCTCCATTCCTTCTTCTTTTGTCAGTTCCGCCTGCGGACCGAAGGCCGCGCGCACCAGCTGCTGCGTATCCAAATTCACCTCCCGCGCCGTTGCTTTCCAACCGGCACCTTCGAGTGTATGTAGAATGGCGTGGTATTTCCACTAAACAACAGGGGAATCCGCTTTTGACCGATATCGGACAGACCATCGAACACCTGCTGGCCCATCTGGGTCTTCCGTCCCGACCGGATGCCGTCGCGGCCCTGTCCGCCTATGCGGAGGCCGTCTGCGACTGGAACCGACGGGTCAATCTGACCGGTGCGAAGGACATCCGGGCCTTTGTGGACGGCCCTCTCTTCGACGCGCTCACCGTGGCGCCGGTGGTGCATCCCCGGGGAACCCTGGTGGACGTGGGGTCCGGCGGCGGGCTCCCGGGCGTGCCTCTGGCCATCCTGTATCCCTCCCTGGAGGTGACCCTGTCGGAGCCCCGGGGCAAGCGCGCCGACTTTCTCACCTTTGTGACGTCGCTCCTCCACCTCAGCGCGGCAGTCGTGCGGACCCAGGATCGGGAACTGCCGCCGGGGGCCTTCGACGGCGCGGTTGCCCAGGCCGTATTTCCTCCCGAACAGTGGATCCCACGGGGACGGCGCCTGTTGCGCAGCGGCGGATATCTGTATGTCCTGTCCAGCGCCCCCCTGGCGCCGGGCATGCTGCCCGCCTCCGTCTCCGCGGACGCATCGACACACTGGCGCAGGCCCCTGGATGACGCCCGACGGTTTGCGTTCCGGCTCGTGTGCCGATGACCGGAAATCGCCGTTGAAACAAATGTTCAGTACAGCCTCTCCGCCGTTTATTCCGTATACTTCCCTGCAGTTAATTCCGGACAATTCTTAACTCTTTTAACAGCTTGCTTTTCTGTTCGCGGGCACCTGTGAATCAACCGACGGAGGAGAGAGGGCAGACATGAGCACCAACGCAAACAAGGACAATCTCGAAAAATCGTTCAGTGCGGCAACCGCGGCGGTGGAAAACGCGTGGGACAGCGAAGAAGCCTGGACCCACCTGGAAGAATTCTGTGACACCGCCGGCTACGAAGAAAAGGTGGCCAAGGTTTACCGGCGGGCCCTCGAAACCAAGCTGAGCGGAGATACTTTTGAAAAGGTGGCCCAGCGCGCCGTAGCCTTCTTCAACGAGTGGTTCGGCGATTCACCCAGAGAAATCCAGTCTCTGCTCGGCCGCATCATCGAAATCGACGACGGCGCCCGTTGGGCCTTCAACCGCCTGACCGAGATCCTGTCCGCGGCCGGTGACTGGGACGGCCTGTTCAACATGTATGACAGCGCCCTGGCCCGCAGCCGCAGCGAAGAGCGCAAGAAAGAACTCCTCGACGAGGCGGCAAGCATTGCGAGGGACATGGCCGATGCGCCGGATCGGGCGCTGGAATACCTGCTGGCGCTGCAGGATCTGGACCGGGGTAATCGGTCACGGATGAGCACCATTGAACGGATGCTCGAAAAACGCGAACGATGGATGGACCTGATTGCCCTCTGGGAGGGCCAGCTCCCCGTCATGACGCCGGAGGAATCGCTGGAAACGCGACTCGCCATTGCCGACTGCCACATTGAAAAGACCCGGGAGTTCGAGGCAGCCCTGTTCGTGCTGAAGGACATCCTGATGGACCACCCCGGCCTGGATCGGGCCTGCGCACTCTGTCGGCGGCTGCTGGACAACAGCGATGTGCCCGCCGCCATGCGCCTGCGGGCCCTGGACCTGCTGCTGGTCAACTATCAGGCGGCGAACCGGCCCAACGACATGGTCTCGGCCCTGGAAACCGCCATCTCATTTGCCGATCCGGAGCATCGTTCGTCTCTGTTCCGCCGGGCAGGCAGCGCGCTGGCCATTCTCGGGCGGGATGTGGAGGCCATGGGTCACTATGCCGCTCTGCTGCAACAGGACCCGTCGGACGCGGAGGCCCAGAAACAGCTGCGCATCCTGTCGTCGCGATCCAAGCGCTACGATCTGCGGGCGGAGGCCCTGCAGCAGGCCGCTCTGGCCACGTCGGACGACGCCATCCGGGTCAGTCACCTGTGCGACGCGGCGGAGCTGTACGTGGATCACCTGTCCAACACGGACAGCGCCGTGGAAATCTATTCACAGCTGCTGACCCTGCCCGACATCGATTCTTCCACCGCCCTGAAGGTGGCCTATCGCCTTGATCAGCTGCTGGCCACCACGGAACAGGATGCGGAACGACTGCCCGTGCTGCAGCGCATTGCCGCCCTGGAACCCACGGCGGTGGTGCGCCGAACCGTGCTGCAGGAGGCGGCGCGCCTCGCCCAGCAACTGGAGAACACGGCGGAAGCGCTGGAGTTCTGGAACGCCCTGCTGGCCCAGAACGAAAACGATCTGGAAGCGCTGAGTGCGGTGATTCACCTGCAGCAGCAGCAGGAGCACTGGGAAGACGTGGTACAGTTTCTTCTCCGGCGGTCCAAAGCGCCCGTGCTGCGGGAGCAGCGGCGCAGCGATCTCGTCCAGGTGGCGGGCATTCAGCTCAACTACCTGCAGGATCTGCCGGCGGCCATCGACACGTGGATTTCCATCTTTAACGAATACGGCCCCCGGGCAGATGCGGTGGAACAGCTCGACGATCTGCTGAGCCGCGCGGGTCGCTACAGCGAGCTGGCGGACCTGTTGCGGAGCGCCGCAGATGGCGAATGGGCGCGGGTGCAGCAGCTGCTGCTGCGACTGGGAGACATCTATGCAAAGGAGCGCAACGATCCGGCCGCCGGCCTCACCTGGTATGGAAATGTACTGGGCCTTCAGGCGGACAATCCGGCGGCCCTGGCCGCGGTGACGGCCCTGCTGGAGGTGGACACGGTGGCTCCGCAAGCGCTGGAAATCCTCGTCGCCGCCTGTCGCCGGACCGATGATATCCGCAGCCTGCTCGCCCTGACGGAGCGTCGCATCCGTCTGGAGACGGACGAACCGCGCCGCATCGAGGTGATGAAGGAGGCCGCCCGGCTGCAGAAGGATCGAGCGGGCAACAACGGCGAGGCCTTTGCGCTGCTCTGTGCGGTACTGCCCCTCTCCCCTTCCGACAGCTCGGTAGAATCGGATATTCTGGCGCTGGCGGATGGAGTGGATGGATGGGAGGAGGCGGCAAAGGCACTGGAATCGGCAGCCGCCGTCGCGGTGGATGCTTCCGCCCGGCAGGTGGAGCTGCTGCGGCACGCCGCGAAGATCCGCGAAGACCATCTGGCGGACTACGACGGTGCCCTGCAGGTCTGCGTGGAAATCCTGAAGAAGAAAAACAGCGATCCGGCGCTGATTTCGTCGGTCATCCGGTTGTCCGCCCGGGCCGGCGCCTGGGCGCGGGGCATGTACGCCCTGTTTCTCGGCATTGAGACCAGAGGCACCCTGGACGAGGACGGATTGCGGATACTGGAGTCGGCGGCGGCGGCGAAGGATGCATTTGCCGCCCTGTGCGCCTCCCTCGAAAACGCCATCGCGGAGACCAGGGGACTGCGCCCCGGGCTTGTGCGCGCCCTGGAAATGAAGCTCAGCAACTGGTACTTCGACCGGTGCAACGACATCGGGCGGGCCACCGCGGCAGCGGAGCGGGCGGTGGCGGCGGATCCGGACGATCTGGAGGCCCGGCTCCACCTGGCCGTGTTTCAGAGTGATCGTCCGGGTCGCGCGTATCTGGAAAATCTCCGGGCCATCTACCGGTTGCAACAGGCCGGACTGGAGCCTCTGCTCAAGGCGGCGGAATCGGCGGTCAATTCCCTTGATGACTATGAGGAAACCAGAGGCCACGTGGTGTACCTGTTCGAGGAGGCGGCCCGACTGTGGCGACTGGGCACCGCCCTGCCGGCCGGACCTTCGGCGGCCGAGTGCGCCCTCCAGGCGGTCACCCAGGTGGCCCGGCTCGATCTGGAAAACAACCGGCGGGATCGGGCGGCCCAGTTCCTGCTGGAAGGATCGGCCCTTCCCTTTGATACGGCGCGCCATCGCTTTCTGTTGACCCAGGCGGCCACCATGCTGACCGAAGCGGGCAACGCACCGGCGGCCATCGAAGTCTACCAGCGCATTCTCGAGCGCTCCCCCGACGATGTGGACACCCTCGAAAAACTCGACGTGCTGCTCGAAAAACAGAGCCGCTCCCTCGAACTGCTCGCCGTGCGGCGCAGGCGTCTGGAGCTGGCCGGTGGGGGTGATCTGAAGGTGCAGCTGCGCCTCGATCTGGCACGACTGGGGGGACTGCTGGAGGGCAGCGATGCCCGCGCGGAGCTGCTGCGGCAGAATCTGGCGGACGCTCCCGGCCATCCCGAGTCGCTGGCGGCGGTGCAGGAACTGCTGGAAGTCCGGGGCCAGTGGACCGAGCTGGCCCGCATTCTGGGCGAACAGGCGGAGTACCTGCTGACCGCGGGTGATCGGGAGCGGGCCGCCGCCCTGTTTGATCGGATGGCCGCCATCTGCGAAACCCGCCTCTCGGATCGGGATCGGGCCATTGACGCCTGGACAAAAGTAGCGGAGCTGCGCACGTCGGCCGCCACGCTGGATGCCCTGGCGCGATTGCACGCGAAAAAGGGCGATCTGGCCCAGGCCGCCCACTGGCTGCTGGCGCGGCTCGAAATCGCCGGCTCCGAAGAACGCGTATCCACCATGATCCGGCTGGCGCGGACCTGGCTGCAGATCGGCCGTGGGGACGATGCCACGCAGATTCTCGAAAATGCATTTGAACAGGCGCCGCAGAACGCAGAGGTGCGCAAGCTGCTGCTGGAACAGTACCGGGAACAGGGTGTCACCGAAAAGCTCGCCGTGGTTCTGGAGAAATCCACGCAGAACGTGAAGGACAGAAAAACCCAGCTCGCCTACGCCAGGGAAGCGGCGAAGCTCTATGTCACCCGGATGGGCACACCGGCCCGGGCGGTGAGCGTGCTGAAAACCGTGGTGGAGGCCGATCCGGAAGACGACGAGGCAAAGGCGATGCTGGCCGACAGCCTGCTGGAGGCAAAGCTGTACGACGAAGCAAAGGTGCTGCTGGAACAGATTCTGGAGGGATTCGGCCGACGCCGTTCGCCGGCCCGTGCCGCCATGCATGCCAAGCTGGCCAGCGTCCTTCACGCCCAGGGCGACCTGGTGACCGCCCTCGACCATCTGGAACAGGCGGCGAAGATGGACACGCATAACGTGGCCATTGCCTGTCGACTGGCCGAACTGGCCAGGGAAAAGGGCGATCTCGACCTTGCAGATCGCACCTGGCGTTCACTGCTCATGACCGTGCGGCGCGAGCAGCCCGAAGGGGCCACGGCGGAGGTCGGACCTGCCCGGATCCTGCTGGAGCTGGCACTGATTGCCGGAGAAAAGGGACAACCGGACAAGAAGGCGGAGCTGCAGGAGTCGGCCCTGGAAGCCCTTGCCCAGGATGATTCCCAGGCGGCCGCCCTGGAACTGCGGGCGGAAGCCCTGCAGGAAAACGCCCTGCTCGAACAGATTTACGCGCGGCGCCTCACGGTGCTGCAGAAGAACATTGTGCGGGGCAAGGTACTGGCAAAGCTGGCCGCCCTGTATGGTGCGGATCCAGCCCGGCGGGCCCTTGCATTCGACACCTGGCTGAAGGCGGTGGAAGAGGACCCCGGGGCGCCGACCCACCACGATGCGGCCATGGCCCTTGCCCGGGAGCTGAACCGTTTTGATGAATATGTCCGGCTGATTTCGGAGCTGCTGGAAAAAACGCGACGGGATGTGGACGCTCTGGTGCGGTGCGAGCTCCTGCTGCGGCTCGTGACGATCCGCATTGAACGCAACGAAGATCTCGACGAGGCCGCGCGGCTCTTTGCCCAGGCGGAGGAACTGGAGGTGCGGGAGGTGGATGTGATCCGCACGGGTGCCCGGCTGGCCGGCGCCCGGGGCGATCGGGACGAACAGATCCGCCTGCTGACGCTGCTGTCAAACATGGGCGAAGGGGAAGTGGCCCAGGATGCCCAGGTGGACGCGCTGTTCCGCCTGGCGGAAATCCACCTGTCCAGCGACGAAACCTTTGACGAAGGCGTTGCCCAGTTGACGAGTGCGTTTTCCCAGTCGAACAATTTTGAGCGGGCGGGACGCATCCTGCGTCGGGTGGCCCGCTCCGGTGCCGACCCGAAACGGCTGATCGGTATTTTTGAAAAGGTGGCAAGGCGATCCCAGGACAACGAGCTGCTGCTCGAATACTTTGAGATGCTGTCCAGATCCGACGACACCACCCCTGCCCAGCTGCAGGAAGGCGCCACGCTGGCCCTTCAGCTCGGCCGCGAGGAAACCGCGGAGAACCTGATGACCCGCATGGTGGAGGGCCGCGAAACCCATCCCGAACAGGGGGAAGCGATTTCCTGGGCCATGCTGCAGATGGGACGCCGCCGTCAGGCCGCCGGCGATCTGGCGGGTGCCGTGCGGGAGATGATGGATGCGGCGGACATCACCGACGACGAGGAAGTCTTCCGGTTCGGTGTGTCCCTGGCGGATCACGTGCGGACACAAGCGGGGGATCTGCTGCTCGCCGCCCGCGTATACGAACGCCTGCTGGATCTGCGGCCGGGGGCAAAGGAAGCCTGGCAGCCCCTCGCCGACATTTATGCAGATCTGGCCAATATCGAGGGATTTGAATGCCTGGTGGAAGAAACCATGTACGCCATCGAAGATCCGGCGGAGCGCAACGGCCTTCGTCTCAAGTGGGCCGAACTCCTGCTCCACGAGGAAAACCGGGCGTCTGATGCGGTGGACGTGATGAAAAATGTCCTCCTGGACGATCCGGGCAACATCCGCGCCCTGTCCATGCTGTCGGACTACTACATCCGGTCGGGCAGCACGGACGAACTGCTGGAGCTGCTCTCGGATCGCTTTGCGTCGGCCTGTGAGCGCCGCGCCGGAGACGAAGTAAGGGGACTGGCCATCGAGCTGGGTCGCCATGTGGACAGGGATGCTGCCCGCACCTGCTATCGCCGGGCGCTGGAAGTGGTGCCCGCGGATCGAACCCTGCTGCTGGCGCTGATCGACACCCTCGATCCGAAGGAGGACGGACGGGAGCGGGTGGAACTGCTGGAGCGGACCCTGGCATCGGAAGAGGGCGAATCCGCGGCGGAGCTGACGCTGAAGGTGGCTTCTGCCTACGCGGAGATGGGCGACGGGGAAGGTGCCACCCGGACCCTGCGAAAAGGCCACGAGCGGATCCCCGACAACGATCAGATTAAAAAAGCGCTGGAAGCGGACTTCCGCGCCAGGGGCGATTTCTCCGGTCTTGTGGGAATGCTTCGCCGCACGGCCGCGGGGTTGTCGGATCCGGCAGCACGGGTCATGGCCTTTGGCGAAATCGCCGACCTCTACCGGGACGAACTGATGGACGTGGACGGTGAAATGGCCGCCCTCTCCGCCATTGGCGACGTGCTCGGGGACAACGTGGATTTCACCATCCGGCTCATCGACTGCATGAAGCGGGCGGGCCACCTGGACGATGCGCTGGAGAAGGCTTCGTCCACACTGGCGCGGACAGAGGAACCGTCGCAGCGCTTTGAACTGCTGCGCCTGCGCGCGGACATGCTGAAAACCACTGGCGACGTGGATGGCGCCCTGTCCGACATGGAAGAAGCCTTTGACATCCGTCCCGCCGACATGGCCGACGGGCTGGAATCCATACTGCGCAGCCGTCGGGGCATGTGCGCGTCGAACGGCGACGCGGAGGCCGAGCGGGACATCGTGTACAAGCTGGCGGCCCTTTATGAAACCGTGCAACGGCACGAAGACCGCCGCGCGCTGCTGGTGGACTGGCTCTCCACAGCCGCGGAAGATACCTACGGATGGCAGGCCCTGCTGCAGGTGGAGCGGGCGACCGGAAACTGGGAAGGTGTGATTGAGGCCTGCAAGAAGTTGACGGTGCTCACGGCCAACCACGAACAGATCGACATCGCCCGGATCCTGACGGATGCCTGTCGTCGCACGGGACAGCTGGAGATCGCCCGCCGGGGACTGGAATATGTGTACCGCGAAAACATCGACGGCATCTCTCTGCGCGATGACCTGAAACAGATCTATGAAGAAATTGGTGCGTGGGGCGAGCTGGCGTCCTTCCATGCCCACGACGCAAATGCGGCCGAAGACCCGGCCCGTCGGGCAGACCTGTTCCGGAAGGCCGGCACCGCCTATCTGAAGGCCGGCGACATGGACACGGCATTGCTGGCGCTCAACGAAGCCCTTTCGCTGGAGCCGGAAAACATGGAAGCCGCTGTTCTGGCCATCGACATCGAAATTGAAAACGGCGATCTGGAAGGTGCGGAAGCCCACGCCACGGATGCCATCGACGCCTGCGCGAAAAAGCGTTCCCCCGAGCTGGCGGCCCTTCAACTGCGCATGGGCCGCATCGCCGAAAAGAACGGCGACAAGGTGGGCCAGTTGAACTGGCTGGAACAGGCGGCCACCAGCGACCGCTCGGATGCGGGACTGATCGCCCGGGTGGCGGATCTCGCCGAAGAAATCCAGGAATGGGAAACCGCCCTGAAGGCGCTGCGGAACATCTCCCTCATGAAGGGCGACTGCCCCATCTCCAAGGCGGAGTCATTTTTCCGGCAGGGACGGATTGCCTATCAGCAGGGCGACGAAAAGCGCGCCCAGCTCTTCGTCAAAAAAGCCATTCAGGAAGACAAGGACTATCAGGAAGCCATCGACTACCTGGAACAGATATCCTGAACCGGCCCACGTCGTACTTCAACGTGAACGACCCCCGGAGGGAACGTGGAATCCAATTTTGAGTTCAGCTCTGACCCGGAAGTCGCCAAGCGACAGATGCTGGCGATCCTGTATCTGTTAACCGCGTTCGGCCACGCGGACGGCCGATTTGACATGGCCGAGAAGCGCTTTGTACAGGAAAAGGTCGCGGCCCTGGTCGACCAGCGCATGAAGGCGGCCGTCGCCAACCCGCTGCAGCGTCTCGCCACCACCGACCGGATGGTTGAGCAGTACCAGCGCGTAGCGGCCAGAATTGATAAAAAAATTGTTGCCCTGTTCAGCGAGTCGGTGGCCGAAGGGGAGAGCCAGGAGCAGTTTGTCCTCGCCAAGCTCACCCTGCGTTGCTACGAGCTCCTCCGCCCGTTTGACGAGGCCGCGCGTGAGGTGTTGTTCAAGGTCGTCGACGACTTCATCCTTGCGGACGGGGTGGCTCATCCGGCCGAAGAGAAGCTCCGGAGCGACCTGCAGCGTCTGCTGGCCGAGCCCATGGAGATCACCGATTTCGAGGTGATCGAGGATGAGTCGGCCGGACACGTCCAGTGGGCAGAGGAACAGACCCTCGTCCCCCGCGCGGCGGACCACCCGTTCTTCCAGCGCCTGGAACAGGCCTATCCCCGGGACCCCGCCAGTTTTGGCAGGATGGCCCCCGAAGACGTGGCCCTGGTCCGAAAGGTGCGCAGCATGCTCGACGCAAGGCGCGCCGCTGGTGCCGGCCGGTTGACGGGCGCCGGAAGCTTTGCCGATTTCGCCGGGCAGGAGCCGTTCCTCGACGGATATGTGCACGTGCTGCCCCCTTCTTCCAGCGCCGGTTACGAGCTGATCGTGCTGGGCGATCTGCACGGCTGCTATTCATGCCTGAAGGCGGCGCTCATGCAGACCGACTTTCTCGCCAAAGTGCAGGCGCACAAAGATGATCCCGCGGCGAACCCGGACACGCGCCTCGTCCTGCTCGGCGACTACATCGATCGCGGCCGGTTCAGCTACGACGGCGTGCTGCGCACGGTCATGCAGCTCTATGTCACTGCACCGGATGCCGTGATCATGTTGCGGGGCAACCACGAATACTATGTGGAGTACAAGGGCCGCATCCTGGCCCCGGTGCGCCCGGCCGAAGGCATGATGGACCTGGAGGGCATTGCCAGCGACGCGTTCTTTAAAGAGTACATGCAGATGTTTGAAGAGCTGCCTGTGGCACTTGCCTTCGATCGCATCATTTTCACCCACGGAGGGATTCCGCGCGATACCTCCATGCGCGACAAATGGCAGGATCTGTCATCGCTGAACGACCCCGGCGTGCGCTTTGAAATGATATGGAGCGATCCGGCCGATACGGACGCGGTCCCCGACGAGCTGCAGCAGCAGGTGGCCCGTTTCGGTTACGGGACAGCGCAGTTCCGGCGCTTCATGGCCAGGATCGGCTGTTCGACCATGGTGCGCGGGCACGAGCGCATCGTCGAAGGCTTCCGCCAGGAGTACGCGTTTCCCGATGCCAGCCTGTACACGCTGTTCTCCGCCGGAGGGGAGACCTGCCTGGATCTGCCCGAAACCAGCAACTACCACGAAGTGACCCCCCGCGGGCTCACGGTCCGATGGCGCGACGGTGTGAGCACAGTTACGCCGTTTACCATCGACTGGGCCCCTTACAATACCTCTGCCCGCAACCGCTTCTACGCCTGAACCATTGCGGATCCCGGAATGACGGGTCAGATCTCTGATTCGCAAATAACATGTAGTTGTTATTCATGTTGCTCAAATAACAACTTGATGTTATCCAGTCGTCCCTGAAAAACCGCAAAGGCCCCGGGAAGATTGATATCTTTTCGTTGTGATTCGTGATCAAATCACCATGAAACCGCCGATCGGCCCGAAAAGCTGGTGATTTGATGCAGCCCAAAACCCAAGAAAAGACCTC